>NZ_JBFDVL010000007.1:0-125377 GCF_041008415.1 Staphylococcus cohnii species complex 1663
ACGTAAAAGGAGCTTAACTTCCAGTTCGAAGAACTGCAAACTGACAAAAGAAAGCGTTTGAAGCTGACGAAGTAAACGAGAGACGAAATGAGCTTACAAGCGGTAAGTGAGTGAGGAAAGCGTGAAATAGTAAAAGGAATGCATGAGCAAAAACTCATGCATAAGTACCGCTATCTCAATAAATTGAGAGTGGTACTTTACGAGCGCTTGTCTGAAGTCAGGGATGCTTCTTAGCGCCGAAGGTAGCTGATTTACGTTCCGCAAGAGTAGGTAAAGAGGAATACATGAGCTAAAGCTCATGTATAAGTCACACTATTCCAATAACATATAAATTTATAAGATATATAAGTGTGAAATGTAAAAATTAAAATTAAGAAGTGTGACTTTACAGGCAATCAAGACCCGGAAGGGTCTTTTTTATTTACGTAAAAGGAGCTTAACTTCCAGTTCGAAGAACTGTAAGTGGTACTTTATATAAAATAAAAGTCTAGCATAAGCTAGACTTTTAAATTAATAGTGAATAAAGCATTTTGTTTTCGTTAATATAGATATTGGAAGGATCGAATTCATTGACATTCGACTTTAAGTTATCTAAATCTTGATGGTTATTTAATTGTATGCCGATGATGACAGTTCCTGTATTTTGAGAACTTTTCTTAAGGTACTCAAATTTAGTAATATCATCCTTTGGTCCAAGTACGTCATTTACAAATTCTCTTAATGCGCCAGGTCTTTGTGGGAAGTTGAGAATGAAGTAATGTTTCATTTCTTCAAATAATAAAGAACGTTCTTCGATTTCTTTCATACGGTTGATATCATTGTTGCCGCCACTTACAACACAAACAACTGTCTTACCTTTAATTTCTGAACGATATTGTTCTAATGCTGAAACACTTAAAGCACCAGCAGGTTCCGCAATAATTGCTTGTTTAGAATACATGTCCAAGATTGTTGAACAAACAGCGCCTTCATGTACTTGAATATAGTCATCTACTACATTTTTGGCAATATCATATGTGATTTCACCGACTTTTGCTACAGATGCACCATCCACAAATTTATCAATTTCAGGTAACGTTACTATTTGATTTTCTAGTACAACAGAGGCATACATACTACTCGCACCGGCAGGTTCTACGCCAATGATAGAAGTTTGTGGTGAATGTTCTTTGAAGTAAGTACCTACCCCTGAAATTAACCCACCACCGCCTATAGCTGCGAATAAATAATCAAATTGAATGTTATCCTCTTTAGATTGTTTTAAAATTTCTATAGCTAACGTACCTTGGCCAGCGATTGTATAAATGTTATTAAATGGATCGATGAAATTCATTTTATTATCTTGAGTATACGTAAGTGCCTCTTTTAGACAATCATCAAATGTATCGCCGGTAAGCACAACTTCAGCGTTACTACCACCAAAAAATTTCACCTGATTTATCTTTTGAAGAGGTGTAGTTACTGGCATAAATATAACAGCATTTAAATTAAGTTTGTTGGCAGTGTAAGCAACACCTTGTGCATGATTACCTGCACTTGCACATGTAATTCCGTTTTGTCTATCATTTTCATTTAACGCTATAATTGCGTTATAAGCACCTCTTAATTTAAAAGATCGAACCCATTGTAAGTCTTCTCTTTTTAAATAGACATCACAATCGTATTTAAGCGATAAGTAATGATCCTTTTGCAAAGGAGTTTCTTTAACAACATCTTTCAATTGTAAGAAAGCTTCATCTATATCTTTTGAAGAAACAGTTGTTTTGACAGCCATAAATTTCACACCTTTATTTAAGTTTCGTTAAAAAGCTTTTGACGTTTCATATGCTTGAATTTCATTTTCGAATTGTAGTGTTACAGCAATATCATCAAGTCCATTAACAAGTTTATTTTTCCACGTTTCATCAATAACAAAGTGAAATGTTTTATCATTCGCAGTCACAGTTTGATTAGGTAAATCAACAGTGACTTTACCTGCTTTGGCAATGTATTGACGTTCTTCTTCATTTAATACGATAGGTAACATCGCATTTTTAGTACAGTTCATATAAAAGATATCACTATAACTACCAGCAATAATAATATCAAAACCATAATCCTTAATTGCCCAAGCTGCATGTTCACGGCTCGAACCACAACCAAAATTATCCCCAGTTACTAAAATCGTGGCATCTTGGTATTCTGGCTTATTTGGATTGAAATCTGGATTGTCGGATCCATCCTCTAAGTAGCGCCATTCATCAAAAGCAAAAGGTCCAAAACCAGATTTAGAAATTCGTTTTAAATGTACTTTTGGTATGATTTGGTCAGTATCAATATTATCATGAAATAATGGAACAACTTTACCAGTATAGGTTGTGATAGGTTGGATTTCCATATTATACAACCACCTTTCTTACGTCTACAAACTTCCCGTTAATGGCTGCAGCAGCTGCCATAGCAGGGGAGACTAAGTGTGTTCGAGCCCCTTTGCCTTGGCGTCCTTCAAAGTTACGATTACTTGTTGATGCACAATGCACACCAGCAGGTACTTGGTCAGGGTTCATACCAAGACACATTGAACAACCAGGTTCTCTCCATTCAAATCCAGCATTTTTAAACACTTTATCAAGACCTAATTTTTCTGCTTCTATCTTTACAGTTCTAGAACCAGGAACGACGATTGCTGTAATATTAGGATGCACTTGATTTCCTTTTACAATATGGCTTGCTTCTATTAGATCAGATAGTCGAGCATTCGTACAAGAACCTAAAAATACATAACCTAAATCAATATCTTCTGCTTTTTGGCCAGGTTTTAGTCCCATATAGTTATAGGCCCGTTCATCATTAACATCATTAATTTCAGGAAATGGTGTATTAAAGCTAACACCCATTTCAGGGCTAGTACCCCAAGTAACTTGTGGTTCTAAATCAGAAACATCAAGTTGTATGATTTTATCAAAATTTGCATCATCATCAGTGTAAAGTTCACGCCATTCATCTACATCATATACAAAGTTTGTTGCATAAGGTCTTCCTTTTACATATTCAAATGTAGTTTCATCAGGCGCCATCATCCCATACTTTGCACCAGCTTCGATCGCCATATTACAAATCGTCATTCTTGCTTCCATTGATAGACTACGAATAGTTTCACCTGAAAACTCAAGTGCATATCCAGTTCCAAAATCAACACCATATTGGTTAATAAGATGTAAAATAATATCTTTTGCATATACGCCTGTAGGTAGTTTACCAGTAACATCAATTTTTAAATTTTTTGGCTTTGTTTGCCATAGTGTTTGTGTTGCAAAAACATGTTCGACTTCACTAGTTCCAATACCAAATGCAATAGCACCAAAAGCACCATGTGTAGCTGTATGAGAGTCTCCGCATACGATTGTTTTTCCAGGTTGTGTCAGTCCAGTTTCAGGACCAACCATATGCACGATACCTTGTTCGTCAGAACCCATATCAAAAATATGCACATCAAATTCTTTGGCATTTTTTTGAAGCGTTGTTATTTGTTTATTAGCAATTTCATCTTTAATATTAAAAATATCAACTGTAGGAACGTTATGGTCCAACGTCGCATAGGTTAAATCTGGTCTGCGCAGCTTTCTATTTTGTAGTCTAAGTCCTTCAAAAGCTTGAGGAGATGTGACTTCGTGTATAAGATGTAGGTCTATATATAATAATTGTGGGTCACCTTCTTTACCGGTTAAGACATGCTTATTCCAAACTTTGTCAAATAGTGTTTTACCCATATGACATCTCCTCCTTTTTAAAGATTTTGTTTAATGAATTTAAAAATATCAGTTGTTTTATACTTACCATTGAGATCTTGAGTTGTTTTTTCATCTTCGATAAGTTGATAAATAACTGATTCTAATCTATGAGCAGCCTCTGGTGCATTAAGACTTTCTCTTAAACACATAACCACTGATAAAAGCATACCGAATGGATTTGCTATATCTTTATTTGCAATATCAGGTGCAGAACCATGAATGGGTTCATAAAGTCTTGGTCCTTTTTCACTAAAACTAGCTGATGGTGAAAGACCAAGCGAGCCAGGAATTACAGATGCCTCATCACTTAATATATCTCCAAATAAATTTTCTGTTACAATGACGTCAAATTGAGAAGGATTTGTAATGATATGCATTGCACAAGCATCTACAAGTAAATGATTAACTTCAACATCTGGATAGTCTTTAGATACATCATTTATTACATTTCTCCATAATTTACTGGAAGAAAGTACATTTTCCTTATCTACAGAAGTTAATTTTTTGCGACGGTTTTGAGCTAAATCAAAAGCAACTCTTGCAATTCGTTCTATTTCTGTACGTGTATAAGTTAAGGAATCTAAAGCTTTATCCTCATTCCAATGTTTTGGTTCACCAAAGTAAATACCACCTGTTAACTCTCTCACTAAAATAAAATCTGTACCAGCTACACGCTCTTTTTTAATAGGTGATAAGTGACTGGTACCACTCGTTACTGTAGTGGGGCGAATATTAGCAAATAGACCTAAAGCTTTTCGAATACCAAGCAGACCTTGTTCAGGTCTATTATTAGGGTCTGTCCATCTTGGGCCACCGACAGCACCCAATAGAATTGCGTCTGCTTGTTTACAAGCACTTAGTGTCGTATCAGGTAGTGGCGTACCATGATTATCTATAGCAATACCGCCGAAATCATGCGTTTCTATTTCATAGTCGAAATTATAGATATTACTCAGTTGTGAAAGAATTTCTAGTGAACCATTTAAAATTTCCGGTCCAATCCCATCCCCGGGAAGTGCTACAATCTTATAACTCATGAGTGAATACCTTCTTTCACTTCTGAATTAGAAACGTATTTAGCATGTGCTTCAACATATGATTTACATGATGCTAATAAGATGTCATGATCAATACCTACACCAGTAACGATTTGATCTCCAATTTTAATTTGGACATGTACTTCTGCTTGTGCATCAGTACCTTCAGTTACAGATTCAATACGATAGTCTATAAGTTCAGTTTTGCGATTGAAAATTCGATCTACTGCATTATATACAGAAACAATTGATCCAGTACCAATACTTGAATCTTGATACGTATTTCCATCTTTATCTTGAATTACTACGACAGCACTTTGTAGTCCATTTGAGACGAATTGTAGTTGCAGAGCTTCAACTTTATAGATGGCATTTTGTTCATGTTCAGTTCCTTGAATTAAAGCGTGTATATCCCTGTCAGTAACAGACTTTTTCTTATCAGCAATTGTTTTAAATTGCTTAAATAGTTCTTTTTGTTCTTCAGCATCCACATCATACCCCAATGCAACTAATTTTTCTGAAAAAGCGTGTTTACCAGATAATTTACCGAGCGGTAATTCAGTTGTTTTGACGCCTACTAATTGTGGTGTCATAATCTCATAAGTTTCAGGATTTTTAAGAACACCATCTTGATGAATACCTGATTCGTGACTAAAAGCGTTTTGTCCGACAATAGCTTTATTTCTTGGGACTCGAATTCCTGCATATCGTGCTATTAAATCAGATGTATTTTTAGTTTCTTCGAGATTTATTTGTGTTTGATTACCATAATGATCTTGTCGAACGTATAGGCCAAGTGCAACTTCCTCAAGGGCTGTGTTACCTGCACGTTCACCAATACCATTTAAAGTACCTTCAATGCGTTTTGCACCATTTTCAATTGCAGACATACTATTTGCAACAGCTAAGCCTAAGTCATCGTGACAGTGTGCACTATAAATAACTTCATGATTCGTTTTAATGCTTTCTTGGAGTGTTTTAAAAATTTTGCCATATTCTGTAGGGTAGCTGAATCCAACTGTATCAGGTATATTGATGACACTTGCTCCCGCATCAACTGCAGTTTGAACACATTCGATTAAGAAAGGTAGTTCCGTTCTTGTAGCATCTTCTGGTGAAAATTGAACGACGTCAAAATATTCTGTAGCATAAGCAACATGCTCTTTGATTGATGCTAACACTTCTTCTTTGGACATCATGAGTTTTGAGTCACGGTGAATAGGGCTAGTTGCTAAGAACACATGTATTCTAGGTTTTACTGCCTCTTTTGTTGATTGATACACTGCATCAATATCTTTTTTGACACAACGTGCTAAGCCACAAACAGCAGTGGTTGTTAATGCTTTAGAAATCGCTTCTACAGATTTAAAGCTACCTGAACTTGAAGCAGGGAAACCAGCTTCGATGATATCAACACCCCATTTTTCAAGTTGTTTAGCAATTTTTAAACGTTCATCGAAGGAAAAGTTTACGCCTGGCGTTTGTTCTCCGTCTCTTAGTGTCGTATCAAAAATTTGAATATGGCTAGTCATTTTAAACATCTCCTAATAAATAGATTTTAGTTCAATATGATGAATGAGCCGAAGAATCTAAAATTTTCCTAAAAATTAAAGTAGGGGACTTCTCTTGATTCTTCAGGCATCACCATAAAACTAATTATTTTTCAATACTCTTGGATTTAATAAATGGCATCATCTCACGTAGGTCTCTACCAACCGCTTCAATTTGATGTCCATGTTGTTCTTCACGTAGTTTATGGAATTCTTCAAAATTATTTTCGTTATCTTTGATGAAACGATCGCTGAAGTTTCCTTGTTGAATATCGTTAAGTACTGCTTTCATATTATCTTTAACATCTGGAGTGATTACGCGTGGTCCTGATACATAGTCTCCAAATTCAGCTGTATTTGAGATTGAATAGCGCATGTTTTCCATGCCACCTTCATACATTAAATCAACAATTAATTTCATTTCATGTAAAACTTCAAAGTAAGCAATTTCTGGTTGATAACCAGCTTCAACTAATGTTTCAAAACCAGATTGAATTAGTTTTGTTGTACCACCACAAAGTACTGCTTGTTCACCGAATAAATCTGTCTCAGTTTCTTCTTTAAATGATGTTTCTAAAACCCCAGCACGAGTTGCACCAATACCTTTTGCGTAACTTAGTGCTAAATCAGTTGCTTCACCACTTGCATCTTGTTCAACTGCAAATAGGGCGGGTACGGCGCTACCTTCTGTGAAAGTACGTCTAACTAAATGTCCAGGCCCTTTTGGTGCTACTAAAAATACATCTACTGTTTCAGGTGGTTGAATAACATTAAAGTGAATATTAAAGCCATGTGCGAAAACAAGTGCATTATTTGGCTCTAAATTAGGTTCAATTTCTTCATTATATACTTGTCCTTGAATTTCATCTGGTAATAATACCATGATGACATCAGCTTGTTTTGCTGCCTCATTTACAGGATATACTTCGAAACCATCATCTTTTGCTTTGTCAAATGAACGACCTGGTCTGATGCCAATAATCACGTCATAGCCGTTATCTTTTAGGTTTTGCGCATGTGCATGTCCTTGTGAACCATAGCCGATGATGGCTACTTTTTTACCTTGTAATGCATCTTTCGTTACTGATTGGTCATAATAAACTGTTGTCATAATAAAATCCTCCATGTTTTAAATATAGTTTGATGAATTGTGTTTTAAACTAAACCGGCTGAACCAGTTCTTGAAACTTGTTCAATGTTATATGATGATAGATCATCTAATAAATTATCCATTGTATATTGTGGACCTGAGGCTTGAAGATAGGTGTAAGGATCCTCATTTTTTAAAATAGAGACTAGCGCATCATATGGTTTAATTACTTTTTGTAAATCTTGATGGTTACTTGGTGTTTCTAATTTCACAAGCACTAATTCTCTGTTGTAAGTGTTTGTATCAGTGATGTCTTCTACATCAATAATATTTATTTGTTTTTCCAATTGGCTAATTAAGTTTCTTAAAACATCTGAATCTGGGACTTCTGCTACAAATGTGATATTAGAAACGCCATCTTCTCTCGTTGGAGTAACTGATAACGTGACAATGTTAAATTGCCTGCGAACAAAGATACTCGTTAATCTATTTAAAGTACCAGCTTTATCTAAAACTTTTGTTCTAAATGTGCGTCTCATAATAATCCCTCCATCTCATAATTAGCTTTACCGCTAGGCACCATTGGATTAACAGGTTCGATAGGTGAGATACGAACATCAATGAGAGCAGGCCCTTTGTGTTCAAAAGCAGCGTCTAGTTGTTCTTCTAAATGTGTTGGATCTTCGATAAGGAAACCTTTCACATTGTATGCTTCTCCCAATTTTAAGAAATCAGGTTGTCCATTAAATACGGAATGAGAGAAACGTTTGTTAAAGAATTTATCTTGCCATTGTTTAACCATACCTAACGTGCCGTTATTTATAATTACAACTTTTATGTCTAAATCGTATTCTTCTAGTATTGCTAACTCTTGATTGGTCATTTGGAAACCACCGTCGCCAACAAAAGCTACGACTGTTTTATCAGGTTCAGCTAATTTTGCACCTATTGCTGCAGGTATGCCAAAGCCCATTGTTCCTAAGCCACCACTCGTAACTAATTGACCATGATTTTTAAATGGATAATATTGGGCAACCCACATTTGATGTTGACCGACATCAGTTGTAACAACTGCGTCACCATTAGTAATTTCTCCTATATATTCAATAGTACGTTGTGGTTTTGAAAATGTACCATCTGGATCTTCTTTGTATGCAAAAGGTTGCTCTGCTTTGTTGTTAAAGCATGTTTCTAACCAGTCATCATGGTTGATTGAATAGCTGTCGAATTCAAGTAATGCTTCTAAAGTTGCTTTACAATCTGCAACAATACCTAAATCAACTTTGATTATTTTATTTATTTCTGATGGATCAATGTCGATATGAACAATTTTTGCATTAGGTGCAAATTCATCTGGTTTACTTGCAAGTCTGTCATCAAAACGACTGCCAAAGTTTATAAGCAAATCACAATCTGTTAATGCCATATTGCTTGCGTATGATCCGTGCATTCCCCCCATACCTAAAAATAGGGGATTTTCATATGGTATGGCACCTAACCCTAATAAAGTACTAACTACAGGCAATTGATGTCGTGTAACAAATTCAGTGAAAACTTCATTAGCCTTAGCGTGATTTACACCAGCTCCTGATAAAACCACAGGTTTTTTAGAAGATTTTAAATAATCACGTAATTTTTGAATTTCTGTTTTGTCTGGTTGATTAGGAACTGAATAACCAGGTAGGTTCAATTCGTTTGAAACTTCTGCGTTAGTAGATAAGATTCCCATATCTTTTGGGAAGTCAATAACGACTGGTCCTTTTCTTCCTGAGTTTGCTACGTGAAATGCCTCATGGATTATTTTAGGTATTTCATTTACATTTTTAATCTGATAATTATGTTTAGTTATCGGTGTAGTCATTGAAAGCAAGTCTGCTTCTTGGAAAGCATCTTTCCCTATACCCGCTGTTGCAACTTGACCTGTGATAACGACAAGCGGTAGTGAATCACTATAAGCATCAGCAATACCAGTGATTGCATTTGTTGCTCCAGGACCACTTGTAACGACAACGACACCAGTTTTTCCAGAAACACGCGCATAACCCTCAGCAGCGTGTGAAGCACCTTGTTCATGTCTCGCTAGTATGTGTTTAATTTTCCCATCATAAAATGTGTCATATAGTGGAAGTACAGCACCACCAGGGTAACCAAATATAAAATCTACATCTTCATTTACAAGTGAATCTACTAATAATTCTGAACCAGATTTCATTTCATCAATTGTTTCTTTTTCTAATTCAACTTCGGGCTCAATTGTTTCTGCTGTTTCAAAATAATCTAAATTTTCTGATTTTTCATATTCAAGTATTTCAGTTTGTTTAGACATCATACTCACTCCTTAAATGAGATCTTCAGGTACTTGCATAATACCACCAGTATTAGCACTCGTTACTAATGCTGTATAGCGTGCAAGATAACCTGTTTTCACTTTTGCTTTAAATGGTTTCAAGTTTTGCTTTCTAGATTCTAATACTTCGTCTGTAACTTCTACATTTAATGTTCTGTTTGTTAAATCAATTGTGATATCGTCGTTGTTTTCAATTAAAGCGATAGGTCCACCCGCCGCAGCTTCTGGTGAAATATGACCAACAGCAATACCTCGTGTTGCTCCGGAAAATCTACCATCAGTAATTAATGCAACGTCTTTACCTAACCCTCTTCCTACAATAGATGATGTAGGGGCCAACATTTCCGGCATTCCTGGTCCACCTTTAGGGCCTTCATACCTAATTACAACCACATGACCTTCACGTACTACGTGATTGTCAATTGCTTCAACTGCTTCATCATGTGAATCAAAACAAATTGCTTTTCCTTTAAAGACTTTAATTGAAGGATCAACACCACCGACTTTGATGACCGCACCTTTAGGAGCTAAATTACCATAAAGGATTGAAAGGCCACCTTGTTTATCGTATGGATTATCAAGGTGTCTGATTACATCACTATTTAATATCTCTTTGTGTTCGTTATTTTCACGAAGTGTTTTACCTGTGGCTGTAATTCTGTCTGGATGAAGTGTACCTTCTTTTTTAAATAATTCGTTAATGATAGCTGGAACGCCACCAGCTTCATGTACATCATGCATAGAATAGGAAGAACTTGGTGCTATTTTTGACAAATAAGGCGTTTTTTTCGCAATTTCATTTATTCTTGATAAGTCATAATCAATGCCAGCTTCATTTGCAATCGCTAATGTGTGTAGTACTGTATTGGTAGATCCCCCCATAGCCATGTCTAAAGCAAATGCGTCATCAATTGCTTCTTTAGTAACAATATCTCTTGGTTTAATGTCATTTTTGATATTATCAACAAGTTTAAATGCTGCTTCTCTAATCATTTCTCTACGTTGGTCACTTACTGCTAGGGCTGTACCGTTATATGGGAGAGCTAAGCCTAAAACCTCCATTAAACAATTCATTGAATTTGCTGTAAACATACCAGAACATGAACCACAAGTAGGGCAAGCATTTTGTTCCATATCTAAAAACTCATCTTTTGAAATTGAACCATCTTTAAATGCTCCAACTGCTTCAAACATTGAAGAAAGTGTTAATGCTTTACCTTGTGATGATAAACCTGCTTTCATAGGTCCACCTGAACAAAAAATAGCTGGAACATTGGTTCTTACAGCTGCTAGTAACATGCCAGGTGTAATCTTGTCACAGTTCGGTATGTAAAAGACACCATCAAACCAGTGTGCATTGATAACTGTTTCTGCAGCATCGGCAATAATTTCTCTAGATGGCAGTGAATATCTCATTCCAATATGTCCCATTGCAATACCATCATCTACACCGATTGTGTCAAATTCAAAGGGGATGGCACCTGCTTCTCGAATTGCTTCTTTAGCAATGTCAGCTAATTCTCTTAGGTGAACGTGTCCTGGTACAATGTCGATATATGAATTACATATAGCTACGAAAGGCTTATTCATATCTGTTGGTTTTTCTAAAGCGCCTGTTGCATGCAAAAGGCTTCTTGCTGGAGCTTGATGATCTCCTTTTTTGATCATATCGCTTCTCATATTAATTCCCCCATAAATTTGAAAATAAAAAAGCGTCCCAATAAATAATTGGGACGCTTTCAAGTCCCATTCAACTAGAAATAGGACTTAAACATTTAGTAGATTCTTTACTAAAGTTCCAGTCCTAATAGCATAATAAAATGACTAAAATATTTGAAGTTGTTGGTTGGTATTGCATTGTATATTTGGTCATCTTATTATGCTCCTTTCCGTTAGAATGGTTTATCTGTTAATGTGTTAAATTGAATTGTCTAAAAATTCGATAAATTAAATTTACTATATTGAACTTGTGCTGTCAATGATTTTTTTAAATTTTCTATCAATTCAAATAATTTCAAAATGTTGGAACTTGTTTTAGTTTGAAGTAAAATAAGAAAAAATTTGTTAAACTATAGTAGTTAATTTAATGATAATAAAGTATTAAAGTAATAGATGATCATTTAGTGCTGATAAAAATCAATAAGAAAGTAGTCACTTTTAATGTTAGTGAATTTAAAACATTTTTTATCCATCATTATTGATTTGGAAGTAAATAGAAATACTTGAGCGATGCACAAGCATATGCGACACTAATCCAATTGATTTGGAAGTGTCGTTAAAAAGGAGAGACATATGATTAAAATAAATGATTTAGAAAGTATGGAACATTTTGCAAAATTGTTAGCGAAACATTTATCTGCAGGGGATATTATTTTATTAAATGGTGATTTAGGTGCTGGTAAGACAACATTAACGCAATTTATTGGTAAAGCTATGGGCGTAAAACGCAATATAAATTCTCCAACGTTTAACATCATTAAATCTTATCAAGGAAACGCATTTAAGTTACATCATATGGATTGCTATAGATTAGAAGATAGTGAAGAAGATTTGGGATTTGATGAATATTTTGAAGATCAAGCTGTCACATTGATTGAGTGGAGTGAATTTATCGAATCATTTTTACCAAATAATCACCTAACTATAGATATTAAAACCATAAATGAAACGACAAGAAATATAGAAATGAAAGCAGTAGGTCAACATTACAAAACGTTAAAGGAGGCCGTTGAACATGATTTATCTGTTGATTGATACATCTAATCAACCGTTGTCTGTTGCAGTTATGCAAAATAATGTAGTACTAGGTGAAATCAATACTAACGTGAAGCAAAATCATTCTACTCAGTTAATGCCGGCGATTCAACAGTTGTTTCATGAGAGTGGAATTGCAAAAGAAGAAATAAATGCGATTATTGTCGCGCAAGGACCTGGCTCTTATACTGGACTTAGAATTGGCGTAACGGTTGCTAAAACTTTGGCCTATGCATTGAATGCTGAACTATATGGTGTTTCTTCGCTAAAAGCGTTAGCTGCAACTGTTCAAGACGATGAACGACTTTTGGTGCCGATATTTGATGCACGTAGAGAAGCAGTATACACTGGAGTTTATCGATATAATGGAAACCAATTGCTCCAAGTAGAAGAAGATCAATATTTACCAATACAAGAACTTCTCAACTTATTACATAGAATGGGAAAACCATATGTATTTGTTGGCATAGACACTGAAAAAGTAAAAGATTTATTAGATAGTGATTGCATACCTAATATACCAAAAGCAAAATATATGAAGCATTTAGTTGAAACTACTGAAGATATACATCAATTTAAACCCAATTATATTAAATTGTCAGAGGCCGAAAGAAATTGGTTAAACCAACAGAAAAAGAACTAAATATACGCTTGATGACTTTGAAGGATGTACCTCAAGTATTTGATATTGAAAGAAATAGTTTTAACGACAGTAGTTGGACAATCGATGCTTTTTATCATGAAATAGAACAGAATGAGTTTGCACATTATTTTATAATTGAGTTTAATGGTGTGATTATTGGTTATATTGGCATTTGGATAGTGATAGACCAAGCGCAGATTACAACAGTTGCGATAGATGAATTATATAGAGGCTATGGATTAGGACAATTATTATTAAAATATGCGATGAATTATGTACAAACCAAATGTGAAATTATGAGTTTAGAGGTTCGGATAGATAATGTGGTGGCACAACATGTGTATACAAATTTAGGATTCCAATTTGGAGGCAAACGTAAGAACTATTATGGTGAAGGTGAGGATGCAATAGTGATGTGGGTGAATTTAAATGAGTAATCAAACATTGATTTTAGCAGTTGAGTCAAGTTGTGACGAAACAAGTGTAAGCATTATTAAGCAAGGCACAGAAATTTTAAGTAATATTGTATTGAGTCAAATTGAAAGTCATAAGCGATTTGGAGGTGTGGTACCTGAGGTCGCTAGCCGGCACCACGTGGAAGGTATTACAACGACAATTGATCAAGCATTATATGAAGCAAATGTATCCATGGAAGATATAGATGCAGTAGCGGTAACTCAGGGTCCTGGACTCATAGGTGCATTGTTAGTAGGCATTAATGCAGCTAAGGCGTTAGCTTTTGCTTACGATAAACCATTGATACCTGTACATCATATTGCAGGACATATTTATGCGAATCATTTAGAACAACCATTACAATTTCCTTTAATAGCATTAATCGTGTCAGGTGGGCATACTGAACTAGTATACATGAAAGATCATTTGAATTTTGAAGTCATAGGAGAAACTAGAGATGATGCTGTTGGCGAAGCCTATGATAAAGTGGCGAGAACGATTGGTTTAGGCTATCCAGGTGGGCCACAAGTTGATCGATTAGCTGCAAAAGGTCAAGATAGCTATAATTTCCCGAGAGTTTGGTTAGAGGCTAATAGTTACGATTTTAGTTTTAGTGGATTAAAAAGTGCAGTCATAAATAAATTGCATAATTTACGACAAAAAGGAGCTGAAATAAAACCTGAAGATGTAGCAACGAGTTTTCAAAATAGTGTTGTCGAAGTTTTAGTTGGCAAAGCAGTGTCAGCTTGTGAGGCATATGATGTGAAACAGTTAATTATTGCGGGTGGTGTCGCCAGTAATAAAGGTTTAAGAGCAGCGCTTGATAAATCCTGTAAGCAACATGAGATTAATTTGCGAATACCGAGCCCAAAACTTTGTACAGATAATGCTGCTATGATTGGTGCTGCAGCACATTATTTATATCAAGCTGGATGTGTTGGTGACATGTCATTAAATGGATTTAATGATATGGATATAGAGCAATTTTCAATAAACAAATAAACTTGATAGGATGAACATTTAAAAATGTAATCACTTCATTTAGTGTAATATTAACTTAATATGATATTATCTCTATAAAAATGGATACAGCTTAGATTAATTATATATGAAATTAGGAAGTAGGAATATTAAATCAATGTTTGATGTTTCTACTTCTTTTTTAAAAGTTTAATGCTATGTATTTCGTTAAATAAAAAAATATGTACATTATAAATATTATTAAGTTCAAATGTTTAAATATTAAAAAAGGGGTATATATTTTAATGTGTAGTCATACTATATAGAATAATGTAAATTTAGAATTACATTATCAGGAGGCGGCTTATAAATGAAATCAGTTCAGTATTTTAATTTTGAAAATAGTTTAGCAGCATTAGACTTTTATGAAAAAAATTTAGGTGCCACAGATATTCAACGTATTGGTGGTGACCATGAAATGTTTAAAGATATGCCAGAAGAATTCCAAGTAGACAAAAACTTTACAATGAATGCTTCATTTAAAGTTTTAGGTGAAACATTTTATTGTAGTGACACATGGAAAAATAAAAAAATCGATAATAGTGGTGCAATTGTAACATTTACATTTGATCACAGTAATGAAGCGGATAAACAACTAGCCATTGATTTCTTTAACAATGCAATAGCAGCTGGTTGTGAAGAGGCAATGCCGTTAGGTAAAACGGAGTGGTCAGAATTATATGGCATGTTTAATGATCCTTTCGGTATTACTTGGATGATTAATGCTGAATAAAATAGTTAAAACAAATAAAGGAACAATGAAGCAAATACAAACTTCATTGTTCCTTTTCTGTATTTATTAGCGCATTTATAGTTAAATGATTCGGTCTAAGACTTAAAGGAATTGATTGGAGGATGTTTTAGCACGTGTATATACTTGATTAGGAAATTTTAAGATTCTTAATAATTCAATTGCATTTCTTGTATCTGCTTTGCCAGGTTTAATTTTAAAATCAAAAGCAATCTCATTTTCATAAATGGTTTCGTTAAAGTGAAAGTTTTTGTACTGATATTCTAATAATGTAGCTAATTCAATATCATGGGTCGCAGCTATGATTTCGTAATTTTGGCTATTGCCTAAATAATTTAACACGGATTCAGAAGCGGCAATTCGTTCTGTTGTATTAGTCCCTTTAAATATTTCATCAATGAAGCAATAAATTTTATCCTCTGTTTTTAAATCAAACAATCGTTTAATAGATTTGATTTCTGTCATAAAATAACTATCGCCAGACAAGATATCATCTTGGTTCACCATGGAGGTGAAAATTAAGCCAGGTTTATATTTAAAGTACTTTGCAGTAACTGTATTTATCGTTTGAGCGAGTAAAAGATTTAAGGCGATTGCTTTCATAAATGTTGACTTACCTGACGCGTTCGAACCAGTTAATAATATATGACTATTAATTACTAAATCATTAGAAATAGCATCGACAAGCAGTGGATGAGTAAGTGCTTCAAATTCTACTGAATCCTCATTACTTGCTTGAGGCAATGCATATTGTGTTAATGTTTCTCTCCACAATGCTATTGCATAGTGATTGTCTATACTTCCTATATATTCATAACACGCCATAACTTCAGCTTCATATTTTTTAAAGCTATGTTGTATTAGATGGAAGATATGGTAGTCCAACATAAATATTGCTTTTAATAAGAATGCAAATACCATAGAATCTTCTGCTGTATTTACTCTTCCCAATAGACCACTTAGCCTACGAGCAACTTTAAAATGACTAAAGTCAACATCAATGGTAGGGGCACCATCTATTTTGTGAATTGCATAAGCCTTTTTAATAACATTTGATGTATAAAATAATGAATTTAAGTCTTGATCAAATGTCCTTTTGAGTACGCCACTTAAAATCATATTAAATATAGCAACAAGTATAGTTAAAAGAATACCGATTTCAGGTTTTAAAAATGCAAACAGTAAAAAGACTAACGGTAAATATGTAGTCAACATATACAGATGATTGCGTTTCACTGTGGTTAGTTGATCAGGGAACGTTGGATAAATTGCTTTACCGATTTTAGCAAGGTGGGTCGATATCTTTAGTCGAAAAAGTTCGTCATTTTTAAATTTTTGAATTAACATCTGATTATGAATGGTAAACATTTTCCTTAAAGTTGCATATAAACGCATCTCACCAATAGCAGTGAAATTAAAGTTCATGCTGTCGAAAAGGGCTTTTAAATTCAAGTCTGCGTAAGTTTTATCATCTATCAGATTTGTTTCATCAAACTGGTGTTTATATGTATCGAATTGATAACTATACCTGTGATTTGGTCGTACAAAAGATTCTAAAGGCTTTCTTAAGGACCATAAAGGTTTGATATCATGTATTAACTTTTTATTGGCAATGATTGTTGTGATAATAAATAAAAGAGTTGTTCCAATTATTAAAGCGATTAGGAACCAAAGAATAGGAAACATAAGTTTCACCTCATACTAGATTAATATGCTTTATTATGTCATGAAATAAATTGATATACAAATCGCTATTTAAGTTAAATATTTATAGATGTCAATAGAGAACGTGCGTACTTATCAACAATTAGTGTATAACTTGTTGATAAGTCGTGGGCAAATGTGTGGACATACATTGTTTTCTGAATATTCATTGGCGAAAAAGTAACATTTTACCTGTGTATAACTAGGATAACTCTGTGGATAGCTTTGATGATAGGGTTAAAGTTGTGAATAGTTAATGTGTAAAAAGTTAATAAAAAAGTACGAAAAATGAATTTTTCATTTTCGTACTTTTAGTTCAAATATGCTTTAAATTAACTTTTCTTGTAATTCTGCCCATTCTGACATAACTTGTTCTAATGCTTGTTCGTTATTTTCTTTCTCGTTAGCTAAACGCTTTGCTTCCTCTGGATCACTGTATATATCTGGTAGAGTTAGCATTTCATTGATTTCATTGATTTTAGTTTCAAAGTTATCTATTTTAGTTTCGCATTCATCAATTTGTCTTTCAATTTGGCGTTGTTCACGTTTTTGAAGTTTTTGATCGGTATAATGATCATTTTGTGATTCTATTGGTTTTGTTTGATGTGAAGTTTCATTTTCCTTTTTAGCTTGAATTGCTTCATTTTCTTCTTTCTTCTCAATAAAATATTGATAATTGCCTAAATACATAGTGCCACCATGAATGTCCAAATCATAAACTTTGTTTGCAAGTTGATTGATAAAATAACGATCGTGAGAAACAAATAAAATCGTACCTTCAAAATGATCCAATGCTTGCTCTAACATTTCTTTTGAATCTATATCGAGATGATTTGTAGGTTCATCTAAGATAAGTACATTGTTACGCTCAAGCATTAATAAAGCTAATTGCAATCTAGCTTTTTCACCGCCAGAAAGGTCATTAATGATTTTTTTAACATCTTCTTGTACAAATAAAAATCGGCCGAGTACTGCGCGAATATCTTTTTCATTCATTGAAGGGTATTGGTCCCACAGATAATCTAGTATTGTTTTACTAGATTTGAATTCAGCTTGTTTTTGGTCATAGTAACCGATTTTTAAATTTGCACCAGTAGTGATTTCTCCGTTCAATTTCGGTTGAATACCTGCAATTGTTTTGATTAAAGTTGATTTTCCGATACCGTTAGGCCCAATAATGGCGATATGGTCTCCTTTAGTCACTTCAATATTGATACCTTTGGTAACTGGCTGCTCATATCCAATATCTAAATCTTTGATATGGAAAACATCATTTCCTGTATTTCTATCAAAGTCAAATTGGATATTAGCACTTTTGGCATCAACCATTGGTTTATTGATTCTTTCCATTTTTTCAAGCATTTTTCTACGGCTTTTTGCCATACCAGTAGTTGAAGCCCTTGCTATATTTTTCTCAACAAAAGTTTCTAAGCGTTTAATCTCATCTTGTTGACGTTCATATTCTTGCATGCGTTTTTCATAATACTTATCTCTTTTTTCAATAAATTGTTTATAATTACCTATATAATGTTGCACATCGCCAAGGGCTACATCATAGATTTGATTGACTATTTTATCTAAAAAATATCTGTCATGGCTAATGATAACAATAGCACCTTTAAAATAGTTTAAATAACTTTCTAACCATTGTGTTGTTTCCATATCCAAATGGTTAGTAGGTTCATCAAGTAATAATAAATCAGGTTCACTTAATAACATTTGGGCTAATGAAAGCCTAGTTTTTTGACCACCACTAAAATCATTAATAGGGCGATTGAAATCCGCTTCAGTAAAATTCAGTCCATGGAGCACGGTTTTTATTTTACTTTCATATTGATATCCATCCTGTTGTTCGAATTCATTGGATAAATATTCATAACGATCGATATGACTTTTATATTCGTCTGTATCATATGCATTTGCATGTTGTGCTAACCAATCTGTTTCTTTTTTCATTTCAGCTTCTAGCTTTTTCATATTTTCAAAAGGTTTAGACATTTCTTCAATCACAGTTTGGTTTGTGTTGAGTGTCATTTGTTGTGTTAAATAACCAAGTTTTAAATTTTTACTTTTTGAAACATGTCCACTATCATAACCTTCGACGCCAGCAATAATTTTCATTAATGTAGATTTACCAGCACCGTTACGTCCTACGATACCAATGCGTTCACCAGTTTTCACTTCAAAATCTACATTGTTAAAAATATCTTCTCCGTCGAATGATTTAGTAATGTCATTTAATTGTAATAATATCATCCGATTTTGCACCTCTCTATTCATTATCATTCTACCGTATTCTGCGTGTTGTTAAAACTACCAGTGTTTATTTTTATAATGTATTAATGTATAATGTTGTAGTAATTATAAGATTAATTAGACATTATAGTATAGGAGGACAAGATCTTGGCTAACCAAAGCGAAAAGATTCCTCGTGCCACGTTAAAACGGTTACCGTTATATTATAGATTCGTCAATACTTTGAAATCTAAAGGGATAGACAGAGTTAATTCTAAAACAATTAGTGAAGGTTTGAACATTGATTCTGCAACAATTCGTCGTGATTTTTCTTATTTTGGTGAATTAGGCAAAAAAGGGTATGGTTATAATATTGATAGCTTGTTACATTTTTTTAAAAATGAAATAAGTGAAAATGATGAAATTAAAATAGCCATCGTAGGTGTAGGGAACCTAGGTAAAGCATTACTAACATATAATTTTTCTATTCATGATGAAATGACTATTACAGAGGCGTTCGATATACGAGATGATGTGATAGGAACACAAATAGGCAATGTGGTTGTAAGCCCATTTTCGAAAATCACCGATGTCTTAAAGCAAGAGCAAATTGATGTCGTGATATTAACAACGCCTGAAAATGCAGCACAACAAGTTGCAGATACATTAGTTGGAGCTGGCATTAAAGGGATTTTAAATTTTACACCAACACGTGTTTATACGCCATCAGATGTTCAAGTTCATCATATTGATTTAGGGATTGAACTACAATCTTTACTTTTCTTTATGAAAAATTACAGTAATAAATAATAATTTTTAATATTAACTTTGTATAGATGCAAACATTTTTGATGTTTAGTTGTCTATGCAAAGTTTTTTTACTAGCAAGTTTTCATAGCACATCTTTTCATAAGACTTAAAACAGAAAGGTTGAAATTTCACTGTAAATCTAATATGATAATTCATATTGATTTCATCGGAAAAGAGGTAATGTTATGACGTGGTTAGTAATCAGTGGCTTAATCGTAGGCGGACTTTTGGGGTTTGTCATGCAACGTACACGGTTTTGTCTTGCTGGTGGATTTAGGGATATGTATATCCAAAAAAGTAATAAAATGTTTTATGCCTTATTAATAGCAATATCCGTTCAAAGTATCGGACTACTCGTTTTAACTTCAACAGGGTTAGTGCAAATACCAGAGTCCACATATCCAATCATAGGTACGGTTATTGGCTCATTTATTTTTGGTATTGGCATTATATTAGCAGGTGGTTGTGCAACTGGCACATGGTATAGAGCAGGAGAAGGATTAATTGGTAGTTGGATAGCACTTATTGCATATGCATTTACATCAGCTGCTACTAAATTTGGTTTATTATTACCTTTAATGGACGGTATCAATAAACCTACTAATGTAAATACAAGTATGGCTCAAACTACAGGTATTCCGACATGGATTTGGGTCACTTTATTAACAATGATAACGCTCATATTTGTTGTAAAAACACTACGCAAACCAAAACCCAAAATTGCCGTACCAAAGTTAAAACAAAAATTTACAGGAATTCGATATTATTTATTTGAAAAAAAATACCATCCATTTGTTGCAGCTATTGCAGTTGGACTCATTGCATTATTGGCTTGGCCAGTGAGTGAATCTACTGGTAGAATGTACGGTTTAGGCATTACAACACCATCTGCAAACATTGTTCAATTCTTTGTAACTGGTGATGTTCAACTATTAGATTGGGGTGTCTTTCTTGTTTTAGGTATCTTTGCTGGTTCTTATATTGCAGCAAAAGGTGCTAGAGAATTTAAGTGGAGATTACCAGATAAAAAAACAATCCGCAATAGTGTTATTGGTGGCGTATGTATGGGATTTGGTGCATCAGTAGCAGGCGGTTGCTCTATCGGAAATGGTTTAGTTGAAACAGCTACAATGTCTTGGAAAGGTTGGATCGCGCTTGCATCAATGATATTAGGTGCTTGGTTTATGAGTTACTTCATATTTATCAAACCAATGAAAAAAGCTCAAAAATCTACAACGCAAAAAGTTTCTACACAAACACAGACGACGTAAATTTTATTTTTTAGGAGGATTTCATTATGGTATATGAATTAGGTACAGTAGGTATGGTTTGTCCTTTTCCTTTGATTGAAGCACAGAAGAAAATGACTACTTTAGAGAACGGGGACGAATTAAAAATTGATTTTGATTGTACCCAAGCAACTGAAGCAATTCCAAATTGGGCAGCTGAAGAAGGTTACCCAGTTACTAATTATGAACAACTTGATGATGCTTCTTGGACAATCACTGTTCAGAAAGCTTAGTGATATAAAACTAAATTTGGATATCTGAATAAGATAAAACACAATGCTATATGAAGTGATTTCACTTCGTTAAAGGCTGACTACAGAAAAAAAGTCCGAGACATATTTTATGTTTCGGACTTTATTTAGTTCTATAAAAATTTCTCATTTAGTTACACGCGTTGTAAGGTTAAACGAGGTTAGTCCGAGTTGAACTATTTATAAATTTTCTTAAAACTAACAAAGTATATTGATGATTTTTTGAAAGTGTTATTCATAAAGTTGTCAATTGTTAAAAGTGTTTATAAAGCAAGTTGACTTTGATTTTTAATAGTATTTAAAGGGATTACAATATGATAAAATAGAGGATGTTTACAGTGCCAAGTAGATTGATTGGAAGAGATAGTAAAAATGATTTACATATCAAAGCGAATTGTCTGTCAGATGATAGAATATCATTTCAATTACAGTCTATATGAATATTTATGATGTCAAAATAATGTGCGAAAAGTTAAATTAAGGCATTTAATAAAGCTATACTAATATTAATATTAAGTTAGAAACTATTTATAGGGATGAATGTTGATGAAACAGAACTTATGTTAAGCATTGTTGATCTGATGTGGTCTTAGACATAGGAATCATATATTGATTAAACATCATACAAGGTGTAATGATATTGAAGAAGAGAAGCCATAGCGCTTTGAATCGATAAAAAGACAAATCTAATTAAATAGGAATGAAATAAAAACAAATGATGCATAAATGTTATGCTGAGTTGAATTGAGATGGACAATATCCGGAAAGTAGTAGTTAATAATAGGAGGAAATAAAGTGAGTGAATGGACAAGAGATGAACGTTATCAGCGTTACGAAGATATTGATCAAGAAGTAATGGATGAATTAACTGAGCTTGTGAATCAATCTAAATATAGACAATTATTTCATATTCAGCCGAAAACAGGACTCTTAAATGATCCTAACGGTCTAATTTATTATAAAGGAGAATACTACATCTCACACCAGTGGTTTCCTTTAGGAGCAGTCCATGGTTTGAAATATTGGTATACATATAAAAGTAAAGATTTAATAAATTTTGAAGATCAAGGGATTTCACTAAAACCGGATACAAAAGATGATAGTCATGGTGTTTATAGCGGCAGCGCATTTACATATCACAATAACTTGTATTATATGTATACAGGAAATCATAGAGATGAAAATTGGAATAGAAAGTCGACACAACATATAGCTAAAGTACTCGATAATGGCGAGGTTCAAAAATTTCCAAAAGCAGTAATAGCAGCACCGCCGTCAGGATATACACAACATTTTAGAGATCCTAAAGTGTTTGTTAAAGATGGAATTTACTATGCAGTCATTGCTGCACAAAATGAAGAAGGATATGGAAGAATACTTCAATACCAATCAACAGACATTGTGAACTGGACATTTCAAGGAGAAATAAAAACAAAGCTTGAGGCGTTTGGTTTTATGTGGGAATGCCCAGATTATTTTAATTTAGATGGCTTCGATTTACTGTTATTTTGTCCACAAGGTATTGAACCGGAGGGTGAAAAATTCAGGAATATTTACCAATCTGGTTATATTATGGGGCAATACGACATAGATCACCTTGTTATGGATCATGGTGATTTTCATGAATTAGATTATGGTTTTGATTTTTATGCGCCTCAAACTTTTACAGATGAATTTGGCGACAGAATACTCATTGGTTGGATGGGCTTACCAGAAGTGACCTATCCTACAGATTCAGATGGTTGGGCGCATTGTTTAACAATTCCGCGTATTTTGACAATTGAACAAGGCAATTTAAAACAACGTCCTATTAAAGCACTTCAACAATTAAGAACGAATAAAGAAACAGCACTAGGTTACGCTAATAAATTTACGCGATTCTTAAAACCATATGAAGGTAAACAATTTGAATTGATTATTGATATCTTGGAAAACGAAGCTACTGAAATATATTTTGAAATAAGAGCCTCAAAATCACAATCTTTACGTATCGCTTATAATACAAAAAACAAAAAAATTACATTAGATCGTAGTGAAAGTGGCGCATTACCAGAACCAGTAGAAGGTAAAACACGTAGCACTTATTTGGATACACCTTTATCACAATTACAAATGTTCGTTGATACATCTAGCATTGAATTATTTTGTAATGATGGTGAGCGTGTAATGACTTCAAGAATTTTTACAGATGATGATGCGATAGGATTTAAAGCTTCTACTGAATCTGGGCAAGCCTTTCTCAATTTCACAAAATATGATATAAAGGGTGGACAATAAATGAAACGTTTACTTGCAATCGGCGAAGCACTTATCGATTTTATTCCTAATCAAAAAGATTCAAAATTAAAAGACGTAGAAGGGTTTACAAGACAAGTAGGCGGCGCACCTTGTAACGTTGCTTGTACAACCACAAAATTAGGTGGTCAAGCAGCTATGATCACTCAGTTAGGAAACGATGCTTTTGGTGATTTAATTGTAGAAACAATAAGTAATATTGGTGTGTCTACAAACTATATCCGACGAACAGATGAAGCGAACACAGCTTTAGCATTTGTAAGTTTAACCAAAGAAGGAGAACGAGATTTTTCATTTTATCGTAAACCATCAGCAGATATGTTATATCAACCTAGCAATATAGATGCAATAACTGTAACAGAAAATGATATGTTACATTTTTGTTCTGTTGATCTCGTAGATAGTCCAATGAAACAAGCGCATAAATCGTTAATAAATAAAGTGAAATCAGCAAATGGTACGATTATATTTGATCCTAACGTACGGTTGCCATTATGGCCAAGTGAAGCGGATTGTAAAAATGCAATTCGTGAATTCTTGCCATCAGCACATATACTTAAAATTTCAGACGAAGAATTGTCATTCGTCACTGGAAAAAAAGATGAAAAAGAAGCAATCGCTTGGTTATTCCAAGGTAGTGTAGAAGCTGTTATATACACTAAGGGTAAAGAAGGTGCTGAAATTCATTTCAAAGATGGTACCGTGCTTAGTCATGGTGGTTATAAAGTGAAAGCAATAGATACGACTGGTGCCGGTGATGCTTTTGTAGGTGCATTAATTAATAGATTAGCAGCATCTGATATTATCAATCCGATAGAAGCATTAAAACGAGAAGGTGGAACTATGCTTCAATTTAGTAACATCGTTGCTGCAAAAGTTACTACAAAATATGGCGCTATTGAGAGTATACCTACTTTAGATGAAGTTCAAGTGTTACTTGATTATTAAAAAGAAAGGGAAGGACTGCAATAATTCTCTCAAGTTAAGGTGATTAAGGTTGAATGGGTGTTGAAGGTTGATTTAAGCTAAACGCATATATGAGTTTCACACAATAAATTGAAGAGTGATGTTAAAAGGCTGAGACATTTTTGTAGTCTCAGCCTTTTAGTTTATGTATTAAATTTTTTTAACATTACGTACAGAAGCATAGCAGTGTTCATTATTTTTGAAATAAACAATACGTGACTTAGAATCAATGGATTCAATATTGTGTCTATTGACAACAAAACTATTATGACATCTGAAAAAACGCTCGTCTAAATTATCAATTTCTTTTAAATTACCATAAAATTCAATTTGCCTATTGTCCAAATGAGCAATCAAACGATGCGAATTCGAAGATGATTCAAAGAACATGACATCATCGTATTGTACATAAATAGAATTGCTGCCGCGTTTAAGTTCGATTGTTTCAACCGTGCTTTCTTTTGAAAGTAATTTCAATCGAGTTTCTGAAGTTTCGAGGCAATCGATCACTCTGGATTTTAATTCGTCAGGATCATCTTTGAAGATGAAATCCATAGCAGCAACTTTATATACAAAGGTTAAATAAGTGAGCTCACTATGACTTGTGACAAATATGATATTGCTCACAGGATCATATTTTCTAATCTCACTTGCTAATTTAATACCGTTAATATCGGCCTCTAATTGTATATCAAGAAAATAACAACCAATATCTTTAAGTTCCTTTGCACGTTCCAATACCTCATAAGGATCTGACGTAGCTACTTCAATTTCCATTGGTTTTTCTTCTATCATGATGTAATTATTGATAATAGAAACTATATTTTCACGTTGTCTTACATCATCTTCACAAATGAATATTTTCATATTTACACATCCTTATGAATTAGAATTTAGTATTTCTACTTTTTGAATAAAGTAGTTATTGTCTATAGTTGTATCTAATAAAACATTGGAAGTTGCATCGGTTATTTCTTTTAAGTTAGATAATCCTAAACCACGATTTTTTCCTTTTGTTGAGTAATTTTCTTGGAACAAGGTATGTACTCTAGGCATATCAGGCTTACATTTGTTCATGATGATAAACATAACTGAATCGTCTTCATTTTTGATAAAAGCAATGCGAATTAGAGGATCATCCTCTATTTTTTCTGAAGCTTCTATAGCATTGTCTAATAAAATACCAATAATTCTACTCAAATTGATAATAGGCATATCAATTTTTTCAATTGGCTCTGGAACTTCAATACTTAATCTTATATTTTTTTCTTGAGCTTGTAATATTTTAGTTGTGATTAAACCTTTAATTTCACGGACTTTTAAATTTTCAATACCATTAATTTTAAGTGTTTTCATTTGCATATTATCTTGCATAGGTATGATTTCTTCATTGAAATATTTGCGTAAACCTTCCATATCATTTTCTCGAATATAATCAGATAATGTTGAAAGGATATTAACATAATCATGCCGAAACTTACGCATCTCATTATTAATCTTTTCAATTTGTAACGTATATTTATAATAATTTTCTATTTCTTTAATATTACGTTTATATTGGATTTGACGTATAATGCTGAAGGAAATAGTAATGATTAAAATTGCCGTAGTAATGATAACCACAGCATACATGATTGAAATAAATTTAGCATCACCAAATGAAACATTTTGATTTGGTAAGTAAAAATATATCAACCCTAAGATAATAAGTAGAAATAAACTAACTAATATTAAATATAATTTATTCAAAGATAAATCTGAAAAAGAGAGTCGTTTTATAAAAAACCTAGCTATGTATGCGTAAATTAATGAAAACATAGTGAAAGTAATTGCATAAAATATTGAAAAATTATATTTGATAACTATTACATCTACAATCAAACTACTTAACCACAAACTTGTAAAGTTGGCCATATATAAAATAAAAAAACAAATCATTGTAGTAACAATACCAAGAAATTTGTTTTTATAATACATAAATATTAATGTAGCAACGAATAAAAATAGTACTGCTTGTGAATCAATTATAAAAAATAAAATAGCAGAAAGGATTATAATTCCAATAATAGAAATATAATCCTTCTTTATAAAATGAATACCACTTATAAGGCTCAAAGTATAGAATAAAATAATTGCTTGTAATAATGATAAAATCAATAAAAATAAAACCGCCATGTTATACACACTTTCTAAGTAACTATTATTTTATTTGTATAAATCTGTTAATTCTTTAGGAATTTCAGGTTCATCAACAAATCCAGTACAAGGTTTTACACTTGAGATTGTACCAATGAAAGTAAAGAACTTAGCAAAAATAGTTAAAATTGATTCGAAAATATTCATAATTAATAATCCTCCTTAGGGAAAAATATTGGAATTTGTAAAATTGCAATGATGGTAATACCAAGCAACATTAGTTGTTGGTATGGTTCATCTAAAAATACAGAAATAATTAATAATAATAATGTTACGGCGATAGCTTTAATTTTTTTTCCTTTTCTAAGTCGTTGTGGAATAGGTTGCTTTTTAGTTGCAGATGGTGAGAAAATTATGATTAAAACTAAACCTATTAAAGACAAGGTATACATTATTTCAGACGGTACTTTCATATACCCGACTATCCAAGGAAGTAAAACAAAGTAAAAAAGACTTTCTAAATAACATAATAGAGAACTTCTAGCATGTGCACCATGTGCAAAATGTCTGATTAAAAAAAATGATAAGTGTACAGTTAGTGTGTATAAAAATAGGTTGCAAAGGATTGAAATGCCATAAATTACAATTGCTTTAAAAAAGTTACTTACTACAACTTGCATGCCTAAACGCATTTTCAAATACTCTATATTATCTAGATTGTTTCGTATTTGAAGTTGTTTAGCAAGTCTATCTATTTTATTGTCAATTAATTTTACCATTGGCTATTCTCTCCTCACCCGTATTATACAATTTTAATTATATTTTAGGCGTCTCATTGCTTAAGTGTATGTTTTGTATTCCTAACTGTTTGTATTTCTTATCTTTTTAATTTTAACATATAATTCTTAACAAATAAGTATGAAATATAACGAGTTAGGAATTATTAAACGCAATTTCAAAAATTCATGGTTTAATAAACTTGTATCACAAAGAAGTGATAAAATTATTTAGACTTAGCCGTTTAAATGATGTTGTTAGTTAGGCTTTTGAGCAGGAGCCTAATTGACTGTACTAAATTGTGACTGTATCTTCGTATAGTTATTGGAGTTACAAGTTTAGTTGTCGGTTTCATTTCTTTGAATACGGATAAGAGGAGGCTGATGTTGTGACAAGAACCTTTTCAGTAATAGCTAGTGGTTTCGTGAAATAGTACTAAATTAGTACACAACTCGCTTAATACGTTAAGCAAATCCCTTAAATTTGTATTTGTAGACCTTTCCCAGTCTCAAATCAAATCTATTTTAAATTGTCTATAACAGAGACAATTTAAAATTTAAACATGTAAGCTATCGGAAACATCATTCAATTTATCATTTTAATCGGTAAATTCACTAATTTTTTTCATAATTAATAACATCCCCAAAAATAGATAGAGAAATAACTGTATAAAACATTCCCTTAATAATAAGTTACAAAAAACCGTGAGTCCCTCCCAAGCTCACGGTTTTTTTATGTTTTATTTATAAAGATGAGGTCTCAAATTTTTAAATACGGGTATTGCTTCACGTTGTTTAGAAACCTCATCTAAATTTAACGAACAATTTAATCTTCCTTCTTTATCATTGAGTTGATCTATAATTTCACCATTTGGATTAATAATTATTGAGTTACCAGCATACTCAGTTTTACCATCGTCACCACAGGTATTACAACCGACAACAAACATATCATTTTCTATCGCACGTGCTTTTAATAAAGCTATCCAATGGTCTAATCTAACACTTGGCCACTGTGCTACATAAAATGCGATTTCTGCTCCTTTACGTGCTGGATAACGTAGTATCTCAGGGAAACGCAAGTCATAACAAATAATTTGAGCAATTTTTACACCGTTAGAAAGTGAAAATGGTTCAGGAACAGCATTGCCTGGGCTCATAAAGAGTGGTTCATCTAACATTGGTACAAGATGTACCTTATCGTAACTATTGATTAAATAGCCTTGCTTAGATACTGCAAAGGCAGTGTTATATACACTTTCTTTCATGATATTAGATACAGAGCCTGCTACAATATCTACTTGATACTGAATAGCTAATTTTGAAATGAACTCAAAACTTCGTGATAATTGTTGATCTGCTAGTTTGTTCAATTGGGGTAAGGCATATCCGTTGTTCCACATTTCTGGCAATACAACAACATCTGTGTCAGTCGTCACATAATTAGAGAACCAATTTTTAATGGTTGCTTCATTAAAAGAAACATTTGCTGGTTCAATTTTAAGTTGAAAGATTTCTATATTCATCAATTTCACCCCTTAAATTAGTATTAGACTAAATATACTAAATATATTTAGAAAATTCAAAATATGATAAATTGTATTATATCTAGATATGAAAAAAGAGGCGAAGACACAGAAGTCTAAGCCTCATATTTTGGCAATCATACTAACATTGATAGAAAAGGAATGCATTTTGTCCACGTTTTTGAAGGTGGATGTATAATAACATGTCATTCCATATATTTAATCTTTTATTTTTTTATAAGGAATCGTTTGCTTATATCATTAAATTCTTTTTCATTAGCTGCTTCACGAATATTACCGAAAGGCATTTGTGCCATCAGTTTCCAAGTTTTTGGAATATCAAAAGCTTCAGAAACAGCTACATCTACAAGTGGGTTATAATGCTGTAATGAAGCCCCAATACCTTCAGTGCTTAGTGCTGTCCAAATAGCGAATTGATGCATTGCGTTTGTCTGATTAGACCAAATTGCAAAGTTTTCTGCGTAATTAGGCATTTGATTTTGTAAGCCTTCGATGACTTCTTCGTCTTCAAAATATAAAATTGTTCCATATGAATGTTTAAAATTATCAATTTTATCAGCAGTCGGTTGGAAATCGCGATCAGGTCCCATTGTATTTTTCAGTGCTTCTTTTGTAATTTCCCAAAATTTATCATGGTTATCATTTAATAATAAAACAATACGTGTAGATTGAGAGTTAAATGAAGATGGTACATGTTTAACTGCATGTTCAATTATATTTTCAACTTCTTTATCAGAAATTGAAATTTCTTTATCTAAACTATAAATTGTACGTCTTGTTTCGATTGCATTTTGAAATGCATCTAAATCTTTTGATTTTTTAGAGAAAATTCCCATTATAGTAGCTCCTTTATTAATTCAAAATATATATCTAGTATAATAATTATACCTGAGTTTGTAAATAGGGTTTTTACAAAAAATTTCAGATTTATTACTTTTTCCTTTCAATAACCATCTATTTAATGAAAAAAAGTGAGCTTTCTAATATAATTATAATGAATACAAGGATTACTAATATGGAGGTGAGAAAATGAAAGGGTATAAAATGAATAAAGTATTAATCTCTAGCTTCGCTTTTGCAATAAGTGCCGCTTTAATATCTAAACCAATTCAAGCTGTTGAAGATCAAAATAATAACACATCGACTGGCACAAAGAATAAATTTGCTGAAACTGATGAAATGGGACGTTCATATTTTGCACCTTCAATTTCCAACCTTTATAATGTAGTCGATAAAGAAAATTCTGTCTCTAACGTTGAAAATAATAATATAATAAAAAATGAATTGACAGATGATAATTTAAAATCAGATGAAAACTATGATTCATTGAATGATAATGCTTCTAACAATGATGGAAGTGATACACACATTCAACCCGACAATCCAAGTGAAGGAGACATATCTGATACAAATGAAGAGGGTGGTACAGAAGAGACGCCAAAACCTGACCAACCTGATAAAGATGAAGATACATCTTCAAAACCAGATGAACCAAGCGAAGGAGACACTTCTGATACAAATGGAGACGGTGATACAGGAGAAACATCAAAACCAGACAAACCCAATAAAGATGAAGAATCACCTTCAAAACCAGATGAACCAAGCGAAGGGGACACGTCTGATACAAATGAAGATGGTGATACAGGAGAAACATCAAAACCTGACCAACCTGATAAAGATGAAGATACATCTTCAAAACCAGATGAACCAAGCGAAGGGGACACGTCTGATACAAATGAAGACGGTGATACAGGAGAAACATCAAAACCTGACCAACCTGATAAAGATGAAGATACATCTTCAAAACCAGATGAACCAAGTGAAGGAGACACGTCTGATACAAATGAAGGTGGAGGTTCATCGCCAAAACCAGACAAACCCAGTGATGGAAATACATCCGGTTCAAATGGAGGTACAGGAACACCGACAAAGCCTGACCGACCAAATGAAGGTGGAGGTTCATCGCCAAAACCAGACAAACCCAGTGATGGAAATACATCCGGTTCAAATGGAGGTACAGGAACATCGACAAAGCCTGACCGACCAAATGAAGGTGGAGGTTCATCGCCAAAACCAGACAAACCCAACGATGGAAATACAACCGGTTCAAATGGAGGTACAGGAACACCGACAAAGCCTGACCGACCTAATGAAGGTGGAGGTTCATCACCTCAACCAGACAAACCCAGTGATGGAAATACAACCGGTTCAAATGGAGGTACAGGAACACCGACAAAGCCTGACCGACCTAATTTGACACCACCGTCAAACTCTCATTATCCCAATACACCAAGTAATGGAAATCATGAGAGTGGTAATGGAGATGCGTATCAACCAACAAAACCAATCAAACCATCATATTCTGCGCGTCCGAACTTAAAAGGATCAAGTGAAAATGCACAATCAAATAAATATCAAAGTGATTTTAATTATGGAGATTTAGCAGTTAAAGAAGATACAAATCAAGCGTCGACGCATACAAAAAGTGACCGTCAAATTTTAAATAGATTTAACCAAATGTCTACCGGTTCATTTAAATATAATCCTTTTGTTGTAAACCAAGTAAAGCAATTAAACAATGGTGAAGAAAAAATTTCTAATAGAGAAATTTTATCCATATTAAGACCACAACGATTTGATGATAATGCTTTTTTAAATGAGTTACAGAAAGGAACGAATTATTTTAAATTTCAGTATTTTAACCCATTAAAATCGCAGGATTATTATAAAAATTTAGATAATCAAGTTTTAGCTTTGATTACAGGTGAAATTGGCTCTATGCCAGATTTGAAAAATCCCAAAACGGAAAGTGCTACAGGTAAATATGAGTATCATTCTAGTGGCGATGAAGAAATGACTGAAACTGCAGATAAAGATTCAAAAAATACTATTGATATAAAATTTGAACGTATATTATTTGCTTTAATAACAGCTATTTTTATTATCTTTGTAGGTGTCGTAGTTGGTTACTTTGTTCATCGTAAAAACAAAAATAATGAATAACTAAAATATAAAAAGGGTTAATCCATTTCATAATATGGATTAACCCTTTATTTTGAGAATGTAACTATTTTCTTATTTTATAATAAAATGTTAGTTAAACAATAAGATTAAAAATAAATGAAGTAGTTTCTTGTAACTCTTTTATTTTTTCTGGTCCAATTAAAACTTGAATAATAACTACAAAACCATTTTGCATCATATGTACAGCAATAGGAACCCATATGCGCTTAGTAAATGCATATAATCCTGAAAAAATCATTCCCATACCAAAGTAAATGATGAAGAAAGCTGGGTCACCGTGTGCAGCACTAAATATAATAGAACTCACTACCGAAGCTACAATGAATTTTAGGGTCTTATTACCTTTCATAAGTTGATATAACTCACCAAAGATAACTTTTCTAAACACATATTCTTCAAGAATTGGGCCTACAATTGAAATTAAAATAATGAAGACAGGTATATCTTGAGCGACTTTCATTAACCTTTCTGTATTTGGACTTGATTGCGGTCCACCTAATACAAACATATTAATTAAATTAGCAATGATTTGATAAACCATAACACTAACATATCCAACGAATGCCCATAGTATTGCGTAGCGTTTCTTCTCTTTTGTTTGTTGTTCTAATTGTGTTGGATTAGCAATGAAATTATTGATTATAATGATAATGATGGATGCAATTATAAATAAAATCACTTGTGTATAAATATTGGTAAACATTAACGATTTACCACTTAAATTGCTGAAAAAACCAGCCATATGTAAAAATAAAACACCATATTGTGCTAGACCATAAATAACTAATGTCAATATGGATACCCACAAACGAGACATAATGAACCTCCAAAAATAGTTTATATCTTATTTTAGCGTAAATTATGTTCATACACAAAATATACAACGATGGTTTTAACTTGAAATATTGACCAACTTTGATTATTATAGAAAATAGATTAGCACTCAAGGTAATAAAGTGCTAAAGATTTCCAATTCTAAGGAGGAACAATCAATGTTAAAACCATTAGGTAACCGAGTAATTATTCAAAAAATAGAACAAGAGCAAACAACAAAAAGTGGTATTGTATTAACAGATAGCGCTAAAGAGAAGTCAAATGAAGGTACGATAATTGCAGTAGGTGCAGGACGTATTTTAAAAGATGGTTCTCGAGTTGCTCCTGAAGTGAATGAAGGCGATAACGTTGTTTTTCAACAATACGCTGGCACAGAAGTTAAACGTGGAGACGAAACATATTTAATTCTAAACGAAGATGATATTTTAGCAATTATTGAATAATAAAAATTATAACTACGATAAAATATACTAACAACATGGAGGTTAAGAAATATGGCTAAAGATTTAAAGTTCTCTGAAGATGCACGTCAATCTATGCTAAGAGGTGTAGATAAATTAGCAAATGCTGTCAAAGTTACAATTGGTCCTAAAGGACGTAATGTTGTATTAGATAAAGAATACACTTCACCATTAATTACTAATGACGGTGTAACAATTGCAAAAGAAATTGAATTAGAAGATCCTTATGAAAATATGGGTGCTAAATTAGTACAAGAAGTAGCGAACAAGACAAATGAAATTGCTGGAGACGGTACAACTACAGCTACTGTATTAGCACAAGCAATGATTCAAGAAGGTTTGAAAAATGTTACAAGTGGTGCTAACCCAGTTGGACTACGTCAAGGTATTGACAAAGCTGTAGAAGTAGCGATTGAAGCTTTACATGAAATTTCACAAAATGTAGATAATAAAAATGAAATAGCACAAGTTGGTTCTATTTCAGCAGCTGATGAAGAAATTGGTAAATATATTTCTGAAGCAATGGAAAAAGTTGGAAATGATGGTGTGATTACAATTGAAGAATCAAGTGGCTTTAATACCGAATTAGAAGTTGTAGAAGGTATGCAATTCGACAGAGGTTATCAATCTCCATATATGGTCACAGATTCAGATAAAATGGTTGCAGAGTTAGAAAGACCATATATTTTAATTACAGATAAAAAGATTTCATCTTTCCAAGATATTTTACCGTTATTGGAACAAGTGGTTCAAGCTAACCGTCCAATTTTAATAGTAGCTGACGATGTTGAAGGCGATGCATTAACAAATATAGTATTAAACCGTATGCGTGGCACGTTTACAGCAGTTGCAGTAAAAGCGCCTGGATTTGGCGATCGTCGCAAAGCAATGTTAGAAGATTTAGCAATTTTAACAGGTGCACAAGTGATTACTGACGATTTAGGCTTAGAACTTAAAGAGGCAACAATTGATATGCTTGGTACTGCTAATAAAGCTGAAATTACTAAAGACAATACTACAGTTGTCGATGGTGATGGTGATCAAAACAATATCGATGCTAGAGTAAGTCAAATCAAAGCACAAATTGATGAAACTGATTCTGATTTTGATAGAGAAAAATTACAGGAACGCTTAGCGAAATTAGCAGGCGGTGTTGCAGTAATTAAAGTTGGTGCAGCAAGTGAAACAGAGTTAAAAGAGCGTAAATTACGTATTGAAGATGCTTTAAACTCTACAAGAGCTGCCGTTGAAGAAGGAATTGTAGCAGGCGGTGGTACAGCATTTATGAACATTTTTGATGAAGTATCAAAAATTGAAGCTGAAGGCGACGTAGCTACAGGGGTTAATATCGTCTTAAAAGCTCTAGAAGCACCTGTACGTCAGATAGCAGAAAATGCTGGCTTAGAAGGCTCAATTATAGTTGAAAGACTTAAAAATTCAGAAGTAGGCGTTGGCTTTAATGCTGCTACTAATGAATGGGTGAATATGCTTGAAGCTGGTATTGTAGATCCAACTAAAGTAACACGCTCATCACTTCAACACGCAGCAAGTGTTGCAGCTATGTTCTTAACAACAGAAGCAGTTGTTGCCAATATTCCTGAAGAAAATAACAATGAACCACAACCAGGTATGGGTGGCATGCCAGGTATGATGTAAAATAGCCATTGAGCGTCGATGTGACGCTATAACAGTTATCCAATGGTCATAATTTGGTCATAGAAATTTTAAAATAAATTATTTGAGACGTTTTCCATAAGTTTACTGAACTTTTGGGAGGCGTCTTTTTTATATGATTCAGTAATCTTTGCGTAGATGTTCATTGTAGTATTTATATCCTTATGGCGTAATCGTTCCTGAATTTCTTTTATATGCACACCAGCTTCTATTAAAAGGGCGCAATGTGTGTATCTGAACGAGTGGGTAGTTATATTTTTATCAATATTAGTCTGTGACATAATAGCTTGTATCCACTGTGATAATTTCTTAATCACAAGAGGATAACCGTTGTTGTCTGTGAAAATAAAATTGTTATCCACGTACAACTCATTTTTCCATTTGTCTTGTACATTTACTTTATAATCTTTAAGTAATTGAATTACATTAGGATCTATTGAAATTTTGCCTATAGACGATTCGGTTTTTGGTGTAAGTATTTGATAGTTTTTCTTATTATTATTTGGATTATAATACGTTTTGGTTATACTTATCGTACATTCTTCGAAGTCTATATCAGACCATTTAAGCGCCAATAATTCGCCTGCACGCATACCAGTATACGCAAGTGTAGTAAATACTTCGAAACTATTCAATGGGGTATGGTGGTCTTTAGCGACGCTTAGAAACTCAAATAATTCTTCTTTTTCAAGGAATTTCTGATGTATCGTATTTTCTTCCAAATCCTCAACAGTAGGCTTATACTTTGCACGTTTCACACCTTCAGTAGGCAATTTAGATATTATCTTCATATCTTGTGCATACTTAAATACAAGGTTAGTTGAGCTTACAATACTATCAACATAATTTTTACTGAATTGTGTTGTCACATCGTCCACAAACGCTTGATAGTCACGTTTTGTAATGGTTTGTATACTTCTATTACCGAATTGCTGCTTAGCGTGATATATTGCCTTCTCTCTTGCTCTCACACTACTTACTTTCGCATCCTTACTATAATGATTTATCCATTCATCAGCTACAAAATTAAATGTATGAGTGGAAGGTGCGATATACTCACCATTTCTTATTTGTCTTTCAACCATTTCAGCGTGATTCTTAGCATCAGATTTACGAGCAAAACCCGATTTAGATATATATTCATATTTACCAGTGTTAGGATTTTTACCTAGCGATATGCGATAGCGCCAGTTGTTTCCACGTTTTTCATAGTTTGCCATTTAATCACCGTCTTTTAAGTTAAATATTCATCATCATATATTTCACGCATAAAGTCTTTAATGTCATCTGTTACATTTAAATATTTCATATGTTCAGCGAATTCTTTTCTTTTTATATTTCTTTCATTTTGATACTCATCAATAATTTCAGGATTTTCAATACTTTTTAAAAGTTCAGGATTGTTTTTGACAGTTTTGATAATTTCTAAGTTTATCATTTTGTATATTTGGTGTAATACATCATGTGGTAATTCAACAGTCGCAACTTTTTCACCGAACATAGAAGTTTTTATATCATAGAAAATTTTGTTTTCACTCTCAAATAAATAATTTAATTTATAGTATGGTTTATCAACAATTTTCTTTTCGTTATTAAGATTATTAATTTCTAATCTCCCACTAGATTTTAATTCATTAAAAAAAGATGTGTTTTCTTCTATACTGTCATAACTTCCTGCTAATATTCTGAATTCATTTAAAAAATCCTGACTATCATTGAAATCTAGCACATTAGCTATTTTGAAAAGTAACTCATCATTTGGAATAACTTTATTATTTTCTACGCGTGATAAGAATGCATGTGTTACTCCTACTTTTTCACCTAATTCTTCAAGTGTAAGTGGATAGCTTTTTCTAGCGTTTCTGATTGCATTTCCTAACGTTCCTTCTTGTTTCATATTTAATCACCTCAAAAAGAGTTTATCATAAATGTAACAAAAAAAGATAACATTTTTAAATTCGTACTTGTAATGTAACTTATTTTAGTTTATATTTATAGTATACCAAGTAAATGTTACTTTTTTAGGTAACAAAAGAAGAGGTGAAATGTATGACAAAAACAAATATACCTGAATTAAGATATTTAATCGCTAAAAGAGGGCACAGCTTGCGAAGCTTTTCTAAAAGCAGTGGTATTTCACTTTCTTATCTAAGCGCAATTGTGAATAACAAAGCGACACCAAGCCCGAAGATGGCAAAAAGAATTTCTGAAAGGTTAGACATAGAAATTGAAGAACTATTTGAATTTGAAATAAAGGAGGTATAACAAATGTTCAATATCGATATTAATGAAGATGAAGCACGTGAGATGATGCAACATGCTATTGATGAGCGTATCGAAGAATTAGCAAAAGAAAAATATTTCATGACTTACAAGGAATTAGCAGATTATCTTAATCTATCAAAACCAACTATAGATGATTTACTAATCAAAAATGGTATGCGCTATTATCGGGTAGGGAGCACTTACCGTTTCAAAAAGTCTGACGTAGATGGTTTTATGGATAACATTACTTCGCAGATGGATATCACTAACAATGATCTGAAAAGTTTGAAGAAGGTAAAACAATGAGAATGCTAATGACTTTTATAACTGTGCCATTTACCACAATTACATTCAGCACATTAATTCAAGATTTCTACATTGCACTGGTATTAGTTATATTTGCGAGCTTTGTATGTTATATGTTTTTTGATAGACACTTTAATGAAATCGAAAATAATAAAATGGAGGTTAAATAAGATGACAAAAGATGAATATATCGAACAAACAGAAAAAATACATCACATTTTAGGTCAAAGTGATTACTCAAACGAATTAATGCAGTGGTTAGTTGATTACTGTAATTCAAAACCACTTGAAAAAGAAATTAGCGAAGATTTGGGAGAATTGCTTTTTAATTTAAATAACAAGTTAACTATCGATTTAACAGATTTAAAAATGCAAATGACAAATATTAGAAAAGGGAGTAACTAATTATGACATATTCAGAAAAAGTAGAAGAAAGCGTTGAGTTTGCAGATTTGATAAATAAGGTTCAAAGTGTATTAGATTTTGTTTGTTCAGAAAATGACGAATTAAAAATTGAAAGAGACTGTGCAATCAGAAATAACGACCCTTATTATTACCAAGCTATTAATAATAATATGAAAGCGAATTATATCGTTACAAGCACTTTATTAGCGATTAGAAATGATATTGAGACAATGCATGATGACATCCGAGCAGATATTAATCAAGAAAAAAACGCACTATCTACTGCCGACCAAAGCGAAGATAATGCGTAAGAACGGATATTTAATAAAAAATATCTAACCTAAATACTAACATAAATGAAAGGTTGATTGTATGGACGAAACAACACTTTATAAACAACATTTTGAATTTCATTCTAACTTAGATTATATAAATACAACAAGTTTATCAAAAATCAAAGAGATTAGTAAGCGAATTAATTTCGCTTCTATCTCAAGCGATAAACAAATTTTTAATAATAAAGGTAATTTATACCATCGTGAAAAAAATGATATAGGTGATTACATTAATAATCTTACTTTAGATTATATCATAATTCCTAAAGAAATTGGAGTTATTTACGGAATTGTAAATACTAAAATTACAGAAAATGATAATGGTGAGGAAGAAAAGAAAGCCAGTTTTACAGCAGGTGCATTTAATAACTATGCAAGATTTATTGCAGATCTCATTTCAGATAAAGTGATTTATTCAGATGAGTTAGATTGTTTTATTATAATCAAAAATAACACATATGAAGTGATAGACGAAACAAATTTCGCTTTAAACTATCCAGTCGATAATAAGCATCAGATAAATGATTTTTTAGAAGTCATGCTTGAAATGTATCGAGAACACTTAAATGTTGAGCATGGTTACAATATCCTTCCATATACGATTGCAGGTAATGACTGGATATATGATTGCAGGAATTTAGAATTTAGAAATAAAGCACTGCAATCAAATGAGTTATACGCTAAAAAATATGATATTAATGCATCAGAAATTGATACAGATACACCTAAAAAATTCTTTGATTTCGTTACTGAAAGTGATAAGAGTAAGAATAATTTAATGTTAGTACATGCTTATGCCATGTATCGCAAAATGAATCTTATACAAGCCGAAAAATGGTTCCTTATGAAGGATTTTGGACGTTCAGGTAAAGGTTTGTTCATGACTACGTTTGACGCACTGTTACAAGTCAACAAAGTTAATTTTGACAGTTTAATTTCTGGTGGATTCGAGGCATCTAACGAGTGGATGAATTTCTACGGTGCAGATATCGCACACGCTAACGAAACAGGGGAAATAACAAAAGGTATGATGCGTATATTAAGAAAAATTGCGACGGGTGAAGTGATTTCAGGACGTGGTATTGGTAGAAACGCATTTACCTTCAAAAATAAGTCTTTATTGGTACTCGATACAAACGAAAATGTAGATACAGGTGATATTACAGCTAATACCACACGTACAATTAAAATTTCACTCAAAGATAGACCACTCAATGAAACAGATGATGAAAGATATAAACTGTTTGAACCTTATTGGAATTTTGTGCAACCGAATGATAAAAAATCAGTAGCAGCTGCAGTATCGTTCCTAATTGTTAGTTTGGAGTATCTAAAAGAAATTGGCAGAGAATTTAAGTTTAATGATGTCACATTAAAAAATTATTTTAGTGAAGATGAGTTAACGGAAACACAAGTTAATTTATTAAAGGCGTTATCTAGGCAAAATTTCGTTTTTGCTGGCGATGAGACGTTACAAAAATTAATTGAGCAAGATTATAGAAGTTTACGTTACAAACAAGCTAAAGATGATATGAAAAAAATTGGTATAAGTCTTAATAATCAAAAAAAGATAGATGGTGTAAACACAAGGATTCATGAAGTAGGCAATACAGAACTATTCAATATGGCGTTAAATTTAATTAATCAATAATAAGCGTTACCGTAACTCTTAGGTAACTCTTATAGTAACTCTTGAAACATTGTAATAACAGTCGGTAACTCTTGTAACTCTAATTTATATAGCGTTTTTTATGAACGAAATTATTTTTTAATACTATAGAGAAAATAAGGGCTACAAGCGTTACCGCAACTCTTAATTAGGAGGTATTTAATGACAGGTTATCATGTAGCGAAATATTTATTAAAAAAACATATTCAAGTTATACCACTTAATAAGTATAAAAAGCCTATTGTTACTTTTGCAGATATAGATATCACTAATGATTTCATTGAGTACCATTCTAATTTATATCATCGAACTCATGTATTAGGCGTTATTACACGTGGGTTATGGTGTATCGATATTGATGTAGATTATGCTAAAGGTAAAAACGGATTTGAAAGTTTAAAACACGTTCCTTTTTATGATGAAATTGTTACTAATGCACAAAATACATTGGTACAAACTACGCCTAGCGGAGGTAAACACATTATATTTCGTAAACATGATGGTATTGAATACGGTCAAAAAATAAATTATTTACCTTCCGTTGATATAAAAGCACATCATAACAATTATTTTGTATTAGCTAATAGTCGGACACGTAAAGGGATTTATAAACATAATGGGGGGCATGTTGCTGAATATGAAGGGAAATTTGAACAACGTATATTTTCAAAACATGGTAATTATACGCAACAAGTATTAGAGCCGTATTCTATGAAAAACGTGTTATCAGATCATAACTTCGACCATTTAGGCAGTGGTAAAGGTGGACTAGGTAAACAAGCGTATCAACGTATTGTAGATGGTGAAAGCGAATATAGAAACGATGACTTATACAAAGCAGTAAGTTATGCAAAACAATGTAACATTGATATTGAACCTTTGCGCATATTGATTGGGGATAATAAAAACGGTGATATTTTCACTGAAAAGGCATGGGAGGCGACTGTAAGAAGTGCAAGCCGTTAAATATGATATTGATTATGATACACAAGCAAAAAAGACAGGTTTAATAGTTGGAATATCGGAAGAAATATATTTCTGTTCAATAAGTAAGGTGTCGCAAGTATATGTTGAGTATATTGATAATAATTGGGTGTCATGGCGTGAAAGCTATGTACCCAATAGTAATAGGCGCACCAGTTATAAAATGATTGCCCACGGTGGATTTGAGTTGGTAATGGCACGCACTAAGAATTATCTAGGATATATCCAAAAGAATAGAGGGCGAAGAAAATGAGATACCTATATAACAGTGGTAACAGATATGGAACAGTAATAACTAATAACGGTAATCATCGTGTGATTATAGAATTAACTTATTAAACATATTTCAAAATAGGAGGACTCATAAACTGTGTTAATGCATTCAATACCAACTGATCCATTCAAATTAAATAATAAGAAACTCCACTTTAATGACTTTAAGAATTTAGAAATTGTTAACAAACCCATTTGTCACATCTATAAAACGCAGGGCAAGTATCAGTATTTAGAAATTGATTTCATAACATGTGATTGGTGTTTGTCGAGTTTAGGACAGGCAACGCTGCAATCAAGGTTAAATACTGAATCAATCTTCTTGTGGTTAAGAGGATATAATTTGAAACTCAATTATAACAGTGTAGGGCATATGACAATATATTTACGCGGTGATCATTTAGCGATTAATTATTTACTAGATGAAATTAATAAACTCACTGCAGATGCTAAATATTGGCAGAAATACAGAGATGGTAAACGTATGTTAGAAATTGATAGAAATAGTCACTATGTTATGCCGACCCACCATATTAAAGGTAATACACAGAAAATAAGTTAAGGGAGTGTTTCCATGAATCATAAACGCATAGCACATCAGATTCTAGCTCGTTTACCTACCCATGTGAACAATGTATCGAATAGGTATATTAGTTCTTTGATAAGGAAATTTGCTAGAAAAGAGAAAGACTTTAACGAAATAAAACGAATTATAAATCAAAATCGAAAGAAGGCATTTAATTATGGCAAAAACAGTACAAGACAATACAATCAATATCTTTGATAATCAAATTTATGGTAAGGGTGTTAAGGCAAAAGAGGTTAAGCAGAAGTACCAACAGCTAACAAAGCGTATTAAACAGCTCAATAGTAAAATTACACATTATCAAAATAATGATGAATTTGCAGAAGCAACAAAATTAAAAAGTCTACAATCAGATTTAGAACACGAATTAATCGAAGTCGACGAACAACTTAACTCATCAGATTATAAAGTAACTGAAGAAGAATTTGACCAGTTCTACAAGGCATACAACAAAGAAATGACAGGATTTAAGGATGAACATCAAAAACTAGCGAAAGAGATGCAGAATAAACTGCAAGATGTTGTGAAAGTGTATTGTAAAATGATTGAGAATAAAAATGAGGCTGGTCGTCGTATATCTCGTGAACGTTATGTTAAGCAAGAGAAAAATAATCCTGGTAACATTCACAACCAGTATAAAGGCCAAATGTTAGCCCACGAAATTAATTTAGGTGATGGTGATAAATACAATGAACAAACAACGCCACGTGGTTATGCATGGAAAGTCGAACAAGCATTAGATGCCGTTTCTCGTGATGAGTTCCAACAATATCATTATGGCAAGAAACAATGGTAAGGATGTGAGTATATGCTAACAACAATCAAACAATCAGATAATAACGTTAAATATAATAAGCAAAAGAATCGAATTACAGTACAAGCACTTACAACTGATAAACCTGTAGAAATGGGAACGACCAAAACAGTAGATCCTAACTATCAGACATTTAAACCATATGAGTTAGATAACAATCTATTTCAAGCATTAAAAGACAATGACAAGCTATGTGTGATGTTAGACAACAATAAGGATAGTAATATCCTAGCATCGATACATCGTGGCAATTTAACAGTGGTAGTCAATAAAGGACTGTATGGACTATCTATAGAAGTGGATGACAAACCAATTATGCAAGAATTTATAAAGTTAGTGCAGCATAACAAAGTTAAGAGTGTACAAATCTATACAGATGAAGTTACATCGATGAATAAGCTCATTGAAAAGATTGGTAAAATAAAAGCAATTTCTATTAATACTAGGTAATGTAAAGTAGCATTATGACGGCGTTCATGGTATAATATAGATATTAAAGATATACTAAATCTTTAATGTTGAGCGCTCAGTATTAAAGTCTAAATTAGCCATTGGGCATTTAACCCTTGTTATTTTCATTTGTTCCTAGTTCTTCTGTACGTTGGTTTAGGCCATCACTATTAATTGGTGGTGGTCTTTTCTTATAAGTAGTGGGTGTGATGAAAGTATGGGTAGAATGAATGTGGCTGATATATAAGGAGATGCCAATATATTAAAGGTATAGTTGCAGAGGGACTGCACAATAAAGGATACAGTGAATAAGCAACCTATGTTAAAGGTCAGACTATTGAACACAGAGTTTATAAGGTCATTACATTAAGTGATCAAACTCATTGTGTAAAGAGCTTCATTTGTTTGTTGTGATTGTTCATTGATAATAAAAGAGAAGAAACAAATTATAATTTAAAATGATTCAATCAATTAACTTAAATCATTTGTTCTTATTTAACTAACATTAATTGTTTGTTAATGATCTTCTGTTTAGTTTCATTGTTGATTGTGTTCAGAAGATAAATGATTTCTATTGTTGTTTCAATTCAATTGTGAAGTTCATTCATCAAATCAAAAAGTAAATGTTAAAGATAAAAGTAAATTGAGATTTGAATTACAAAAATGTTTGTGAGAATAAATTTAAAAAGTAAATCGAAAATTAAATTAAGATTCTAATTTCAAATAATAAAAATAAATATTAATTATTATTAGATGATAAGTAACAACAATATGAGAAGCACAAACGAGTTACTAATCGTGAATGGTTTGCTTATATACAATGGTGTTTGTAGCCATTTAGAGAGCGATACAGCGCATGTATAGATGATTATATATTAAGTGTTACAAGATGTTATATAGTGCGTGAAAGCTACTTAAATAGATTGATTAAAAGTGAATGAAAAAGCTGATTAAAAGCGAAGTTTTAAGCGATAAATATACTTGAATAAAGTAAGTGTGAATTAGATGGTATGAAAAATTTTAATGGGATAGATAATTTAATCGGGCAGTGAAAATAATACTGGAGATTATAAAAAAGAAAATGAAATTTGAAAAAAATAATTTCTAATTTTAAAGGGGGGCGTTGAATTTGCGCCCAGCCTTTTTGAAAACGAATTAAACGAGCCCGTCTTAAACGTAACCGCATCTTGAAATGAAAAGTTAAAATTGTGTAAGAATTCACAATGTTTGTGGATAAAATAGCCCAATTTAAGCCGTTTATGACCTACTATCCGACTATCAAGCCTTTCAATGCACTGTAAGACGTTTGTCAGAGCTTAATAGGAGTGTGTAAAAAGTTGTCAGAAAATTGCTGGTCAATCGATATTCGAAATAGGTCGAAGATTAAAACATGTAAAAGAAAACGATCTTATTCACGGTGAGTTCAGAGAGTGGCACGAAAACATCGGATTAAATAAGGATTTTGCAAGTAAAGCTATAAAAGTATCGGAACAATTAATAGGAAATGTAGAAACGTTTAGACATTTAGGCTTAACTGCTTTAGATATGATAGCGACTCTACCTGAAGTAGAACGCACTAAAGAACATACAACATCAACAGGTGAGGCTAAAACACCAGATGAAATGACTGTAAAAGAATTACGTTATTTAAAAAAAACAACTTAAACAATGCGACGAAGAAAAATCTCACCTAGAATCACAACTTGAACAAGCACAACGTTCTGAATCAATTGCATGTAAGCAATTAGAGGAATAAATTTCAATACATAATATTTATAGGGGATGATATAAATGTCACAGAGAAAACTATTATCACAACAAAAAGCTTATCGTACAAAAGATGTACAAGAACAAAAGAAAGCCACTGAAGAAGTGATGAATGGACTTACACCTTTATCAAAAGAGCCACCCGATTTTTTAGACGATGATGCTATTCAAGAATGGTATAGAGTGCTTCCACTTATTAATGAATTACCTATAAAAGATTTAGACAAAGGTCTTCTTGCAACTTATTGCCAAACATATAGTAACTACAAAAATGCCACACTCAAAATTCAAGAAGAAGGTATGGTGGTTGTGACTGAACGTGGAAGTAAACTCTCACCTAATTACACCATACAAAGGGACAGTGTGAACACTATGAATGCTATTTGTCCTAAATTAGGTCTTACAGTCGAATCTCGGCTTAAAATCATGGAACCTAAGCCTAAGCAACAATATGACCCATTTAGTGCATTTTTTGAAGATGGTAAAAAACCCCAATCTGTATATGAAGAATTTGGGATGGATAATAACGATTAAACAAAAAAGTTCTAGGGAGGTCTACAATGATTTTAAAGAGAAGTAAAAATATTCTTTGGTATTATGAAGAACCTAAGATTACCGAATACGAGCTTTTAACACAATACTCACCCATGATGATTAATAGCAAAATACGAGTGATACAAGAGCAAATAGATGCAATGTACCACTTGAACACATCTCACATGTGTTGTGATGAAGTTGAAGGCGTGATTACAGTTTCCTATCCATTAGAAAAGTTAGTGTTTTGGATTATACAACAAAAAGATGAATTAGATCGTTTTAAAAATAACAGTACTAAGAAACTAAATTTAATGAAAAAAATCATTCGTAGATATACACCTAGAGAACAAAAAGAAGTCATAAGATATTTCCAAACAAATGGCAGTGAGAAGCCACACAAGACGATTGCCAAGCTGCAAGAAGATTTATATAAAGTGCATCATAACCAACGTATAGAGCGCAATAAACAGCGTCAAAAAGAGAGTGAAGTAATATATCAAAACTTTTTAGTCGAAACGAAAGCATCATTAAATCAAGAACGTGAGGAGTTAGTAATATGACCGATGTAGATTATCCTATTTTAGAACGATACATGCGCAATTATCACAGCATGGTTGATACTTATAAGAATAAACCTAGTGATATGGATGAATTTCAATATATGAACCTAGAATCGATTGTAAAGGGTATTACAGAGGTATATAACGACTGTGATATTAAAATACAACAGATTATTAAATTGACATGGTGGGACGGTAACAACTATACAGAGAACGTTATAGCTGATGTGATAGGCATAAGTGAATTAACATTAAGACATGCGAAAGAGGTTATATTAAAACGTGTTGCAAAGGCAGTAGAGTATGTATGAGGTACGATAAGAAAACTGTTAAACAGTTTATATTAAACTATCATAAGACAATAGATAACAGTAAAGAGTATGATGAAGATACAAATGTTGATGACTTCTTTAGTGTGAATGACCAACAGGAAGCAGTACCTATAGACGAGAATAATGTTGAAGAAAGCATATTTTATAATGAAATAGAAACATTAATTGAGCAAGTAGCTACAGATAAGGAAATTTGCATATTCTGGCTATTAGCAGAAGGTAAGACTTATAAAGAAGTTGGACGTATATTTGAAGTATCTGATGGGAGAGTGAGACAAGTATTTGATAGGTTATTGGATAAGGTGATGTAATAAAAAATGATGATAGTTATTTAATATTCTAAAAAATACTGTAGAATTATTGACTGAAAATTAAGCTATATGTTAGATTATGAAAGGATTCAAACATTTTTGATAAGGTGTATAATTTATTTAGACCATCTCTTTACGAGGTGGTTTTTTTATGATAATTTTATTAATAGTGGAAATTCTAATATTGTATTAATATCTCTCAAGGAAGACAATCTACCCATAATAGATTGTCTTTTTTAAATTTTATGTTACATTATAAATAGAGTCAATAACCATATATTGACTCGCATGCTCTATTATTATATTTGTAAGCGTAGGCACTCTTTACGGAGTGTCTTTTTTATGGTATAAATATCTTGAGCAATATATTACTATTGCTAACCAATACCGATACCATTACTATAAAAAGAGTAGGCACACTGTCCCGTGCTTGCTCTTTTTTTATTTGATTAAACTGTAAAATATATGTTAAATTATATATAGGCTTTTAAGCCACGCAATCCACTGTGATTGACCTTATAATGTATTCAGCGTCTCTTTACGAGGCGCTTTTTTTATTATATATTATATGTACGATCATTATTAACCATACAATGGATCAGACGGACTTTCGGGTCTGTCTTCTTTTATGTTACGGTTATAGTTAGATACTGTTATTTATTGTCGCTACAAGGGTGGGACTTTTGTGCCTGCCCTGCTTTTTTTATGTGAAATAAAAGCGTTGCAAAACAGAAAGTTTTATAATATTATAAAGTTATGAAGTACTCCGACACTTCATCCTTTTTGATGCCACTCTTCGGGGTGGTTATTTATATATATATATAACAAAACATCTATAAGGGTATTAACTTGTAATAATATAGATTAGTGTTAGTGTGTAGATAGGAGTAGGAACCCGTCCTACTTCTTCTATTAAACAACAGTAAATCCAACAATTTATCCACTGTGGGAAGTGGGATTTTATTATATTTATCCAGGTGATTGACAAGTTTATCAATCATATAGTTAGAGTATTTCCTATTTTTCCTTACTCTATAACGAATTATAGCCATCCAACTAGTCATTGGGTGGTTATTTTCATGTAAAAATATTATTTTTTCTAGGTTTAAAAGTAAAATAAAGAGGAATGTTATAACTATCTTCCTAATATTATACTCAATTAATCCTCTACATCTCCTTTATTATTCTAAATTCCTCACTTTTAATAATAAGAGGGGATGTTTTGGTGTGTGAATGATTATTATGTGTATATGAAGAAATGAAGTAAGTAAGATTATCTTAAAAAATATAAAATTAATAAACAAAAATATATTTATATGTTATACTTTTAAAAGAGACTGATATTCATTTAGCGTCTCACCAATTCTATTATTTTTTTACGCACTAGACACTCTTTTAAAGGGTGTCTTTTTATTAATTATTGATAATGATAAAAAAAATAGTGAAGGATTGGCTAAAAATCAAACCATATGTTAGATTATAAATAGACTCAAGCCGAAACTCACTTTCGTGTTTGATAAGGTGTATAATTTATTTAGACCATCTCTTTATGAGGTGGTTTTTTTATGATAATTTCACTAGTAGTGGAATTTCTAATATTGTATTAATGTTTCAAAGAAGGTAATCTATTATAGATAACTTATCTTTTTTATGTTACATTATCAACAGCCTAAAAAATCATCGCATAAATTAAAATTTGTATTCTTGTTATGTACCTAGGCATCCTTTTTAGGATGCTTTTTATTTTAACTTGATTAAATTTATAGAAAATGGTAAGTTAATTGCAGAGAGCTTAGACTCCTTTCTATGTAACTTAAAATAATTAATCATCGAATGAATAGGTGGACTATTAAGTCCGCCTATTTTTAATTTTGGAAATTAGTTAAAATAGACGCAATATGTTATATTATGAATGTGCTTTGGTCACAAGCACGCCTTGAAAGTACATTTAAACGCATTATTAAGCGCCCTAAATAGGGTGCTTTTTATTTTGTTTGACCGAATTATTGGAAAGTGGTAAGTTATATATTCACGTTCCTTACTTTTATAAAGATATGCGAGTATGAAAAGACAGGCCTTTGTGCTTGTCTTTTTTTATTAACTTGCATAATTAAAAATTTATGCTAATATAATAAACACGGTTGATATGATACCAACTGTATTTATCGTCTCATTTTAAAAATGAGTTTTCACAACACCCCTTTACGGGGTGTCTTTTTTATATTATTATATAAATGCGCTTTCAATGATTGTATTTATAGTTCACACTGAGTAGGCACATGTCCCGTGTCTGCTCTTTTTAATTTGATTAAATGGAAAAATATGTTAAATTATAAATAGGCTTTTAAGCCACGCAATCCACTGTGATTGACCTTATAATATATTCAGCGTCTCTTTACGAGGCGCTTTTTTTTATTATATATTATATTTACTATTATTATTAACCATACAATGGATTAGACGGACTTTCGGGTCTGTCTTTTTTGTGTTATATTATATTTATCCGAGACCTCGGACTCCTTATTGAGACATTATAGTGTAGCCCTCTAATTAGGGGGCTTTTATTATTTCGATACAACTTTTTTTAAAGCTTATTTTCAATTTTAATCTTCATAATTAAAAAACATATCTACCATTTCTTGTTCTTCATCTGTTTCAATAAACCCTTTATGATTTTGTTTTAGTGCTTCAGCGTCTAGATCTACATCTTCTTCATCTAGTCCCAAGTTATCTTCTGCTAAACTATTAATTCTTTTTACTATTTCATCTTCATTCCAACCCATCTTTTTCATTTCTTTTCTATAGTCCATAATTAAGCCTCCTTTGAAGTTATTCAAATAAATATTGCTATTAATATAATAATAGCACTGATAGCAAATGTTGCTTTATCTTCATTGTTCAAATTTACACCTCATAAATTATAAAAAATATAGATCATAGTTCAATAACCTTAGAATTATTTAAGTCCTTCGATTTCTAATTCAGCTTCGTTTCTGGCCATAGCTTCTTCTTGTACTTCTTCAGTAAATTCTGCTATATCATCTTCATCAATATTTATTGTTTCTTCGTGAATTTTTTCTAGAAAAGTTTCTCTTTCAGCCAAATTATCCTCTGTTAAATGAGCATCACCATTAGGAATGCCGGTATATCCATGTTCTTTAGCGACTTTTGCATTTCCTTCAGCTATTTCTTGGTCTGTAGGCTCTTGCTGTACTGGTTGTTGTTCTTGTGGTTGGATTGGTTCTTGTTTAACCTGTTGAACAGACTGTTCATCTGATTGAGATTCTTTACTTCTAACTTTTTTATTGTCTGTTTTCTCTTTATCATTGTTTTTAGATTTTTTCTCATCACTTTTTTTCTTTTTATTATCTATTTTATCATATTTATTAAGTGACTTAGATTCTGTTTCATCCTTTGACTTGTTTTCTTCTTTACTTCCACATGCAGTTAACACTAGAAAAAACATCAAAACTAAAAATAAAAATTTCTTCATATAATATCTCCCTTTTACAATAGTATTTATACACTATTGTACTATTCATAAATATTAAAGATAATAAGAAAAAGTTATGACGATAATAATAATAGATAGAATAGCTTATAGCCCTTTATTAAGTGATGTAATATATTTTCATTAAATACAAATTGCGAACGTTAAACGAACAATTATACGTAAATACATTTCTCGATGCAAAACAGGGCGAATGTCAGAACTATAATTAAGGTTATTTGATAACTTCGAGCAATTTTTAAGGGCGATGTGATGTACTCAAAAATGAGGATATTAGAGAGTGCAGGTGTAGTAGAAACGTGCCGAAATCTCGACCCGTCTATCATGGGGGCGTGAAACGCTACCCCATAAAATGACTGAACGAACCGTTAGGGTATAGTATGCTATTACTTAAAATTGAGTAACAGCAAATGGACAAAAAAGTCCGATTGTAAAAGTGAGGTGAAACAAATGACATATCATTTTAATAATAGAATTGAGATATATAAAGAAGTCAGTGCTGGCCCATATCCAGGTATGAGTGGCAAAGAAGTTATAGCGCGTCCGTAGGCAGATATTAAGACGCTTAAAGGTTCAGAATATGTAGTAGGTAACATCACAGCTAGTGAAGAACCAGTACGCTTTATTATTAGATATCGTGATGGTATAGATACAACACAAAAAATAAAGTGGAAAGATAAAGAATATAATATCGATTCTGTAGCTAACGACAACGGATTGAACCAAACTTTAACACTATTTGCGACTGGTTACGAATAAGTTATGTTTAGTAAGTTTGTATAGGTGTATAATAAAAGTATGTAACAATAATTACAACGTGGAAGATACCTCACTTTAATTAGTGGGGTATTTTTCCGTTCTGTGAGAGCGTCTGTGTTGCATCGAGAAATGATAAAGTGGGTATACGGTAAGGTCATTGCAATGGGGGGTAACGATTCGTTCCGTCCATATAGCTAACTTGGCGAGATGGTTATTGATATAAAGAAAACCGCTGAGTGACCAACTCAACGGTAAGAAACTTATAATAAAGAATGTGTTGTTTCGAAAATTTAAAACGAATTAAATATCTAACCAACCAAATACTAATTATAACATAATGTTACCTTTTGTCGAATATTCAACAATAAATTATAATATTCCAATAAAAATATTTATAGTATATAATAAAGATATTAAAGAAAAAGGAGGACTAGTAAATGGATTTAAGTTCATTAAGAACACTTTTGAAAGAAGCACCTAAAGGTATTAATTGTTATTTATTCGTAGGAAAAGACGAAATAATAGAAACAGTACATGATTTTGAAGAAAGTGAATCAAATAATACAACTCTATTTGTAACAAAACCAGAGAAAAAAATTATTAATTTAAATCACGTTGTTAAAGTGAAACCGATTAATGAAATACGTGATGAGGACGTAAAGAATCTTACATAGTTATTTATAATCAGTGGGGAAAAATAACATCTCACACATAAGAGAATGAATAGTATTACACGGTCATAATTTGGTCATAACAGAATGAAAAAACTAAAAATAATGGCATTTAAGAAAATATAAAACCTTGATTTAACAGTGTTTATGATTAGTATTTACAGCAATTTATGCATATACAGTATGCCAGGTATGATGTAAAATATTTATCACATCAATATTTAGTTGATTGATATGACGAAATAATATAAAAATTAAAAACAAACTTTATAGAAGATACTCATGGACGTTTCTCATTTAAACAAATTTTTTGAGAAACGTCTTTTTTATATATCATAGTATAAGTTAAAGCAAAACAAACGTGTTATTAAACTGAAGATTTACTAGTGATAATACAAAGGTGTCAGTGAATGCTTTTTGATTATAAATTATATCTAAATTTTGAATCGATGGACTAGATATTAATAATTAAAATATACATTGTTTATAATAATTTTATTTATGTGAATAAGTATTAAATAAAAGGGTAGAGAGTGGATGTACGTTTTTATAGTAACATTATATTTAAGTTGCACGATATTTGAAGAGTGGAGGGGATTAAATTATGACAAAGAAATCAGTATATGATGTTATTGATATGGGTGTTAATTATTTAATTTCAGGTTATGATAATTGGAGTAATGATCAAGTATTGGACGATAAAATTGATTTATTCCCAAATACAATACATTGGCAATATGGTCATGTTTTAACTATATTTGAATCTGCATTATCTTTATATGATAAAAATACAGTAGATGTAGAGAAATACACGCGTTTATTTGGTTATGGATCCTCACCAGAAAATTGGGGAGATGAAACAGTACCAAAAATAGATGAAATCTTGAACGATTTACAAACCTTACCAGAGCGTGCTCAAAAAATTTCAGATGAAGAACTACAAGCAGAATTAACTGAAACCATTGCAGGTTGTAATACGTTAGACGAATTGTTGGTATTAAATGCAATTCATATTCCTTTACATGCTGGTAAAATTGAAGAAATGTCTCGTGTTTTAAAACAACAACAATAAATTAAATAGATACTGATATATAAATCCTAGAAAAATAGCACACAGATGATTTAATGATATAATTTAATCCATCTGCGTGCTTCTTTATTCTTCAGTATTTCGTATTGTTGACTCGCTTTCTTAGGGGGGCAGCTTCATCCTGTGATCTTCAGCTTATCCTGTTCCCCCAAGCGTCTCGCTAGAATACAACTCATTCACATGTAATTCCACATTAAAATACTTTAAAAAACAAGGCTCTATATCAAACCAAGTAGTAGCTCAATGAGCTAACTATAATTAACACAATATTGAAAAGGGCAATTTCTATATGATTTCAATAGAAATTGCCCTTTTTTACTTGTCCAAGAACTTTATGTCCCAGTGACTTTTTTATACATTTTGTAAATCAGAAATGGCTTTAGCTATTGAATCAAAGACATGAGGGATATCATCTTTTTCTACACAACTAAAAGCAATTCTAATGTCAGAATCATTTAATGCAATTACACCAATAGAATAATTTTCAATTAAATGCTTACGTAACTGTTCTGGATTAACATTTTTAACTTTAAGCGCCATAAAGTATCCAGAGTTAAAATCATAGGGTTGCCAATATGTTGAATATTTTTCGTCATAAACAACAGATTTTGTAGTTTGGTATCTTGCATTTAATGTATCTATATTCTTTTGAATCTCTTTGTCAAATTGATCATGGTTTTCAAGTACATATTTAACTGCACTTTGAGAAGGCATTGGTCCACTAGAAATATTACTTCTAATTAACCCTTTTACTTTGGCTTCTAAGACTTGTTTTGTAATAGGATCGTTCACACCAAAACTAATAAATCCAACACGTAACCCCCATGCAAAGAATTCTTTAGTAGCTCCATCTAAGCGGATAGGTAATAAATTAGGCAAATGTAAATTTGTTAATGCAGTAAATAGAGATTGCGTGTAAACATCTTCATAGAATAAACCATAGTAAGCGTCGTCTATTAATGCAATAACATTAGTGCCACGCTCTGCAAGTGATTTGATGGCATCGACAATAACGGCTACTTCATCTTTAGTAGGCGTATAGCCAGTTGGGTTATTAGGATAATTCAGGATTAAAATAACTTTATCTTTGTTATATTGTTCTAAAGTATGAACAAGTTGTTCAGTGGTGAAATGTCCATGCTCATCGAAGATATCATATGTTTCAATTTCAGCACTATGTCTTGTACTATATACTAATTTATAGTTACCCCAATTATGTGATGGTAGTAAAATTGTGTCTCCGCTATCAACAAACATATCTCCCACAATAGATAGACCGTGTGTCAATGCATTCGTAACAATAGGTCTTGTCATGTGATTCGCAGTTAAATCAGGATTGTCTTTCAACATTTTTTGTTGCCATAAATCGCGAAGTGCTTCTAAACCTTGAGGAGGTGCGTACGGAAAGATGTCATTTGGTTCTAAATGATTGAACATATCATTTAACGTTTCAGCATACATTTTACTATCTTTATATGTTGCCATACCAATTGTGGCATTATACTTAGTAGCTTTCGCTTCTGCAGATTGTGATAAAATGCCTTTGGGATAATACATTAATTTGCCTAAATCAGAAAGCATATCTGCGATTTCTGGATTGGATTTAGATAATTGTTCGTTTAAATCTAAAGCTAAAGGATTCATAGTTTGTTAACCTCTCTTTACTTTTTAAATGATATAACTATATTATCTTGAAATCAGTCAAAATTAAAGCGTTCTAAACATTTTATAAGAAAAATATAAATTTATGGTCATTTTATACGAACATGTGTTCTGATTTATGTTAGAATATAGATAGGCCATCAAAATCCTACATGGTACTTTTTTGTGGGGGGTGTAGTATGATTACGTGGTGGCAAGAAATTTTAGTAACTTTAATAACAGGTGGCTTACTTGTTGTATTCCGTGTTTGGTTAGAAGATAAGTGGAAAGACAAATAGGTGGCCTTACACAAAAAACCCCAAGTCTGATAGCGCAGACTTGGGGTTGTGTAGTATAATTCGTGGATACAATTATATTTTAGCACCACCAAGTATAAACTGCAAACAATATATTCTATTGCGTGTAATGGAAATTAATAAAATAATAAATTTAAATAGAAATAATACGAATGAGTTTTAGAAATTGCGAGTAAATTTTGATACAATATAATTATTTGAGGTGAGTATAGTGAAGCATTTAACAAAAATATTTGTGGTTATTGCTATTGTATTGTTTGTCGTTGGTTATTATTTGCAGGCTACTGGTCATGAAAATTCAGGCATAAAATTATTAATTGCAGCAATTATGTTTATGATATGTGCATTTATAAATAGAAGTAATGATAGACGCAAAAGAAATAACCAAAATCATAAAAGGAAATAAATAGTAAGATAGAGACAATAATTTCTTTCTTACTAAGAGTAAGGCTACCCATTTTTTATGTGGGTTAGCCTTTTTTATTTTAAACGATATAGTTATTGGTTTTAATATTTAAAACAAAATTTTCAATCACTGTAAATTTTTATTTAAAATGAAAATTTGACTTTACAAGTGTGTATATATTGTATATATTGTGTATATACAGTTATGAGGGAGGACGTTAATGAAAATACTTTTAAAAAATAGTAGTGAAAGGCCGATTTATGAGCAAATCAAACAACAAGTAAAAGAGAACATTTTAAAAGGATACGTTGCTCCTGGAGAACATTTGCCTTCAATGAGAGAATTAGCACAGGATTTAAGTGTCAGTGTAATCACCACAAAGCGTGCCTACGAAGATTTAGAAAAAGATGGTTTTGTTTTTACTATAAGAGGAAAAGGTACATTTGTGAAGGAGCAGGACAGTTCAATTTTAAAAGAAAAACAATTTATAGTTATAGAATCCTTAGCTAAATCAATGAGTAAAGAAGCCAAGACCATTGGGATGACTTTGTCAGAGTTACAAGAAATATTAGCGTTGATTTATGAGGAGGACGACGAATGAATGCAATAGAATTGAAAAACATTAATTATCATTTTAAAGAATTTCAATTAAATGATATTTCATTTAAAGTCCCTCAAGGATTTGTAACTGGTTTTATCGGAGCAAATGGTGTTGGTAAAACGACAATTATCAGGTTAATCATGGATTTAATTGAACCTAATGATGGTGAAATATTCGTTTTTAACCAAAAAATGAAAAATAATGCTGTAGCAATAAAAGATAAAATTGGTTTTATTTATTCTGAGTTATATCTTAATGATAAATGGACAATAAAGAAAACAGAAAGTTATATTGCGCCATTTTATAGTTATTGGAGTCATGATATTTTTAAACATTATGTTGAGTTGTTTGGTTTACCTTTTAATAAAAAGATTAAAACATTTTCAACAGGAATGAAGATGAAGTTATCTATTGCAATCGCATTTAGCCATCAAGCGGAATTATTTATTTTAGATGAACCTACTTCAGGCCTAGATCCTATTGTTAGAAATGAAGTTTTAGATATCATTCAAAAAGAACTTATTGATGAGAAAAAGACTGTTTTTTTATCAACGCATATTATTTCTGATTTGGAAAAAATTGCTGATTATTTAGTCTATATTAAAGATGGAGAAGTTGTTTTGAATGATTTTTTAGATGAACTTTTAAATCAGTTTAAAATTGTCAAAGGTGATTCCGATCAAATTGATGAAGAGTTAAGGCAATTAACTCAATACTTTGAAAGTAATAAAACGGGTTATACTGCACTAACAACTCAAGCCAATGTGTTTTATGAAATATTTGGAAACGCCGTTGCAATCACTAGTCCAACAATTGAAGACTTAATGGTTTACCTCGAAAAAGGTACCCAAAAGAATGATTAGGGCCTTTCTAATAATTAACAACGCGGGAGGTATAAGATGAAAAATTTACTTATTCGAAACCTTAAGTTACGTAAATGGACGATTGTTTTATATGCAGTTTTACTTGTTATTTCGCCTTTACAATTAATTTTGAATCATGACACCTTGATGAATAAAGTGATTTATTCTGCACTTGTTATGGTACTGGTAGTTATTTCAGTTTTAGATTCAGGACATGTTTTTCGTTTTAATAAAAAGCTAGGACACAAACAATCCTATGATTTTTTTGCTAGTTTACCGGTTTCTAAATTATCTTTATTAAATGCGAACTATATAACTGTTTTGGTATTTACTTTTATTGGTGCAGGCATTTTATCTTTATATGGTATTTCCAATGATAACTATACAAATAATACAATTAACATTAATTTCACATTGCCATTTTCTTATATTGCCATCAACTTCTTTGCCATACCATTAGGCTTTAAGCGTTATACAGAACAAAAGGCAGAATATATTTCATTTATTCCTTACGTGCTAGGGATGTTAATTTTCTTACCGTTTGTCATTGCAATTATCATTATCGGTTGTTCATTACTATTTGATTATGACTTTGAACATTTAAAATATTTTAAAAATTTCTTTAACTATGGCTTTTTGTCACTAAGTGTTATATTTTTAGGAATAAATTATATCATTCAATATAGAAAGCTAAATTAACTTTAAAGGAGGCGCATTATGCAGTTAAAACAAATTACTAAAACATATGGTAGTAATAATGTATTAGACCATATTGATTTTGATTTTGGCCATAGTCAAATTGTTGGTTTAATAGGTAAAAATGGAGTGGGTAAAACCACTTTAATGAAAGTGATGAATGGCAACATTGTAAATTATAAAGGTGAAGTTCAACTAAGTAATAAAGAAAACGTAGGTTATTTAATTGAGCATCCTAAATTATACGATAATAAATCTGGCTTATATAACTTGAAGCTTTTTGCAAATGTGTTAGGAAAAGGATTTGATAAAAAGTATGCTGATCAAATTATCGATGCATTTGGAATGCGCGGTTATATAAAAAAGAAAATTAAAAAATATTCAATGGGTATGAAACAAAAGTTAGCTATTGCAGTGTCTTTAATGAATAAGCCCAAATATTTAATTTTAGATGAACCAACAAATGGAATGGATCCTGACGGTTCAATTGATGTTTTAAAAACGATACAATCACTTGTTCAAGAACTAGATATGAAAATCTTGATTTCAAGTCATAAACTTGAAGACATAGAGTTAATTTGTGATAGAGCAGTCTTTTTAAGAGATGGAACATTTGTACAAGATGTTGATATGAAAGAAGGTGCTCCAACAGATTCTACGGTATTGAATCTTGAAGCAGGTGACTTTGAGGCAGGATTAGCTTATTTAAATGAACATTTTGATGTTATACAGTCTCAAAAAGAAACAGGAGAAGTTATATTAAAGGCTCAAAAAAGCTATAAAGACATATTACGAGGGTTAGCAAGTAAAGAAATTTTTCCTGAATTTATTGAAACACGTAAAAGTTCGTTACGTGATACGTACTTTAATATCAATCAGAAAGGTGGCCAATAATGAACAGTATACAACTCGTAAAATATGACTTGATTAGTATATTTAAAAGTCCTTTAACTTACTTAGCATTATTATTGACGATTTTACCAATGATTGGATTTACAATTTTATTTGTTCAACAATCTGATGAAATGAATGGTAATACATTACTTTCAATTGGTAGTTGGTTTTTTTCTATTATGGGTCTACTTTTTGTAATTAAAACAATTACACGTGATATTTCTCAAGGTACGATTCAATTATATATGAATAAAACATCGAGTCGTGTGGGTTATGTTGTTGCAAAAGTTGTTTCTATTATACTAATTGCTATATTAATAACAGCTATTCTTGTTGCATTTGTTTTAATTGTTCAAGGTATTGTAGATGGTAAAAATATTAAAATGGATAAAATTTTTGAATTACTATGGTTTTTCCTAATGTTCCATTTATTCTTTGGATTACTATTATATTTATTTGCATTAGTAGTGCCTAAAACAGCGCTTATTTTCACATTAGGAATTTTCTTAGTATTGATTGTGCCTTTTGCAGAGCCTTTCTTACCAATGATTCCAAAAATTGGAGATAACATACAAGACTCATTAAAATATATTCCATTTAGTTATTTAACATCGAAAACGACTTCTGGAGATTATACATTCAGTAATTGGCAATGGTTTATTACCTCAGCTTCAATTGTTATTTTATTTATTATTAATCTATTCTATGCATCTAAAAAAGATATTTAATAGTAAAAATTAAACTTCAATAAAAACACGTATGAATTGTAGTAAAGCTCATCCAATTCATACGTGTTTAATTATTTAGTGATTAATTTATCTAAGATTGAATCGTAAACATGTTTCCACATTTGTGAGTCTGTTTTGTAACGATTTGCAATAATTGTGTGTGTTTCTGCTGATTTATCTTTAAATGTAGGGTCGTCTTTTTCAGGTAATTTTGAGCGCGTGTCATCTACAAAGTTTTGGACTTGTCTAGCACGAGGGCCCCAAACAGTTTGTTGTTCAAAATCATCATTTAGAAAGACAAATATTGGAATAGATCTAGCCGTGCCATTTGTTAAGTATTGATCTATTAAATCAGTATTTTCATCGCGATGGAATACTCTGACTTCCAAGTGTAATGCTTCACTAATATGTTTTAGAATAGGAAGATTCATCATAGCATCTCCGCACCAATCTTCTGTTATTACAAGCACTTTGCTGTAAGGTAAAGATTTGATTTTTTCAAGACGTTCATCATCTTGAGGAAGTGAGAATGATTTATAAATTGTAAGTAAATTTTCTTGGTTTTCAGTCATATCCTCAATGTACTGATCAAGTGGCTGACTGTTTTTGAAATAAGTTTCTAAACTTGTCATTATTTTTCCCCCTTTAATTTATTAGCTATTATTATAGCAACAATTTTTAATGAAAGAAAATTTTTAATACTTAGAAAAGTAATAAGTTTTAATATTTGTTTTAAATGAAAATACTAAATGATTATGCTATATTAATTTAGTATGAATAGTGTAAAACAACATTGGATTACATAACTTTTTGATATTAGTTTTTAACTAATAATATTTAAACATTAAATTTATTATATTTAATCATTGAATCTTTGATATGTTAGATTATGTTTACTTAATAATCTTAACGCAACATTTAGATGATGAATATATTAAAGTGTTTGTTATACATAGAAATGATGAAATTAGAGCGTTGAAATTTGTATTATTAAATTTGGTAATGACATGCCTTATCGGTTTGCCATGTTTTGAATTGAAATAGAAATCGATGAAATCTTACAATTTGAATGGCGGTAGATAACTTGGATAAAATCACATTTTTAAATGCGTTAGAACAAGAATTAGAAAACCTACCTCGAAATGAACGAGATAAAGTGATGTATGAATATGAGCAGTATTTTTTTGAACAAGAAAACAATGGGAAAAATGAATACCAAATCATTGGAGCTTTAGAATCGCCAAAGCAGATTGGTAAACAGATAATGGCAAAAAATGCTATTGTATCTGCCGAATATAGACCAAGTACTAAAAATATTGTCAGAGCAATAATGGCTTCTCTAGGTATGGGGATTTTGTCATTAATTATTATTTTGATACCTATGGTAATATTAGCTGTATTTATGTGTGGCTTATTACTCGTTGCGTTTTTCTTAACTATTAGCCCTATATTGTTAATTGTTCATGGATTATTGAATCACATGATTAGTCTTGCGATAAGTAATTATTTTTTTGCTTTTTCTTTTACAGGGTTAGGTATTGTTTTATTTGTAATTATAGCTAAACTAGCTCAACTTGTTTATCGTTTAATTTTAAAATACTTAAGATGGAATATCCGAACAATTAAAGGAAGTGTAGATTTATGAAGCGGTTATTTTTAGGTGGATTAACTTTATTTATAACGTGCTTTCTTTTAGGAAGTGTTACATGGTTCGGTTTTGAAAAGCAAAATGAAAAATTAAATAGTGTTAATAAAGTATTAGATTCTAAAGATATTAAAAATTTAGATGTTTTAACTGAAAATTGTAAAGTTTTAATTAAAGCTGGAGATAAAACGTCAGTGAGATATAAAGGTAAAAGAAATCTTGATATTAGCAATCATGATAAAACGTTGAAAGTTAAAGAGACTGAAAAACTAGAAAACCATTATGGTTTAAATTACAATCCTTTTAGAAACTTTGAGGATAACTTAATTATCACTTTACCTGAAGAAAAATTAAATGAACTGCATGTTTCAAGTAAATATAACACTATAACGGTTAAACAATTAAATGTAAATGATGCAGATTTTTCAAAAAAGCATAAAAATGGAGGTAAGGTGTTTGTAAATGAATCTAAGTTTGAAAAGTTAAGGTATAAAGGACTAAATTCAGCTATAACGTTTAAAAATAGTGAAATAAATAATGCTAATATTAAAACTGAAAATGCCAGAATAAATAGTGAAAATACTCTTATCCAAGCGTCTGTGTTATTAGTAAATAATGGAAGCATAAACTTATCTAATACAGAAATTGATTCAAATTTTAAGGCTTCTGCTAAAAAAGGTGATATTAATATTAGTTATAAAGAGACGCCGAAAAATACACTTCTAAAGTTATATCCATTTCATGGAGATGAAAAAGTTAACAATAAGCATTTTGTGAATCAAAAAATAGGAAATGGGGATAATATTTTAGAGTTATATACCACTGACGGAGATATAGTGATTGATTAATTACTTTTATAGAATCTGGGACATCATTGACTCGTCCCAGATTTTTTCATATTGTTAGTGAGCCTTATGTATAAGATTCAGCCCAGGTACTCATTTTGTACTTTTTTCGATTTTAATCATCATTGCTAGGAGAGAGACAATAAAATCTTTTTAATAAAATTAGATCTCTGTTTCACTCCTTTTGTATAGTCTAATAAGTTGCAAAGGTTAATTCGGTATCTAATTGACCAAAAAGTGTGTCTGCAGATAAAGCTTGTCCATTAAGCCAGTTTGCAAAGTTTATTTTGGTCGGATGTTTATTTTCACCGATTGCAATATATGCAGTTAAAGTCTGTGGTTCATACATACTCGTATGTATTGTTCCTGACCAACTTCTAAAAAGCTTGCTATAAATGTTATATTGAGGGTTATTAAATAATTTAAAAGCTTCTGCTTTATTTAGGTGTGCTGGTTTATGTTTAATAAGCCGTTCTAAACGCGCCTCTGATTCTGCTGTATAATTTCTATTTTCATGTGTTAATAATTTAAAGTGATTCGTACAAGTTTGGTCATAGCGCACGTTAATTGAACGGGGTGTAACTTCAATAATTGCATGATCTAGATTTTTATCCATAACAATGTAGCTAAATGAACTTCTATGTGGGATTTCCTTTAATAGTTGTATTGCTTCTGGTACAGTTTTACAATACTGTAGAATAATTCTACCTATCATATAACATACAAAACCGTCTCCAGGATGTTTACGGTGCATGAAATTGTAACCCATAGACAGCCCAGCTTCGTTCATTCCATCCATTCTTCCAGTTACACGCGAAGTTGGCCCAACCTGTGCTAAACCACCATCATTTGGTTGAAATAATAAATATCGTCCATCATAAGTGGCAGGATGGTAGTCGTAATTGCGTACCATGTAATCATTTCCTAAAAAGACAGTGCAACCGCTATTTTTTAATGGTGTAAAACGGTAATGTCCGAAGTTTAATATCATTTGTTTGGTAGGGAGATTCAAAACTTCTTGCATACCTTTTATTTCTTCCCAAATTTGTGGGGCATATATTTGGAAAATTTCATATGTTTCTTTAATATTTATATCAAATCTAGGCATGCGTTTTTTCCATTCTTTTTCTCTATTTTTTAGCATTGGTGTTTGCTGCATCCATTTAGCAGTTTTGACGCCTAAATCAAAATGTGATCCTCGGTGCGTTAAAATATCTGATTGTACTTTTTGCATAAAAAAACTCCTATGTTAAGTGTAACCTTACAATAATGTTATCTCATTGTAACGTCATGTTAATTGTATTACTGTTCTGTGGAAGTTATCATAAAATTAACTTTTAAAACTAAATCTTAATTTAGTTGAATGAGGTGATGATTATGTTAAATTACTATGGACAATTAAGAGATGCTCTATCAACTTGGTGGGGTAATTAATATCTAATGATTATTTTATAGTAGTATCATGTTTACTTCAAATGGTTATTAAATTCCAATTCTTTTCAAACTATTTAAGTTATAATGGTTATTTAGTATATTTATAATGTAATTTTATATTATGAATCCTTAGAATAATTTATTTGAAAAAGGGTATATATTTATTGATGTCTTTAAGTATGCTATCATAATTGTTAGACATGTTAATAAATTATTGAGGTGAAACAGAATGTGGAATTTTATTAAAGGTTTATTTAAATTTGTATTCGGTACAATTCTTACTGTATCGTTAGCAGCAGGAATAGGTGCTGTTGTATTCGCTTATATCTTCAAAAAAGACTTTGAAGATATCGAAAATAAAACAAAAGAAATCGTTTCAGACATCGAATCTAATAATTAATTACTGATAGAACACTTTTAAGTGTTCTATTTTTTTAGCCTCCGTTCATCTGCCGAAAGCAGATGCTACGGAGGCTTATGCAGTCGAAAGACTGCGAACCAAAGTAAAAGAGCTGCCGAAAGCAGATGCTACGGAGGCTTATGCAGTCGAAGGACTGCGAATGACATGTGTGCAATAACTGACTTTTAGTACGATGTTGGTTGATGCTTTAGGTTTATGTTTGTGATATCAAAAAGTGATAGCTTTATTGTGTTTGAATTGGCAAGTGGATATCCCTCTAAGTACATATGAAGCATATCAATATTTTTAATTTCCAATGTGATATATTCTAGCCAACCATTCTTATAATATTCGATATCCACTGGTATATTTGCATGTAGTGCTTGATGTAGTTGAATATTAAGTTCATTTAATTGATCGTCTGATAAAATAGGACGGTCAATTTTATTTTGATCAATGATATGTTGTTGTACTGCCTCAAATTGTTCGGGTAACGTTGCAAATGGTGCCCACTTAACCATTCCGCGTCCTTGTGGAATATTAGGATTTAATTTTTCCCTAGGTATTTTTCTATAATCAGTTTCTTTATTATTATATTCATTTGAAAGCATCTAATCACCTCAATTCAATAATAGAACATTTGTTCGTATTATTGCAAGTTATTTTTCAATATTTAATAAAATGTTAGCGTAACGTCTGAAAACTGACCTGATTTATAAAAGAAAGCAGATAATAATTAAAGTGAAAGCTAGAAAATGATATGTTTAATTAAGATAAATTAGTTTAATAAAAGTAAAAGTTATTTTTGTCATATAGGTTACAATGAGATGATGTATAATCGCGTATTAGCACTAAAACCATTATATTGTCATTTAGCATTAATATTTATTAAAATGAAAGTATCATTATATGGAGGGGTTTACATGACTACAGTAGGATATATCGGTTCATATACGAAAAAAGAGGGGAAGGGCATTTACCGTTTCGAATTAGATGAACAAACAGGAACGATTGTTGAGGTAGAAACAGGTTATGAATTAGAAGCATCAACATACGTGAATCAGCATGACTCATTTTTATATGCTGTCACACGTGAAGGCGAAGACTGTGGTATCGCAAGTTTTAAAATAGACCAAGATGGCAAAATTAGCTTTATTAATAAATGTTTAGCTTCAACAAAAGGTAGCGGATGTTATGTTTCAGTTTCGCCAAATGGAAAATACATTTTTGAAGCAGTTTATGGTGCAGGACTGGCTCGTATTTATGAAGCGAATCCGACTACTGGTGAAGTTATTCGTTTAATTCAAGAGTTAACACATGATTACCCAACAGGTCCTTTAGAAAGACAAGAACAACCTCATGTCCATTACCTTGGTATAACACCAGATGAAAAATATGTGGTGGCTATGGATTTAGGGACAGATAAGATTGTAACGTATGAATTTGGAGATAATGGATACAGTGAATATGCAGTATATGACTTTGAGCCAGGAGATGGACCACGGCATATTGCTTTCCATGAAAATGGGAAAATCGCTTATGTTGTACACGAATTATCAAATATTGTAAGTGTTATGGAATACGAAAATGGTGAATTCTCAGAAATTGAGCGCCATGCAACAATACCCGAAAATTTTGAAGGTGCAACCAAGTTAGCTGCAGTAAGATTATCTCACGATCAAAAGTTCTTATATATTAGTAATAGAGGACATGATAGTATTGCTATCTTCAAACTTGGAGACAATGGCTCAACAATTTCACTCGTAGATATAGTGGCAAGTGGAGGAGCATTTCCTCGTGATTTTAATATTACTGAATCAGATGACTTCTTAGTTTGCGCCCATCAAGAGGGTGATTATGAAGTTGTTGTATTTAAGAGAGACAAAGTTACTGGAAAATTAGAGAAAGCAGATGACCATAAAAATGCACCAGAAGGTGTTTGTGTTCAGTTTTTAAAATAAATGATAAAAATCCCGAAAACTTAGCTTAGTTTTCGGGATTTACTATATTAAAATATTATTTGTTGAAGAATGCTTTAATATATTTAAATTTTCCTTTGTAAGGAGGGAACAATAGGCTTGATTCCAACCTTGTAGATTTAAAAATATATGATTTATCATGACTAAAAGTATCAAAAGAATATTTTCCATGGTATTTTCCTATACCAGAAGCACCAACACCACCAAAAGGTAAATTAGGGTTTGCTAAATGCATTAAGGTATCATTGATTGCACCACCACCAAAGGATAATTCATTTAGTATTCTCTCTGAACTGTTTTCATCTTCACTAAATAAATAAAGGCTAAGTGGTTTAGGTTTAGTACGTATTAAATCAATTGCTTCGTCAAAATCATCGTAAGCTATAATAGGTAAAATTGGTCCGAAAATTTCATTTTCCATAATTTTTGAATCGAAAGTAGTACCGTCTAAGATAGTAGGTGCAATAAAATTTTCATCAATATCAGTTTGACCACCAAAAGTAATCTCAGGGTGATGAATATTTAACAATTCATTTAAACGGTGATAATGTTTTTTGTTTACAATACGTCCAAAGTCTGGACTATCTTGAATATTTGTACCATAAAATTCAGTTATTGTCTTTTTTAATGCACTGATGAGCTCATCTTTTACTTTACGATTTACCAGTAAGTAATCCGGTGCAACACAAGTTTGTCCAGCATTTGTAAACTTACCAAAACAAATGCGTTCACTTGCAACTTTAATATTTGCACTTTCGTCAATGATTGCAGGTGACTTTCCACCTAATTCTAAAGTTACAGGCGTTAAGTTTTTGCTTGCAGCACTATATACGATGCGTCCAACTTGCTCACTACCTGTGAAGAAAATATAATCAAAAGGTAAATGAAGTAAAGACTGAGTTGTATCAGCATTTCCTTGAATGATATTAATATACTCAGGATCAAAGGCGTCGGAAATGATTTGCTGTATGACATCAGATACATTCGGTGTGAATTCAGAGGGTTTTAGTATTATAGTGTTCCCTGCAGCAATTGCACCAATCAACGGTTCTATTAACAATTGGAATGGATAATTAAAAGGTCCAATAATTAGCACTGTGCCATAAGGTTCTTTCATAATGTAACTTTTGGTAGGAAACATAAATAAGGGTGTATTGACTTGTTTGGTTTTGGCCCAATTTTTTAGTTCTTTACGAGCTGATTTAATATTTTTTAATGTAAAGCCAATCTCAGTTGCGTAGGCTTCTACTTTATTTTTACCTAAATCTTTTTGAAAAGCTTCAAGTAAGTCATTTTCATAATTTTTAATACTCTTACTTAACTGTTTGAGTTGTTTTTTTCTAAATTTAAGTGATTTGGTTTCATGAGTATTAAAATATTGTTTACTATTGTGGAAAGATTGTTCTATTGAATTCAAATATTATTCCTCCTAGTATATTGATGATTTAGATAGTTTAAAAAGATGGATAAAAAACTGGAACATAATTATTATTATGTCCCAGTTTTTCTATATAGTAAACTATTTAAGTTTTTACTATATAGTGTTATATATTGATAAAGTATGAGATTAGCTTAAAGCTTCTGTAATTTGTGGTACAACTTGTTTTTTACGAGATACAACACCTGGTAAAAATGCAGTATTATTGTCTAGTTTAACGTTGAATGCGTTGCCTACTTTATCTTTTTCAGCACCAACAACTAAAATTTTAGAATCACTGTTGATGATATCAGTTACAAGCAGTACAAATAAATCATATTTTTCATTTGTACTTACTTCTAACATTGCTTTTTCTAACTCTTCTTGACGTTGGAATACTTCATCAATATCTACAGTATTAACTTGACCGATACGTGTAATATAGTCACCCATATTAAATGATTTTGCATCCATATTTAATAGCTCAGATGCAGTTTTGTCAGTTGTTGAAGCACCTGCTTTTAACATTTCTAAGCCATAAGATTCTAAGTCAACATCTGCAATTGATTTTAAAGCTTCAGCAGCGTCAATATCTTCTTGTGTACAAGTTGGTGATTTAAATAGTAAGCTATCTGAAATGATAGCAGAAATCATTAAACCAGCAATTTCAGGTTTGATTTCAAAACCACGTTCTTTGTACATTTTGTATAAGATTGTTGCAGTACAACCTACTGGCTCAGCACGGTAATATAATGGTCCTGCAGTTTCAAAGTTTGAAATTCTATGATGGTCAACGACATGTTGAATTGATGACTTATCAATTGTATCAGCACTTTGTTGGAATTCATTATGGTCAACTAAGATAACATTTTGATTATTTAAATCATCACTAAGTAATTCTGGTGTGTCTACATTAAAATGATTTAATGCATATTGAGTTTCAGGTCCTACTTCGCCTAAACGATAAGGTGTTGCGTCTGTATTTCCTGTTTGTTGTTCAAAATCTGCCATAATAATAGCTGATGAGATTGCATCTGTATCTGGATTTTTATGACCGAAAATATAAGTTTTTGCCATGTTTTAATTCTCCTTAATTTTTTATTTAATTTTATTTTATCATGATTTTCTATTGTTATTCTACTTCAGCACCTAATGAATTTTTAAAATGATCTAATGCCCATTGATGCCCTGTTGGATTAAAAGAAGCGACACCCTTATGAGAAATTGAAATAGCATATCCCAAATTGTAAGCAGAGATTGCGGTGTGCAGCACGCAAATATCTGTACATACACCAACAATTTCTAAATGCGTAATGTTGCGTTCACGTAACATAATGTCTAAGGGCGTACCACAAAATGAATCATAACGTGTTTTATCTAAATAATGCACATGATCATTAAATAAGATATTTTGATAAATATCATTTACTTTACCATAAAGTTCTCTTCCAGTGGTATCAATTATATTATGAGGTGGAAAAAGATTGTTTTCTGGATGATAGCTATTTTCTTCATAATGTAAATCCATAAGAAAAAAGATATTAGCCTGTTTCTTATTATATGCTTCAATTCTTTCAACAATATAACTTTCAATTTGTTGACCCGGAAGGCCACAAGTTAATTTACCATTACCAGCAACAAAATCATTTGAATAGTCAACAATAATAAGCGCGCTATTTTTCATCTAATGTAACACTCCCAAAATTAAGATTATAGTTATTATATACTAAGTACATAAATCATTAAAGGTGCATTTAAAGCGTTTGAAAAACGAACTATTAGTTTATTGTAAAGTATTAAGTGAGGAGGAAGAATTACTAATGATAATTAATGCAATGCAGTTCGGCCTAAAAGGTAAGCATAGATGGGCAGATACACGCGCGATTCAAAAAGCGTTAAAATACGCTAGAAAACACAAAAACACAACAATTTATATTCCTAAGGGAGAGTATCATATTTGTAGACCGTTGGTAATATATGATTCAACTACTTTGATAATGGACGACGAAGCAGTATTAAAAAGAGTAGGCAAAGATACTTTATTGAAAAATGGTAGATGGCTGAAATCTTATTATGGATATGAAGGTAATAGTGAAATCTGCATTGCTGGTGGAACATTGGATATGAATGGTTATGAGTATCCATATAACAATACAGCAATGTGCATGGGGCATGCTCAAAATATTCAAATTTTAGGCGTAACATTTAAAGATGTTGTTGGAGGTCATGCAATAGATGCATGCGGCATTAATGGCCTATATATAAATGGTTGCGAATTTTTAGGATTTAAAGACGATAAAGGAGAAAGGTTATTTTCAGAAGCGGTACAAATTGATATACAAGTAAAAGGCGCTTTCCCAAAATTTGGTGCCACGGATGGTACGATAACTAAAAATGTAATAATTGAAAATTGTTATTTTGGAAATTCAAAGACACCAACGATGGGGGCTTGGAATAGAGCAATTGGATCTCATGCGAGTAGATTTAATCAATTTTACGAAAATATACACATTCGTTTTAATACATTTGAAGGTATCAACCAATACGCACTGACACCTTTAAAATCAAAAGATACTTTTATCCATGATAATATATTTAAAAATTGTGGAGGAGGGATTCGATTTTTAGCAGTGAAAGATGGAAAAAATGCACAAGATCTCACAGGTAAGGCAAGACCAACGCAATCTGGAAGTAATTTAAATATTTATCATAATCACTTTATAGGTCATATGTCTAAAGATGCCATTCGAGTGCAAAGCTATAATAACGTAAAACACAACAATATATTTATAGCACAGAATTATTATGACAATAAGCAGCAAAGACTTTATTTAAAAGATATAGAAGATTTGTATCTCTCAAATCAGGAAAATATAAGCGTTAAAAAAATAAATATAAAATAATGATTCTTTATTTTAGTAGTTCTGAATTAAAACACAATATAAAACATATTGTAATTTAATAGAAATTATATTATGTTAAAGAGTAATAAAGTAAGAAAATTCAGAAAATAATTGAAATCGGGGGGAATCATTATGAATAATATAAACAAAGGGGAATATAGGCGTTCGCAGTATTTAACATTTTTTTCTAAAAAAAATAAATCTTATAATGCAGGACAGCTTACAGGGTTGATTTTAGGGCCACTACTATTTATTTTGACATTGTTAACTTTTGAACCTGAAAATTTATCGTATAAAGGCGTTTTTGTATTAGCGATTACTATTTGGATCGCTATTTGGTGGATTACTGAAGCAATACCAATTGCTGCAACTAGTTTGTTGCCATTAATTTTATTGCCTGTTGGACATGTACTTAGCCCAGAAGAAGTATCTGCTCAATATGGTAATGATATTATTTTTCTATTTTTAGGTGGATTTATATTAGCTATTGCTATGGAAAGATGGAATTTACATACACGTGTTGCCTTAACAATCATTAGTATTCTAGGTACAAGTACTGGAAAGATTTTATTAGGTTTTATGATAGCGACAGGATTCTTATCTATGTTTGTTTCTAATACTGCAGCTGTGATGATTATGATACCGATAGGTTTAGCGATTATTAAAGAAGCAAATGATTTAAAAGGGGAAGAAATGAATGCTACAAGCATCAGTAAATTTGAACAATCGCTAGTGTTAGCCATTGGGTATGCAGGAACCATTGGTGGTTTAGGAACTTTGATTGGAACGCCTCCACTTATTATCCTTAAAGGCCAATATCAATCTGCATTTGGTGAGGAAATAAGCTTTGCTAAATGGATGGTCATTGGCGTATCTACAGTCATTGTACTATTGATTTTAGTATGGTTGTATCTACGTTATGTTGCATTTAAACATGATATGAAAGAACTGCCAGGCGGTCAGAACTTAATTAGGAAAAAATTAGATGAATTAGGAAAGATGAAATACGAAGAAAAAGTGGTACAAGCAATTTTTATATTAGCAAGTTTGTTATGGATTAGTAGAGAATTCTTATTGAAAAATTGGTCGTTCACCTCAGAAGTGGCAGACGGTACAATTGCCATGTTTATAGCTGTATTATTATTTTTAATACCGGCTAAAAATAAAGAACAACATACGCGAATTATTGATTGGAATGTTGCCAAAGACTTGCCATGGGGCGTACTCATTTTATTTGGTGGAGGTTTGGCACTTGCTAAAGGTATCTCAGAGAGTGGCTTAGCGAAATGGTTAGGTGAACAATTAAAGTTGATTGAAGGCGTTAGTCCATTAATTATCGTTCTTGTCATTACAATATTTGTGTTGTTTTTAACAGAAATAACTTCGAATACAGCTACTGCGACTATGATTTTACCTATACTTGCAACACTTTCAGTTGCAGTTAATGTACATCCGCTACTACTCATGGTACCTGCTGCTATGGCCGCTAATTGTGCTTATATGTTACCAGTTGGCACACCACCAAATGCTATTGTATTTGGAACTGGAAGGATTAGCATTAAAAAAATGGCGTCAGTTGGATTTTGGGTTAACCTGTTGAGTATTATTGTTATTGTGTTAGTAGTTTATTTCTTAGTACCACCAGTATTAGGTATAGATATTACCAAACCATTACCATTAAAATAAATCAAAAATAATAGAGCCCGAGACAATTAAATGTCTCAGGCTCTATTATTTTTGAAGTATCATATCATGATAAGTTTTTGAATTTTACTTTCTGATTAATCGTGATTTAACTTATTGAAAGATCCAATGATTGTAACTTGAAAATCTAAAGTGTTCAAGATTTTAATGACTTTCGATAACGCTTCTGTTAAACCAGTATCTGCTTGGACGAAAAAATGATACATGCCCAGCTGTGTTTTTAAAGGTCTAGACTCAATCCAAGATAAGTTGATGTTAAAAAGCACAAAAGTGTTTAAAATACTTGCAAGTAAGCCTGGTTTATCAAATTGTGGTGTAATGAGTAACATTGTGTCACTAGCATTGTCCGAATGTTGTGGCTGGTTACTTACGACTAAAAAACGTGTGACATTGTGAGGGAAGTCTTGAATGTTTTGTTCTATAGGTTGAAAGCCATAAGTTTCCCCACTACCTAAAGGTGCGATTGCACCCACTTGGTTGGTTATTTTTTCTAAACTTTGTATCGTGCTATCTACATAATCATATGTGAACTTATGTTGTTGTATATATTGGCTCGTTTGACTAATTGCTGGGCTTATTGAATAAACTTTTGATATATCATTGACTGTTGCATTTTCAGGGCCATATAAAGCAAATTGTATATCTAAATGTATTTCTCCCTGTGCATAAATATTTTGTTGTGTTAAGGCATCGGCAACAATATTGATTGTACCTTCAATTGAATTTTCGATGGGCACGACAGCAATACTATGATTATCTTCTGAGACAGCAGTAACGACTTCATACAAATTAGATTTAGACGTATATTCGAACTCAGATTCTGATAGATATTGTTTTGCCGCTAAATATGAAAATGTTCCTTTTGGACCTAAATAATATAATTTCATGTGACGTTACCCCTTGTATATATGTGTTAAAAATTAATGGAAAGGACACCCAGAAACAGATGATTGTTTTTTATAAAAGAAATTCGGTTCTTTCATCTCATTTTTATACCCGTGATGGTAATTAGATACTAAAGTTGGAGATAAAGATGGTGCCAACCAAGACCATTTTCCGGTTACATCTCTTCCATTTTTCCGTTCGTTTTTTTCAAATCTTTCAAATTGTTTTGACGCAGTTAGATGATCAACCATTGATACGCCTTCATTTTTAAAAGAATGATATACTGCATAATTCAATTCCACTAACGTTCTATCTTTGTTAAAAGAATTATTCTTTAGTGTATCAAATTCAAAAGCTTCTGCAACGGTTTCCAGTAAATTGTAGCGATATGAATCAGTAAAATTTCGCACCGCAATTTCATTTACCATGTACCAGCCGTTGAACGGCGCGGTTGGATATGTGATTCCACCAATTTTTAAGTCCATGTTAGATATAATTGGTACGGCATACCATTTTAGCCCAAGCTTTTCTAATTTTGGAAAACGATCATGGGTAATAGGCACTTCTTTTATCATTTCAGGTTGATAATTGTAAAACTTTAACGATTCACCAGGAATTTTATAAATTAAAGGTAAAATGTCAAAATCTGTATGTTTGCCTTGCCAACCTAAATGTTCGGCTAATTGTGTGATTTTTAGTTCGGAAGGGTCACCTACGTCTTCATAACCTGCATATCTGATAAGTTGATTATTATATATTTTTGGAGGATGTTGAGCATCAAAAATAGTGATACATGGTTTTATTTTCCCTCCATTTGTAGCGAATTGAATATGATTTTCTATTGCATCTAAAAATTCTTGTTCAGTCTGGATATGTCTTGCATCATTGACGGTTAATGAGTCCCAGAATGCACGGCCTATACAACGATTTGAATTTCTCCAAGCCATCTTAGCACCATATACAAGTTCCTCGTTAGTATGTTTATACGTACCAGTTAAGTTTATTTGTGTTTCTATCTGATTAATTCGTTTTAAAATAGTATTTTCGTTATAATTTAATTCTTTATACATTGTTTGAATAAATGATTTAGCTTCATTTAACATATAAAACACCTCGCACACATTATACGGTATTTTTTCTATTTTTAATGTTTAATTATAGAATTGTCATGATTTTGTCGCTACTATTTTGAATTTACTACTAACTAAATAATAATTAAATAACAAAATTATATTTAATATTATGATGCGTTATGTTTGAAGTAATATGGATAAATTCATTTCAGATATAAACGTTTAATTTTTTGTGTTAAACTAATGAAAAAGCCGATAGGAGAGATAGCGGTGTACCAATTTGAGGATGATACATTAGTATTACATAATGATTTATATCAAATAAATATGGCGGAGAGTTATTGGAATGACGGGATTCATGAAAGAAATGCTGTATTTGATTTATATTTTAGAAATATGCCTTTCAACAGCGGATATGCAGTGTTTAATGGATTGAAACGAGTGATTGCTTATATCAATAACTTTCATTTTTCAGAATCGGATATTAAATATTTAAAATCCATTGGTTATCAAGAAGACTTTTTAGAATATTTAAAAGATATGAAATTTACTGGTAATATTCGTTCTATGCAAGAAGGAGAATTATGTTTTGGTAATGAACCTTTATTAAGCGTAGAAGCACCACTTATCCAAGCACAATTAATTGAAACGATGTTGTTAAATATCGTGAATTTTCACACGCTAATTACTACGAAAGCAAGTAGAATAAAACAAGTAGCGCCAAATGACACATTAATGGAATTTGGAACAAGACGTGGACAAGAAGCAGATGCTGCTTTGTGGGGTGCAAGAGCAGCATATATTGGTGGATTTGATTCAACGAGTAATGTGCGCGCTGGAAAACTTTTTGGCATACCAGTATCAGGAACGCATGCGCATGCAATGGTTCAAACTTATGGTGATGAATATATTGCATTTAAAAAATATGCAGAACGCCATAAAGATTGCGTGTTCTTAGTTGATACTTTTCATACTTTGAAATCTGGTGTACCAACAGCGATAAAAGTTGCTAAAGAGCTTGGTGATGAAATTAACTTTGTTGGTATACGTTTAGATTCTGGTGATATCGCTTATTTATCAAAAGAAGCACGTCGCATGTTAGATGATGCAGGATTTACTGAAACTAAAATTATTGCATCAAATGATTTAGATGAACAAACGATTACAAGCTTGAAATCGCAAGGTGCAAAGGTTGATTCATGGGGTGTTGGTACTAAATTAATTACTGGTTACGATCAGCCTGCCTTAGGTGCAGTATACAAACTTGTGGCAGTAGAAGATGCTTCAGGCAATTATGTAGACCGAATAAAGCTATCAAACAATGCAGAAAAGGTAACTACACCAGGAAAGAAAAACGTCTATCGTATTATTAATAAGAAAACAAACAAAGCTGAGGGTGACTATATCACGTTAGCGCACGAAGATCCTTATGATGAGTCTCCACTTAAATTGTTCCATCCTGTACATACGTATAAGATGAAATTTATAAAATCCTTTATAGCCAAGCCGTTACACCATGATATTTTTAAAGAAGGTGAACTCGTTTATGATTTACCAAATGAAAAGGAAGCACAAAATTATTTGACAAAAAGTCTTTCGTACTTATGGGATGAGAACAAGCGTCATCTTAATCCTCAGGAGTACCCAGTTGATTTAAGTACAGAATGTTGGGAAAATAAACATAAACGTATATTTGAAGTGGCAGAACATGTGAAGGAGATGGAAGAGGAAAATGAGTGAAATTCAAGATATTATCGTAAGAGAAATGAAAGTCAAGCCCAGCATTGATAGCAAATTAGAAACGCGTAATATTATTCAATTTATTAAAAATTATATCCAATCTCATTCATTTATTAAATCATTGGTTTTAGGTATTTCAGGTGGGCAAGATTCGACTTTAGCTGGCAAGCTATGTCAAATTGCGATAAATGAATTAAAAGAAAAAGATATTGATTGTCAATTTATTGCAGTTAAATTACCATGTGGCGAACAAAAAGATGCCGATGAAGTTGAAGATGCTTTGAAGTTTATACAACCGGATCGAACAATTACAGTCAACATTAAACCTTCAGTAGATCAAAGTGTAGAATCGCTAAAAGAAGCTGGAATTGTGTTGACGGATTTCCAAAAAGGGAATGAAAAAGCGCGTGAACGTATGAAAGCACAATTTTCGATTGCATCCAATCAACAAGGAATTGTTGTGGGTACTGATCACTCAGCGGAAAACTTGACTGGATTTTTTACAAAATATGGCGATGGTGCAGCAGATATCGCACCGTTATTTGGTTTAAATAAACGTCAAGGGCGACAAATATTAGCATATTTAGATGCTCCAGCACATTTATATGAAAAAGTACCAACTGCTGATTTAGAAGAAAACAAACCACAATTACCAGATGAAGATGCACTTGGTGTTAGTTATGCTCATATAGATGATTATTTAGAAGGAAAACAAGTGCCAAAAGAAGCAAAAGCTATCATAGAAAATCATTATATTAAAAATGCACATAAAAGAGAATTAGCTTACACAAGATATACATGGCCGAAAAATCAAACAGATTTCGAATGATTTTAGTGACAAAATAATAAGTTACTGATAAAATAATTTGAATTTAATGAGAAAGAAAGGGAAATGAACATGTCAGTAATTACTTCTAATCCATGGTTAATGGTTTTAGCTATTTTTATTATTAATGTTGCTTATGTAACTTGTTTGACAATGAGAACGATTTTAACACTCAAAGGTTATCGTTATGTTGCAGCAGTGGTAAGTTTCTTAGAAGTTTTAGTATACGTTATCGGTTTGGGAATGGTTATGTCTAGTTTAGATCAAATTCAAAATGTCTTTGCATATGCATTTGGGTTTTCAATCGGTATTATTGTAGGAATGAAAATTGAAGAGAAATTAGCGCTTGGCTATACAGTTGTGAATGTTACTTCATCTGAATATGAATTAGATTTACCAAAGCAATTGAGGGATTTAGGTTATGGCGTTACACATAATACTGCTTATGGTAGAGATGGTACGAGGTTAATTTTACAAATATTAACACCAAGACGTTTTGAGCTGAAATTGATAGAAACCATTAAGCAAATTGATGAAAAAGCGTTTATCATCGCATATGAACCAAGAACAATTCACGGTGGTTTTTGGGTTAAAGGTGTGCGTAGCAAGAAACTTAAACAATATGATCCAGATAAAGTGGAAAGTATATGAAAAAGCAGCAAAAGTTTAAAGTAGAAGAAAACGAAACGATACAAGCTTGTTTGCAACGTATGCGAGATGCTGGATATATGCCTATTAAACGCTTTGAAAAACCAATTTATAAAGAAAATAAAGATGGTAAATATGAAGTATACAGGCAAGAAATTCAATTTGTTGGAAAATTAATAGAATAATCGTTTAAAACAGATACTTAGTGTTAGATATATAAATGTAATCGTTGGCAGAGATAGAAATCTCAGGTCAACGATTTTTTTATCATATAATCGCAAATTAATATAAAATGATAAATCTTGAGGAGAATAAGGTTTTTATGCACGGCTTTTGATAAAACGTGTTAAAATTTCTATAAAGAAGATAGAAAAGACTTATACATTTATGATCAATTCTGTTAAACTAATAATGACAAGAATAAACACGAACTTTAATTGTATTTTTTGATAGAATGTACATGTTTTTGGAGTTTGTGAACTAAAACTTACGCAAGATAGGAGCTTATTTTAATGATAGAACGTTATTCTAGAGAAGAAATGTCTAATATTTGGACGGATCAAAATCGCTATGAAGCTTGGTTAGAAGTAGAAATACTAGCATGTGAAGCTTGGAGTAAATTAGGAGATATACCTGCTGAAGATGTATTGAAAATTCGTCAGAATGCAAAGGTTGATGTTAACCGCGCAAAAGAAATTGAGGAAGAAACACGACACGATGTCGTTGCATTTACAAGACAAGTATCAGAGACATTAGGTGAAGAGCGTAAATGGGTACACTACGGGTTAACATCAACTGATGTAGTTGATACGGCATTAAGTTATGTCATTAAACAAGCAAACGATATTATTGAAAAAGATTTAGAAAGATTTATTGATGTTTTAGCACAAAAAGCTAAAAATTATAAATATACTTTAATGATGGGACGAACTCATGGTGTACATGCGGAACCAACAACATTTGGTGTTAAAATGGCATTATGGTATACAGAAATGAAACGTAATTTAGAGCGATTTAAGCGTGTGAGAAAAGAAATAGAAGTTGGTAAAATGAGTGGTGCAGTAGGGACTTTTGCAAACATCCCACCTGAAATTGAAGCGCATGTCTGTGAAAATTTAGGTTTAGATACAGCCGCTGTTTCTACTCAGACGTTACAACGTGACCGACACGCATATTATATAGCTACTTTAGCGTTGATAAGTACTTCTATGGAAAAATTTGCAGTGGAAATACGCAACTTACAAAAAACTGAAACAAGAGAAGTTGAAGAAGCTTTTGCTAAAGGCCAAAAAGGTTCGTCAGCGATGCCACACAAACGTAATCCAATTGGCTCAGAAAATATTACTGGTATTGCTCGTGTTATCAGAGGATACATTACAACTGCATATGAAAATGTAGCTTTATGGCATGAAAGAGATATTTCACATTCATCTGCAGAAAGAATCATGCTGCCAGATGTAACGATAGCTTTAGATTACGGGTTAAATAGATTTACAAATATTGTAGAAAGACTTACTGTATTTGAAGATAATATGTTAGCAAATATCGATAAAACTTTTGGTCTTATTTATTCGCAACGTGTATTATTAGCGTTGATAAATAAAGGTTTAGCACGTGAAGCAGCATATGATAAAGTACAGCCAAAAGCGATGGAGTCTTGGGAAACAAAAACACCATTTAGAACATTAATTGAACAAGATTCATCTATTACAGATTTATTGAGCACTGAAGAATTAGATGAATGTTTCAATCCAAAACACCATTTAAACCAAGTTGATACGATTTTTAAACGTGCAGGATTAGAATAATTGAAATTTACTTATGAAATCGTTACACTTTAATGTATTAGCACGTTGAATTAAGATTAAAATGAAAGTACAGGGGTTGTTTTTAATGCAAATAGAAAAATTAAGAGGAAAAGCATTAGATGAATTATTTGATGCAATTCTTACATTAGAAAACAGAGAAGAATGTTACCAATTCTTTGACGATTTATGTACAGTAAATGAGATTCAATCGTTATCTCAACGATTGCAAGTCGCAAAAATGATTAAGCAAGGATATACTTATGCGACGATTGAACAAGAGTCTGGTGCTTCAACTGCAACGATTTCTCGTGTTAAGAGATCTTTACAATGGGGAAATGATGCTTACACAATGATTCTAGACCGCATGAATATTGAAACGGCCGATTAATTAACAATTCTATATACTGTAGCGAAGTGTAATTTTAATGATTTCATTAGTAAAGCTGTTAGTAAAGAAACTTTCTTTGCTGACAGCTTTTTATGTTGTTAATTTAAAGTGTATTGATAAAATAGATACGAAGCGATTATTTTTCTGAAAAATTTTGAATATATTTAATGAGAAACATGATTAATCTACCATTGATATGTCATGTTAGAATTCAATATAAAATCCTATATCGTTTTAGAACTCAGTGGTTAAAAATGATATAATCAAAAGTATGCTAAAAAAAGGAGTAACATATCATGTATGACATTAAAAAATGGAAACATATTTTTAAATTAGATCCTGCTAAGTCGATTTCTGACGATGATTTAGATGCGGTATGTATGTCTCAAACCGATGCAATTATGATAGGTGGCACAGATGATGTTACTGAAGATAATGTTATTCAATTGATGAGTAGGGTGAGAAGATATCCTTTACCTCTCGTTTTCGAAATTTCCAATATCGAAAGTGTTATGCCTGGTTTTGACTTTTATTTTGTACCGACTGTATTGAATAGTACAGATGTAAAATATCATAACGGTGTACTTTTAGAAGCATTGAAATCATTTGGACATGTCATAGATTTTGAAGAAGTTGTTTTTGAAGGATATGTTGTCATGAATCCTGAAAGCAAAGTAGCACAAGTTACACAAGCTGAAACAAATTTAACAGATGAAGATATCGAAGCATATGCTCAAATGATTAATGAAATGTATAAATTACCAGTTATGTACCTTGAATATAGTGGTGCATACGGAGAAGTTGAAAAGGTAAAGACAGCTGCAAATATGTTAAGTGATACACAATTATTTTATGGTGGTGGCATTAGTAATCAAGAAGATGCTGAAGAAATGGCTTCGATTGCTGATACGATTATCGTTGGTGATATTGTTTATAAAGATATTAAAAACGCATTAAAAACAGTTAAGATAAAGGAGTCACATAAATGAATGCATTAGTAAATAAGATGAATGATGAACAAAGTTTAGCAGTACGCACTACAGAAGGGCCACTACTTATTATGGCGGGTGCGGGTTCAGGCAAAACACGTGTTTTAACTCATCGTATAGCTTACTTGCTTGATGAAAAGGACGTATCCCCATACAACATTCTAGCGATTACTTTTACAAACAAGGCAGCAAAAGAAATGAAAGCACGTGTGGAAGCTTTAGTAGGAGAACCGGCTCAAGTTATATGGATGTCAACATTTCACTCAATGTGTGTAAGAATACTGAGAAGAGATGCGGATAGAATTGGTATTGAACGTAATTTTACTATAATTGATCCTACTGACCAAAAATCAGTTATCAAAGATGTATTGAAAAATGAAAATATAGATAGTAAAAAGTTTGAACCAAGAATGTTTATAGGTGCTATAAGTAATTTGAAAAATGAATTGAAAACACCAGAGGATGCACAAAAAGATGCTGAAACATATCATGAACAAATGGTTGCTACAGTGTATAAAGGATATCAAAGACAGTTATCAAGAAATGAAGCGTTAGATTTTGATGATTTAATCATGGTTACAATTCGATTATTTGAACGTGTGCCAGATGTGTTAGAATTTTATCAAAATAAATTCCAATACATTCATGTCGATGAGTACCAAGATACAAACAAAGCACAATATACATTAGTAAATCTTTTAGCATCTAAATTTAAAAATTTATGTGTAGTTGGTGATTCTGATCAATCTATTTATGGTTGGCGTGGTGCTGATATTCAAAACATACTTTCCTTTGAAGAAGATTATCCTGAAGCTAAAACGATATTTTTAGAACAAAATTATCGCTCAACTAAAAATATATTAAATGCAGCTAACGAAGTAATCAAAAATAATTCAGAGCGTAAACCTAAAGGATTATGGACAGGTAATACATCTGGAGAAAAAATTCACTATTATGAAGCTACTACTGAGAGAGACGAAGCGGAATATGTAGTTAAGGAAATTATGAAACAACAACGTAATGGAAAAAAATATAAAGATATGGCTATCTTATACCGTACCAATGCTCAGTCTCGTGTGTTGGAAGAGACATTTATGAAATCTAATATTCCATACACAATGGTTGGTGGTCAAAAATTCTATGATCGTAAAGAAATTAAAGATCTACTTAGCTATTTGAGAATAATAGCCAATAGCAATGATGATATCAGTTTACGTCGTGTAATCAATGTACCAAAACGTGGCGTAGGTCCATCGACAGTAGATAAAATTCAGGCATATGCTGCTCAAAACGAGATAAGTATGTTTGATGCACTAGCAGAAGTAGACTTTATAGGCTTATCTAAAAAAGTAACACAAGCATGTATTTCATTTTATGACATGATACAGAACTTAATTAAACAACAAGAATTTTTAGAGATTACAGAAATCGTTGAAGAAGTATTGGTGAAATCAGGTTACCGTGAGATGTTGGAACGAGAACAAACATTAGAATCAAGAAGTAGATTAGAAAATATAGATGAATTTATGTCAGTCCCTAAAGACTACGAAGAAAACACGCCATTAGAAGAACAGTCGTTAATCAATTTTTTAACAGACTTATCTTTAGTTGCTGATATAGACGAAGCGCAAATAGATGATGGCATAACGTTGATGACAATGCACTCAGCCAAAGGATTAGAGTTTCCTATTGTATTTATTATGGGCATGGAAGAATCATTATTTCCACATATAAGGGCGATAAAAAGTGATGATGATCATGAAATGCAAGAAGAAAGAAGAATTTGTTATGTAGCGATTACACGTGCTGAAGAAACGTTATATTTAACGCATGCGACATCAAGAATGCTTTTTGGAAGACCGCAGTCCAATATGGCTTCAAGATTCTTAAATGAAATACCTGAAGATTTATTAGAAAACGAAAATAAATCACGAGCAACTACACAAGGAAATCGATTTAAATCTGCAACCAAACAACCTGAAAAAAGAGGATATAGTAAACGTGTGACATCCTCGAAAAAAGCACAACAATCGACGGATTGGCATGTTGGTGACAAAGTTATTCATAAATCATGGGGTGAAGGTATGGTAAGTAATGTTAATGAAAAAAATGGTTCGGTTGAATTAGATATTATCTTTAAATCTGAAGGACCTAAACGTTTGCTTGCTCAATTTGCACCTATTGAAAAGAAAGGGGAATAAAGCGTGGCTGACTTACAATCGCGTGTCGATGTATTACATCAATTACTAAATCAATATAGTTATGAATATTATGTACAAGACAACCCTTCAGTACCAGACAGTGAATACGATAAACTTTTACATGAATTGATAGATATTGAGGCGAACAATCCAGAATATCGAACAGCTGATTCACCTACAGTAAGAGTGGGTGGCTCAGCTCAATCAACTTTTGAAAAAGTGAATCATGATACACCGATGCTAAGTTTAGGGAATGCTTTTAATAAAGAAGATTTAAAAAAATTTGATCAGCGTATACGTGAACAAATTAATCATGTGGAATACATGTGCGAATTGAAAATAGATGGTTTAGCAGTTTCTCTCAAATACGAGAATGGTAAATTCGTACAAGGTTTGACACGTGGTGACGGTACTACGGGTGAAGATATCACCGAAAACTTAAGAACGATACATGCAATACCATTAAAGATTAATGAAGCTAGAACATTTGAAGTTCGTGGTGAAGCATACATGCCCAGAAAATCATTTTTTGATTTAAATGAAGCTAAAGCACAAAATGATGAGCAACCTTTTGCCAATCCAAGAAATGCAGCTGCTGGTTCACTTCGACAATTAGACTCCAAACTTGCAGCAAAGAGAAAGTTAAGTGTTTTCTTATATAGCGTAAATGACTTTACACAATTTCATGCACATACACAAAGCGAAGCTTTAGATGAATTAGATAAATTAGGTTTTAAAACAAATAAAGAAAGAGAACGTGTCCAAACTATAGAAGAAGTATTCGATTATATTGAAAAATGGACTGAAGCACGTGAACAGTTACCTTATGATATCGACGGCATTGTTATCAAAGTAAATGATTTAGACCAGCAAGATGAGCTTGGCTATACACAAAAATCTCCTCGTTGGGCAATTGCGTATAAGTTTCCTGCTGAAGAAGTCATAACAGATTTATTAGATATTGAACTGAGTATTGGTAGAACAGGCGTCGTTACACCTACGGCTATACTTGAACCAGTTAAAGTTGCGGGCACTACAGTTTCTAGAGCTTCTTTACATAATGAAGATCTAATACATGAAAAAGATATTCGAATTGGTGATAGTGTTGTAATTAAGAAGGCGGGAGACATTATACCAGAAGTCATAAAAAGCGTATTAGATCGTCGACCACAAAATGCTGAAGTTTATCACATGCCTACACATTGCCCTAGCTGTAGTCATGAACTTGTAAGAATTGAAGGAGAAGTGGCTTTAAGATGTATCAATCCAAAATGCCAAGCACAACTTGTTGAAGGTATGATTCATTTTGTATCACGACAAGCAATGAATATAGATGGTTTAGGTACTAAAATTATTCAACAACTTTATGAAAATGAAAAAATAAAAGATGTTGCTGATATATTTTACTTAACTAAAGACGATTTGCTACCATTAGAGCGAATGGGTGAAAAGAAAGTAAACAATCTATTAAATGCGATTGAAGATGCTAAATCAAACTCATTAGAACATTTGCTATTTGGTTTAGGGATTAGACACTTAGGTGTCAAAGCGAGCCAAGTCATTGCTGAAAAATATGGAACCATGGATGATTTATTTAATGTTACAGAAGAGTCATTGATTGAAATCTATGATGTGGGTCAAAAATTAGCACAATCATTAGTCACTTATTTAGAAAATGAAGATATCCGTGCACTTATTAATAAATTAAAGAAAAAACATGTTAATATGACTTATAAAGGTGTCAAAACAACAGAGTTAGAAGGGCATCCAGAATTTATTAATAAGACCATTGTTTTAACTGGAAAGTTATATCAAATGACAAGAAATGAAGCTTCAAAATGGTTAGAGATTCAAGGTGCTAAAGTTACAAACAGTGTTACAAAAAAGACAGATTTAGTAATTGCTGGAGAAGACGCTGGTTCAAAACTTACAAAGGCTGAACAATTTGGTACAGAAGTTTGGACAGAAGATGACTTTGTCCAGAAACAAAAAGAAATAGAGGGATAGAGGAGATAATGCATGAAAAGAACGATTATACTATTCATCTCAGCAATTTTTCTATTATCAGCATGTGGAAATGAGGATAATGAAAAAAGTAAAGAACAATCTAATGACAATAAGCAGCAAGAAAAATCAGGTTCAGTTAAAGAAATTGCCACCGATAAAAATGTTCAAGGCAATAATTATAGAACGATTTTACCATTTAAAGAAAGTCAAGCACGTGGTTTATTACAAGATAATATGGCAAATAGTTATAACGGTGAAGATTTTGAAAACGGGCTTTTAGAATTGAGTAAAGAAGTTTTTCCAACTGACGATTATTTATATCAAGATGGTCAATACTTAGATAAAGATACGATTAACGCTTATTTAGACCCGAAATATACCAAATCAGAAGTAGATGCAATGGATGAAGATGAACGAAAAGAAAAGAAAGCAAATGAGAATTTAGGTTTAAATCCATCACATAATGGTGAAACAGATCCAGAAAAAATTGCGGAAGATTCACCTGCATATCTTTCTAATATTTTGGAACAGGATTTTTATGCGAGTGGTGATACTAAAGGGAAGAAAATTAAAGGTATGACCATTGGGCTAGCAATGAATAGTACGTATTACTATCAAAAAGAAAAAGATGGCGAGACCTATAGTAAAGATTTAGATGATAAAGAAATTAAGAAACAAGGAAAGCAAATGGCAGGCGAAATTTTGTCAAGAGTCAGAGAAAATAAAGCTTTGAAAGACATACCTATACACTTTGCAATTTATAAACAAACTGGCGAAAATTCAATTGTACCAGGAGAGTTTATTGCTGGTACGACAGTTGAAGATGGTAAGACACGTATTAATGAATGGAAAGATATTAATCAAACAACAGCATTGTTACCTTCTGATGAAGCAAGTAAAATTGATGAAAATTTAAATAATAATTTCAAACAATTTAATGATGATTTACAGACGTATTTTAATAACTTTACTCAAGCAGTAGGGACAGTTAAATTTGATAATAAAAAAGCGAAGCAACTAACTGTTGATGTACCGATTGATTATTATGGCGAAGCAGAAACAATTGGTATCACACAATATATCACTGAACAAGCAGAGAAATACTTTGATGATATTGACGAATATGAAATTCGTATAAAAGATGGTAACAAGGCAAAAGCTTTAATCAGTAAAACTAAAGATGACAAAGACCCACAAGTCCATATTTATAAAAACAATAATTAATAAGCATATACACATTAAAAGCCACACTTGTAATCAAGATATGTATTACAAGTGTGGCTTTTAATGTGTTAATTTATAGTGAGAGAGTTATTATACGATTATTCTTTGACAATCTCTTTTACTTTATTTAAATCGTTATTTACAAACTCACCGGGCTTTTTCGTAATTTTACTTACTAGATAAGTAACGATCACACTAGCTAGGAAACCAGGAATTATTTCATACATACCGAAGATTTCATTTATTGATGCTAATGGTTTAATCCAAGCAATCCATACAATAACGACTAAAGCACCGGTAATCATACCGCTCAAAGCACCAGCCTGAGACAAACCCTTCCAGTAAAGTGAGAAGATTACTAACGGACTAAATGCCGCGCCAAACCCTGCCCAAGCATTACCTACAAGGTTTAAAATTGTATCATTTGGAGACCAAGCAATCCAAATTGCAATAATTGCTACTAGTAAAACAGATAGTCTTCCTATCATTACAAACTCTTTTTCGTGTGTTTTTGCTTTCGATTCACCGCGAATAAGTTTATAAAAATCTTCAGTCAGTGAACTAGAAGTTACTAATAACTGAGATGAAATTGTGCTCATGATAGCTGCCAATATAGCTGCTAATAAGAATCCACCAACGAGTGGATGGAATAAAATTTGGCTCATAATGATAAATAGTGTCTCTGGATCTTCCATTTTAATATGGTATTGAGGTATAAATGCGATACCTGTTAACCCTACAGCAACTGCACCTAAGAGCCCTACAACCATCCAGCTTATACCTAAACGTCTAGCTTTTGGTAAAAGTTTATGTGTTTTAATGGACATAAAACGAACGATGATATGTGGTTGTCCAAAATAACCTAAACCCCAGGCAAATAACGAAATAATACCTAAAAATGTAGTCCCTTTAAACAAGTCCATATTGGTAGGTTTCATAGCTGCTACCTCACTAAATGTATCCAAACCGTTGAGTTTTATAAGTGCTACGATAGGGACCATGACCATAGCAATTAACATAATTACACCTTGAAAGAAATCTGTAATCGATACAGCTAAATATCCACCAAAAAACGTATAAAAAATAACGATTGCTGCAACAATGATAAGCCCCCAATGATAGTTCAAGCCAAAAGCACTTTCAAATAATTTACCACCAGATACAAACCCAGAATGTGTATATAAAGTGAAAAACACAACGATGATTAGACCTGAAATTATTTTTATGTAATTTTTGCGGTCGTTGAGTCGATTTTTAAAAAAATCTGGTAAGGTAATAGCATCTCCTGCAATTTCAGTATAAATACGAAGTCGAGGTGCGACTACAAAATAGTTAACATAAGCGCCAAGCGATAAACCAATTGTAATCCACATTGCAGATAATCCAGTACTATATACAGATCCAGGAAGCCCCATAATCATCCATCCACTCATATCAGATGCACCTGCTGATAGGGCAGTTACATAAGGGCCAATACTTCTACCTCCAAGCATAAATTCACTTAAATTACCTGTGGATTGCTTATAACCGTAATAGCCAATAACTAATAAAATGATAAAATAAATAATAATCATGATATACGTTTGCCAAGTAGCGTGAACTTGATTCGCTAAAGATGTGCCTAGAATAAACATAATACTTCAACTCCCTTATTCCCAGAATATTAAATTGTGTTACATGAATTATTATACAATGAAATTTATAAATAGAGTAGAAATATTTTTTGGTTTTTCAAAATGTTTATCTCAATGACAAAAATGAAAATGCTTACATATAATGAACTAATATTACACTATTTATAAAAATATGGTTTATTATGCAATGATTGATATAAATGCTGTGATACTTAAGTAGATTATATTCAAAATATATTTAAGTCACATAATTCCAAAAGGTTGAGCAAAAGGAATTAAAATAAACAGGGTTATTTATTGTTATTGGTGAAAAGTTTAGATTTTTGCTTGGAATTTTGATACAATTTTATAATGAATGAGTAAAAAGGAGGCTTTTATTTAATGGCTAAAGTTACACGTGAAGAGGTAGAGCATATTGCTAATTTAGCTAGACTTCAAATATCAGAAGAAGAAACAATTGAAATGCAAGATACATTAGAAAGTATTTTAAATTTTGCTAATCATATAGATACAGCAGACACTAGCTCAATTGAGCCAACTTATCATGTATTAGATTTACAAAACGTGTTAAGAGAAGACAAAGCAATCGAGGGCATTCCTCAAGAGCTTGCATTAAAAAATGCTAAAGAGACGGAAGATGGACAATTCAAGGTGCCATCTATCATGAATGAGGAGGACGCTTAAGATGACCATCCGTTATGAATCTGTGGAAAATTTAATTACATTAATAAAAAACAAAGAAATTAAACCTTCACAAGTAGTAAACGATATCTACGATGCAATTGAAGAAACTGATCCAACAATCAAATCATTTCTTGCATTAGATAAAGATAATGCTATTAAAAAAGCACAAGAATTAGATGAGTTACAAGCCAAGGACCAAATGGAAGGCAAACTTTTTGGTATTCCAATGGGAATTAAAGATAATATTATTACTGAAGGTGTAGAAACAACATGTGCTAGTAAAATGCTAGAAGGATTTGTACCTATCTATGAATCCACAGTTATGAATAAATTACGCAACGAACAAGCGGTTTTAATTGGAAAATTAAACATGGATGAATTTGCAATGGGAGGTTCTACAGAAACTTCTTATTTTAAAAAAACGTTAAATCCATTTGATCACACAGCTGTTCCTGGTGGTTCATCTGGTGGTTCTGCAGCAGCAGTTGCAGCAGGATTAGTTCCTTTTAGTTTAGGCTCTGATACTGGTGGTTCAATTCGTCAACCTGCAGCTTATTGTGGAATCGTAGGCTTAAAACCAACTTATGGTCGTGTATCACGTTTTGGTTTGGTAGCATTTGCGTCTTCATTAGACCAAATCGGACCGTTAACACGCAATGTTAAGGACAATGCTTTAGTATTAGAAGCAATCACTGGTTTAGATGAAAATGATAGTACAAGTGCACCAGTAGAAGATGCAGACTTTACATCTGATATTGGTAAAGATATTCAAGGACTTAAAGTAGCATTACCAAAAGAATATCTTGGCGAAGGTATATCTGACGAAGTGAAAGCATCTGTGAAAAACGCTGTTGAAACATTGAAAGAACTAGGTGCTACAGTAGAAGAAGTTTCATTACCAAACACAAAATATGGCATTCCTTCTTATTATGTAATCGCATCATCTGAAGCATCATCAAATTTATCGCGTTTTGATGGTATCAGATACGGTTATCATTCACCAGAAGCAAATTCACTTGAAGAATTATATAAAATGTCAAGAAGTGAAGGATTTGGTGAAGAAGTTAAGCGTCGTATTTTCCTTGGTACATTTGCGTTAAGTTCGGGTTACTATGATGCGTTCTACAAAAAATCACAAAAAGTTAGAACATTAATTAAAAATGATTTCGATCGTATTTTTGATAACTATGATGTTGTAGTAGGACCAACAACACCAACAACTGCATTTAATATAGGTGAAGAAATCGATGATCCACTTACAATGTATGCGAATGACTTACTAACAACACCAGTTAACTTAGCTGGTTTGCCAGGTATATCTATTCCTTGCGGAAAAGCGAATGGACGTCCAATTGGTTTGCAATTTATTGGTAAACCATTTGATGAGAAAACATTATATCGTGTCGCTTTCCAATATGAAACAAAATTTAATTTGCATAATGAATACGAAAATTTATAAGGAGTGGAAATCATGCATTTTGAAACAGTTATTGGACTAGAGGTCCATGTTGAGTTAAAAACAGAATCTAAAATGTTTTCTCCATCACCAGCACATTTCGGAGCAAAACCTAACTCAAACACAAACGTCATTGATTTGGCTTACCCTGGTGTATTACCGGTTGTCAATAGACGTGCGGTTGATTGGGCGATGAGAGCATCAATGGCATTAAATATGGATATTGCAACAGAATCAAAATTTGATCGTAAAAACTATTTCTATCCAGATAATCCTAAAGCATATCAAATTTCACAATTTGATCAGCCAATTGGTGAAAATGGTTATATTGATATTGAAGTAGATGGTGAAACGAAACGTATAGGTATCACACGTTTACACATGGAAGAAGATGCTGGTAAGTCAACACATAAGGATGGTTATTCACTAGTTGACTTAAATAGACAAGGTACACCATTGATTGAAATTGTATCTGAACCAGATATTCGCTCACCACAAGAAGCGTATGCATACTTAGAAAAATTGCGTTCAATCATACAATATACTGGTGTCTCTGATTGTAAAATGGAAGAAGGATCATTGCGTTGTGATGCTAATATTTCTTTACGACCATATGGTCAAGAAGAATTTGGAACAAAAGCAGAATTGAAAAATTTAAACTCATTTACTTATGTACGTAAAGGGTTAGAATATGAAGAAAAACGTCAAGAAGAAGAATTATTGAACGGCGGAGAGATTTTACAAGAAACGAGACGTTTTGATGAAGCTACAGGTAAAACGAATCTTATGCGTGTAAAAGAAGGTTCTGATGATTACCGTTACTTCCCAGAACCAGATATTGTGCCTTTATATGTTGACGATGAATGGAAAGAACGCGTACGTCAAACAATACCTGAATTACCTGATGAAAGAAAAGATAAATACGTCAATCAATTTGGTTTACCAGCATATGATGCACATGTGATTACATTGACAAAAGAAATGTCTGATTTCTTTGAAGGTGCAGTAGCTGAAGGTGCAGATGTAAAATTAACTTCAAACTGGTTAATGGGTGGCGTTAATGAGTATTTAAATAAACATCAAATAGAATTATTAGATACTAAACTTACACCACAAAATCTTGCAGGTATGATTAAGTTGATTGAAGATGGCACAATGAGTAGTAAAATCGCTAAAAAAGTTTTCCCAGAACTAGCTGAAAATGGTGGAGATGCCAAACAAATTATGGAAGATAAAGGTTTAGTTCAAATCTCTGATGAAGCAACACTGCTTAAATTTGTAAATGAAGCGTTAGACAACAATCCACAATCCGTTGAAGATTATCAAAATGGTAAGGGTAAAGCTATGGGCTTCTTAGTTGGTCAAATTATGAAAGCTTCCAAAGGTCAAGCTAACCCACAATTAGTGAACCAATTATTAAAACAAGAATTAGATAAAAGATAACATCATCATTCATTTTTAAACAGTTTTAATCTAATTAAAGAAAAACCTGAGACTGAAGCATCTTAAATTAAAAAATAAACGTCAATTTCTATTACAAATATAGGAATTGGCGTTTTTTGTTGGTGTAACATTCAGGAATATATCATTATCATCTTTTTTCAGCGATTTTGGCAATTATTGACGCCAAGAGGATCATTTAAAAGGAGCAAATGAGGATAAGGTATATTCATGTAAAATGTAGCACAATCAAAACTTTAAAATTTTAATGTGATAGCAATTCTTAATTATGGATTAATGCTTATGTTTTAAGCATAGGTATGGATGTTTCAAGAACTTTAATATTGAGTAGTATATTATATTTTCTTTTTAAAAATAGCCTAAATGCTTTTATCATTTAACTAAATCATTTAATATATATACTGAGTATAAAAAGTTGAGGGATAAAATATGAGAAAACGAGCTAGAATCATTTATAACCCAACATCTGGTAAAGAATTGTTTAAGCGAACATTACCAGATGTGTTAATAAAATTAGAAAAGGCCGGTTTTGAAACGAGTGCCTATGCGACTGAAAAAATTGGAGATGCTACCACTGAGGCGAAGCGTTGTTTAACACAAGATTATGATGTTTTAATAGCTGCAGGTGGAGATGGGACACTCAATGAAGTCATCAATGGCATAGCAGAACATCCGAATAGACCTAAGATTGGCATTATCCCAATGGGAACTGTAAATGATTTTGGGCGTGCTTTGCACTTACCTAATGATATTATGAGCGCGATAGATGTCATTATTGAAGGTCATTCAACACGCGTTGATATCGGGAAAATGAACAGTAGATACTTCATTAATTTAGCTGCAGGTGGACAATTAACACAGGTATCTTATGAGACACCAAGTAGATTAAAATCAATTGTCGGCCCTTTTGCATATTATATTAAAGGATTTGAAATGTTGCCTCAGATGAAAGCTGTTGATTTACGTATCGAATATGATGATGAGGTTTTCCAAGGAGAGGCGCTCTTATTTTTATTAGGTTTGACCAACTCTATGGCAGGATTTGAAAAGTTAGTGCCTGATGCCAAATTAGATGATGGCTATTTTACCTTGATTATAGTTGAAAAAGCTAATTTAGCAGAATTAGGACATATTATGACGCTTGCATCTCGAGGTGAACATATTAAACATCCTAAAGTACATTATAAAAAAGCCAAATCGATTAATATTTCTTCATTTATAGATTTGCAATTAAATGTGGATGGTGAATATGGTGGCAAGTTGCCTGGTAACTTTTTGAATTTAAAACAGCATATTGAAGTCTATACACCAAACGATATTAAAAACGAGGAGTTAGTTGAGCAATAATAGACAATATATTAAAATAAAGCATCATCGTGAACGAGATTAATGAATAAGATAAAATGAATCTTCCAAAATGTTAATAGACAACGAGGTTAGGTAAAACTACATATAGCCTAACCTCTTTTATATGGGGTGACAAAATGAGCATAATACAAAAAAATGAAATTATAGAAGGACGCGTAATTGATTTAACACATGAAGGACATGGCGTTGTAAAGTTAGACCGTTATCCTGTGTTTGTTCCTAATAGTTTAATAGATGAAACGATTAAATTTAAAGTGATCAAAGTAAAAAAGAATTTTGCGATAGGTAAATTAATAGAAGTTAAAGAACAAAGTAGTGAACGTGTCGAGCCACCCTGTGTATATTATTACAAATGCGGGGGCTGTCAATTACAACATATGACATACCAAGCTCAATTGAATATGAAGAAAGAACAAGTGGTTAATTTGTTTCATCGAAAAGCAGATTTTAAAGAAACGATAATTAATGAAACAGTTGGTATGGAAAACCCCTGGTATTATCGAAATAAATCACAAATACCCGTTGGAAAGAATAAAGAAGGAGAGATTATCTCAGGTTTTTATAGACAAAGAAGTCACGATATTATAGATATGGAAACATGTTTAATTCAAGATCAATTGCATCAAAAAGTTATGAACCGACTTAAAGTTTGGTTTAACGAATTAAATATTAGTGTTTATAATGAACAAAAAAAACAAGGGCTTATGAGACATGTTGTTATACGTACTGGACACCATTCAAGAGAATTAATGGTTATTTTTGTGACAAATGGCAGGAAGTTTAAACAAAGTGATTTACTTGTACAAAAATTAATTGATACATTTCCTGAAATCACGAGTATTAAACATAATATCAACAATACACATTCCAATGTGATATTAGGAGCCGAGTCTAATACCTTATATGGTGAGACAACAATTAATGATAAACTATCAGACGTTACTTTTAAAATAAGCGATCAATCTTTTTATCAAATTAATTCGATACAAACTGAAAAATTGTATCAGCTTGCGATTGAATATGCAAACTTAAATCAAGATGATATTGTCCTGGATACATATTGTGGTATTGGAACAATAGGTTTATATATGGCACCAAAAGCAAAACATGTTTATGGAGTAGAAGTCGTGCCAGAAGCCATTGAAGATGCACAACAAAATGCGACTATAAACCAATTTGAAAATACTACTTTTGTCTGTGGTAAGGCAGAAGAGGTTATATTAAAATGGAAATCACAAGGAATTAAACCAGATGTAGTGATGGTTGATCCACCTAGAAAAGGCTGTGATGAAACATTTTTACAAACATTATTAGAATTAAATCCAAGAAAAATTGTCTATATTTCATGTAATCCATCTACACAGCAACGTGATGCGCAATATTTAGCGCAACATTACAAACTAACGAAAATTACACCAGTAGATATGTTTCCACATACAACACATGTTGAAACGGTTGCACAATTCAACCGTATTTAAAAATAGCTTAATAGATAAGTGTTATTCAATAAACATTGTGTAAAGTTAATTAACTTGTTATTTACTCAGTATTGCAGTTTATTTCATTCTAAGAAGATTTGTTAAAATTCAATTACAAGTCATTAACTTTGTTCAATAGCTCTTTCTAAGTGGATAAAATCATTGTATACTCTAGGTAACAACAAAGCATTTGGAGGGTTGCTAATGTTTAAAATTGAGTTGTTTTCTAATAAAAAGTTATTAGAAGGATTTTTACTATTCCAATTGACAATAGTAATGATCAGTATATTGCTATCGTATAAATTTGCTTATTTATTTGCTTCAGTTATAGAGCAAAATATCTTATTTAATTTAATATATGGTATTTTAGGTTTTACAATTGTTTATTTCATACATGAATTGATTCATAACTTGATGTTTCGCATTTTATCAAAAGGTCAAAAACCAATTTATCGAGTTAAATATGGTTTGGTAAAGTCACATATGCCACAAGTTTATTTTAAAAAATGGCAATATAGCTTGATTATGTTAGCCCCTTTAATTGTTATATCATCCATTTTATTTATCGTATTTTTTATTACGCCTTATTCATCTATCATATTTATAGCAAGTTTCCATATTGGCTATTGTATTATGGATTTATATTTACTTTCCGGCGTATTAAATGACAAAGTTGAAGTGATAGAAGACACTGAGGATGGTATTAAATATTATACAAAAAACCCTTCAAATGAATTGCAAACTGAACCAAAATCATAAAAAATAATTAATCTGAGTTAGTATTACTACTATATACGCAGTTGTTTTTATGGATCATTGCGTGTTAAAAAAGTGGTTAGCTAACTCTTTTTTTTATATGCTTTTTGTTATGAGCATATATTATGTAACAAAATCATTTAGATTGTAAGATAAATATAAAAGCATCATAATATGAATTTTAAAAGGGAGGTGTGTGCATTGTCAGAAAGAAGGATTATTCATATAGATATGGACTATTTCTTTGCTCAAGTAGAAATAAGAGATAATCCAAATTTGGAAGGGAAGCCAGTCATCGTCGGTGGAAAGGCAAGTGGTAGAGGCGTGGTGTCAACAGCTTCTTATGAGGCAAGAAAATATGGTGTTCATTCTGCAATGCCCACCGCACAAGCTCATAAATTATGTCCGAATGGTTTTTATGTATCACCTAGATTTGAAGCCTATAAAGAAGCTTCAAATACAATTATGAATATTTTTAAAAGTTATACTGAAATTGTCGAACCATTGTCATTAGATGAGGCTTATTTAGATATTACGCATTTAGTGCGACCTGATTTACCGGCGTCTATGATTGCACAATATATTCGCAGAGATATATACGAAGCAACTAAGTTAACATCCTCTGCAGGTGTCTCATACAATAAATTTTTGGCGAAGTTAGCGAGTGGTATGAATAAGCCTAATGGTCTAACTATTATTGATTACAAAAATGTACACAATATATTAATGGGATTAGATATTGGAGATTTTCCAGGGGTGGGTAAAGCTTCAAAAGAAAAAATGCATGAACATAAAATTTATAATGGTCAAGATTTGTATAATCAAAGTGAACGTGAATTAATTCGTCTTTTTGGAAAACGCGGTTATGGATTGTACAATAAGGCAAGAGGTATAGACAATAATGAAGTGAAAGCTACAAGAATTAGAAAATCCGTCGGCACAGAACGTACTTTTGCAACTGATATTAACGATGATGATCAAATTCTGCAAAAAATATGGGAATTAAGTCATAAAACAGCTGAACGCTTAGCCAGAATTCAAAAATCTGGCAAAACCGTTACTGTTAAAATTAAAACTTTTAAATTTGAAACTTTGTCAAAACAAAGAAGTTTGAGAGATCCAGTAAGAAATGAGACGGATATTTATAACATCGCCTATAGTTTATATACTGAATTAAAAGATTCAGAAACACCAATTAGATTGGTCGGTGTGACAGTGGGTAACCTAGAAAAGGCGACCTATGAAAATATGACAATTTACGACTATATTTAAGTGAAATACAAAGGAAATATAGACTGATTTTAAATCCGTTAATCTTTATCTTTTAACTGTTTACCAAATATTGATAACATACTGTTTAAATCATCATAGTGTTGTAATAGTCGAAAGGTAATCATTGCACATGCTTTCGCATCATTTAAAGCATCGTGATGACCATGAAAATCTAGATTGTAATAATGCATCATGTGGCTCAACCCATAACGATGACTATTTATTGTTTTTCTAGACAGTTGTAGTGAACAAAAATAAGTAATTGTTGGTGTTTCTTGTCCAATTTGTTTAATGCTGTCATACAACACATTCATATCAAAGGCTGCGTTATGAGCAACTACTGGTAAACCATCAATGAATTGCATCATATATGGATATACTGATTCAAATGTCGGCGCATCTTTCACATCATTTGGATTAATACCATGAACTGCAATGTTTTGTTTTGAAAAATAGTCATTTGGATTAACTAGTGTGTAAAAAGATTCTGTAATTTGATGATTGATCACTTTGACCATTCCCACTGAACATATACTCGTTCTTTTTCCATTTGCAGTTTCAAAATCTAAAGCAATATAAGCATTGGCTGTCATCAAGCAAGAATCCTTTCTCTTATAGAATATGTTATGACTTTATATAATTCTCTTTTCGAAGTCAAGTGAGTAAAACTCAATGAAACAAATAGTTGCATCTGCTAGTCTTGCTGACTCATAAATACTTAAAAAGCATGCCAACATTATTGGCATGCTTTTGTATAGTCATTAATAATTATATAGAAATAAGTAGTGAGTTACTACACTAACTCTATGCTTCATCTTCATTAAATGAACGTGATGCTAATTCTTTCTCATATAAATATAGAGTATTACTATCATCACCGATACGTTTTAAGTAATCAATATGTGTATCAAACATTGATTCTTCTTCGACTTGTTCATCTAGGAACCAATTTAAAAATGAAATCGTAGCATAATCTTTATCTTTATTAGCTAAATCAGATAAGTTATAAAATCTGCGTGTTACGTCTTGTTCTTGAGCTAAGCCATCTTCAAAGGTTTCTAAGATACTTGTGAATTCAGATTTAGGTGCTGGTATCGAATTAAAGATTGCTTGTTCACCACGATCATTGATGTAATCATAAATTTTCTTACCATGAAATCTTTCTTCTTTTGCTTGCTGGATATAGAAATTAGCAAAGCCTTCGTAGGATTTGCTATCACAATATGCAGCCATTGCCATATAGGCGTGTGCAGCAAAATATTCGTGATTCATTTGTTCATTTAATGCATCTAATAATTCTTTATTCAACATAAGTCAAAGCCTCCATGTATCATTTTTTATAAGTATAGCAAATTTATTCTCATTCGTAAATAATAATTATTCTAATCTGGGAGGTTGATATATATATTTGCATTGAGAATTGTTTGGAATACAACTTAATCGTGTTATAATATTTGAGTGAATAGTAGAGGAGGAAGTAGATGAGACAATGGACTGCAACACGCCTAGCGAGATTGGCAAGACAAGTAAGTCGTACTGTTGGAAAAAAAGGAACAGACTTACCAGGTCAAGTCGCTAGAAGAGTGGATAAAAATATTTTAAGAGAATTAGCATCTCATGTTGATGAGATTGTATTTATAAGTGGTACAAATGGGAAAACGACTACATCAAATTTAATAGGTCATACGTTAAAAGCAAACCAAATTGAAATCATACATAATAATGAAGGTGCAAATATGGCTGCTGGAATTACATCAGCTTTTATTTTGCAACTTAAAAAAAATACTAAAGTTGCAGTTATTGAAATTGATGAAGGTTCTATACCAAGAGTACTAAACGAAGTTACACCTACAATGATGGTCGTCACTAATTTCTTTCGTGACCAAATGGATCGATTTGGGGAAATCGATATTATGGTAAATAATATTGCAAAAGCAATTGATAATAAAGGTATAAAATTATTATTAAATGCCGACGATCCTTTTGTTAGTAGATTAAAGATAGCAAGTGATACTGTTACTTATTATGGTATGAAAAAGCATGCGCATGATTTTGAACAAAGTTCTATGAATGAAAGTAGATATTGTCCTAATTGTGGTCGTTTATTACATTATGATTATATTCATTATAACCAATTAGGCCATTATTATTGTGAATGTGGTTTTAAACGAGAAAAAACAAAATATGAAGTATCTCAATTTGATTTAACTCCATTTCTTAACTTAAATGTTGGTACTACAACATTTAATATGAAAATTGCAGGCGATTTTAATGCATATAATGCAATTGCTGCTTATACCGTGCTCAGAGAACTTGGATTAAATGATGCGTCAATTCGAAAAGGGTTTGAAACTTATACTTCTGATAATGGCAGAATGCAGTATTTTAAAAAGGGTACCAAAGAAGCTATGATCAATCTAGCAAAAAACCCTGCCGGTATGAATGCAAGTCTCTCGGTCGGTGATCGAATAGAAGGGAATAAAGTTTATGTTATCAGTTTAAATGATTATGCTGCGGACGGACGTGACACATCTTGGATTTACGATGCTGATTTTGAAAAATTAGTGAATCAACAAATAGAAGCTATTATAGTTACAGGTTCACGAGCGGAAGAGCTACAATTAAGATTAAAACTTGCAGAGATTAATGTACCGATCTTATTAGAAAGTGATATCTACAAAGCGACTGCGAAAACAATGGAATATACAAATAGCTTTACTGTAGCAATACCTAACTATACTTCACTTTCCCCTATGTTAAAGCAATTGAACCACTCTTTTGAGGAGGACAAAGTAAAATGAATGAGTTGACGGTCTATCACTTTATGCCCGATAAATTAAATTTATATAGTGATATAGGAAATATCATTGCACTTAAACAACGTGCTAAACGCCGTAATATCGAACTAAAGGTAGTAGATATTAATCAGACAGAAAATGTTACTTTCGATGAATGTGATATCTTTTTTATTGGTGGCGGTAGTGACAGAGAACAAGCATTAGCTACACAAGAATTAACTAAAATTAAAAGCAAGTTGAAAGATGCGATTGAAGATGGCTTACCCGGTCTAACTGTGTGCGGTGGTTACCAATTTTTAGGACGTAAATACGTTACGCCAGATGGTACAGAATTAGACGGTTTAAATATTTTAGATTTTTATACAGAATCTAAAAAAGATCGTTTGACAGGAGATATTGTAATCGAAAGTAATACTTTTGGTACAATAGTTGGATTTGAAAATCATGGGGGACGTACTTATCATAATTTCGGGACTTTGGGAGAAGTTACGCATGGTTTTGGTAATAATGATGACGATGCCAAAGAAGGTATTCATTACAAGAATTTATTAGGTACGTATTTACATGGACCCATACTACCTAAAAACCATGAAATTACAGACTATCTATTAGAAAAAGCGTGTGAACGCAAAGGCATTGTATTCGAACCGAAAGAATTAGATAATACTGAGGAAGAAGCAGCTAAGAAAGTCATTATTGAACGCGTTTCTCAACAGAAAAAATAGAATTTCGACTTTATTAAAACATAAAAAATAGCCTAGGACAAAGGTCCTAGGCTATTTTTTATGTTACGTATTTAATGTTATTCTTTAAGCAAATCGACTATTTAAAATTCTATAAATTAATAGTATTTCATAGACAATATGACTTTTTAATTGGTTTTTATCAAACTCATCTAAACCTTTGACCGTGGATTTAAGTAATGACGCTGATTCAGGATGACGTTCAAAATGTCCGGTACTATGTATATTATTTATACTGTCAGCAATATTCAGCATAGCAAGTTGCTCTTCTTTAGTAAAAGTAACCTGCGTGTCTTTTGGCAAATAAACTAAGTTAGATAGGTGTGTTATGAATAATCGATTTGTATGTGTACGTGTAGTTAAAGACTTTAAACGAATCCATTCTGAATGATGATGTTTATGATAACTGAGTTCGTCTTTTTGATAAGAAAGCAACGTTTCGACTTTTTGATTTAAATTTAATAAAGTGGCAAGTTGTTGATTGGTCGATCCATTATAAAATTTACCAACAACTAGTTGGCGTATACGCTTATGAAATAGTGCATACATTTTTTCTTCTGTTAAATTAATAGCATCATCCAGTTGATCATAATATTTGGGTGGTAAGACAATAAAGTTTACTAATCCAGCTGTTACTAATCCAATAATAGCTGTTAATAGTCTGGAAAAGAAATTAAAATAATAAGCATCATGTATACCAGGAATCATAGCCATTGCGGTTAATGTTGCTACAGTAGTACCAACTTGTAAGTTCAATTTTGTACATAAAATAATGGTGAATGTTGCACTAAATGCATAGGCAAAAGCAGATTGATCACCAAAAATAAAAGTGAAAATCACGGCAAATAATGCACCAATAATTGTAGCAGGAAGTCTTCTATACCCTTTTATTAATGAAGCCTTAGCGGTTGGTTCAATTGTGACTATAGCTGTTAATATAGCGAAAATTGGGTTTAAATTTAAGGCTAAACAAAAAAGAGCAGTTAAAAATGTAGCTAAACCTGTTTTTATTGTACGTGCACCAACAATATTTTTATACCAAGAATCATTCATATTAAAACTCCTATATAAATAAACGTTTAATGATTTAACCAGAATTGTAAAACTGGTTATGTCATTACTTCGTTAAAATGTTAAACTATATATGATAAAAATTTTCTAATTTATTATATCAAAAAAAGTCTGCTATAATAAGAAGGAATATAATTTACAAAAAGGAACGGGATAAAATGATTGTAAAAACAGAAGAAGAATTAACAGCACTAAAAGATATTGGATACATTTGTGCACTTGTCAGAGACAAAATGCAAGAAGCTACTAAACCTGGTATTACTACAAAAGAACTTGATGATATTGCAAAAGATTTATTTGAAGCACATGGAGCTATTTCAGCGCCAATTCATGACGAAAACTTTCCAGGCCAAACTTGTATCAGCGTAAATGAAGAAGTGGCACATGGTATTCCTGGAAAACGAAAAATTCGTGAAGGCGACTTAGTAAATATTGATGTTTCTGCCTTGAAAAATGGCTATTATGCGGACACAGGAATTTCATTTGTAGTTGGTGAAGCGGATAATCCATTGAAACAAAAAGTTTGTGATGTTGCATTAGAAGCATTTGATGCAGCTATGACCAAAATCAAGCCTGGTGCGAAGCTAAGTCAAATTGGTAAAGCAGTCCACGCGACGGCACGTAAAAATGATTTAACTGTGATTAAAAATTTAACAGGTCATGGTGTAGGTCAGTCATTACATGAATCTCCAAGTCATGTGATGAATTATTATGATCCAAAAGATAAAACATTGCTTAAAGAAGGCACTGTAATTGCTGTTGAGCCATTTATTTCTTCAAAAGCAACATTTGTCACAGAAGGTAAAAATGAATGGGCTTTTGAAACGCAAGATAAAAGCTTTGTTGCTCAAATTGAACATACCGTTATAGTAACGAAAGAAGGACCAGTTTTAACTACTAAAATAGATTAGAATAAGTTTCGGTCTAAAGTCCTAATATAAGATGGTTCCGGAGCCTATACTAATGGTTCCGGATATTTTTTATAATAGAATCTAATCAATCATGAGGTGATTCTATGAATTATATTACGACTTATTTAGAAAAAATGACCAAACAAACCTTTTATTCAAGCTTAATTGAGTATAGACAATATCTTGATAAAAAATTAAGAAGTATAGAAATGTACATAAATTATCTGTTTGAAAGAAAAACTTATGTAGCTAGGCTAATAGATCATTTAACATTATCTTTAGAAAATAAATATATCGACATTTTAGATGAATCTGATATTGAATGTGCACAGGAAATTGAGCACTATGATATAGAAAAAATTAAAAATGATTTGAATGAAATGGAAGCAGACTACGCACGTATTGTAGCCGATTTATCACAACAAGCTAAAGAAAAAGTAAATGTTGAAACAGAATGTGATTTAATCGAACAAATTAGTTTAGTCGCTTGAAGAAAGGTGGCGAAACATGACTCATAAATATATATCAACTGAGATGTTGATTGTGTTTACAGCATTAATGATAATAGCTAATTTCTACTATATTTTCTTTGAAAAAATTGGCTTTATTTTTGTATTATTATTAGGCTGTATATTGGTTTATGTAGGATATTTATATTTTCATAAAATACGAGGTTTATTATCATTTTGGATAGGGGTATTACTTATTGCTTTTACCTTATTATCTAATAAATACACGATTATTATATTATTTATATTTTTAATTGTGTTAATAGTGAGATATATCTTTTATAGATTTAAACCGTTGAAAATTATTGCGACAGAAGAGGCAGTAGAATCTCCAGAATTTATTAAACAAAAGTGGTTTGGTGAGCAACGTACACCTATTTATGTTTATAAATGGGAAGATTTACAAATACAGCATGGTATTGGTGATATTCATATAGATATGTCTAAAGCTGCTAATATTAGAGAACATAATACGGTAGTAATCAGACATTTTTTAGGTAAAGTGCAAATTATTGTGCCTTTAAATTACAATATAAAATTACATTTTTCAGCACTTTATGGCAATGCATACGTCAATGAAACATCATATAAAGTTGAAAACAACAATATTAAAGTTATTGAAGAAACAAAAGAAGATAATTATGCTGTTAATGTCTATTTGTCAACATTCATAGGAGATGTTGAGGTGATTTATAAATGAATCACTACATAAGAGCAATAGGGTCGATGTTGATATTAGTTTATAGTACATTTTTCGCTATGTTTTTTATAGATAAAGTATTTGTGAATATTATATATTTTCAAGGTATGATTTATACACAAATCTTTGGTATTCCAGTTTTACTATTTATTAATTTATTAGTTATATTACTATGCATCATAGTTGGCTCAGTATTAGCATATAAAATCAACCAACAAAATCATTGGTTACAAGATCAAATTGAACGTTCTATTGAAGGACAAACAGTTGGTATCAACGACCAGAATATAGAATTATATAATGAAACAATTGAATTATATCAGACACTTGTACCGCTCAATCAAGAAGTTCATAAATTACGTTTAAAAACACAAAATTTAACGAATGAATCATATAATATGAACGATGTGAAAGTTAAAAAAATAATTGAAGATGAAAGGCAAAGACTGGCTCGTGAGTTACATGATTCCGTTAGCCAGCAACTATTTGCAGCAAGCATGATGCTCTCTGCCATTAAAGAAACTGATTTGAAAGCACCTTTAGATCAACAAATTCCAGTATTGGAAAAAATGGTCCAAGATTCACAATTAGAAATGCGTGCCTTGCTATTACATTTAAGACCAATTGGCTTGAAGGATAAATCACTTGGCCAAGGTATCAAAGATTTAGTAGTTGATCTACAGAAAAAAGTGCCAATGAAAGTCGTACATGATATTGAGGATTTCGACGTTCCTAAAGGCATTGAAGATCATTTGTTTAGAATTACACAAGAAGCAATTTCAAATACATTAAGACATTCAAAAGGTACAAAAGTTACAATTGAATTGTTTAATAGAGAAGAATATTTATTATTACGTATACAAGATGATGGTAAAGGCTTTAACGTTGATGATAAGGTAGAACAAAGCTATGGGTTAAAAAATATGCGTGAACGAGCACTTGAAATTGGCGCAACATTTCATATAGTATCACTGCCAGATTCAGGAACACGGATTGAAGTCAAAGCCCCATTAAATAAGGAGGATTCGTATGCCGATTAAAGTATTATTTGTTGATGATCATGAAATGGTCAGAATTGGTATTTCTAGTTATTTATCTACTCAACCAGATATAGAAGTAGTCGGAGAAGGGCAATCGGGGAAAGATGCAATTGAAAAAGCACATGAACTTAAGCCTGATTTAATTTTAATGGACTTACTCATGGATGATATGGATGGGGTAGAAGCTACAGAACAAATCAAGAAAGATTTGCCACACATTAAAGTTGTTATGCTAACCAGTTATATTGAAGATAATGAAGTATACCGTGCTTTAGATTCTGGTGTAGATAGTTATATTTTAAAAACGACAAGCGCCAGCGATATCGCCGAAGCGATACGTAAAACATATCGTGATGAATCTGTGTTTGAAGCAGAAGTGTTGGTTAAGATGAGGAATCGTATGAAACAACGCGCTGAATTATATGAGATGTTAACTGAACGTGAGATGGAGATATTATTATTAATCGCTAAAGGTTACTCAAATCAGGAAATTGCTAGTGCTTCACATATTACAATCAAAACAGTTAAAACACATGTTAGTAACGTGTTGAGTAAATTAGAAGTACAAGATAGAACTCAAGCTGTAATTTATGCATTTCAACATAATTTAATACAATAAAAAAAGCTAAAACCTAAGCAAATAATGTGTGCCTAGGTTTTAGCTTTTTAAATTTATATATATAGAAAATTAAGTCGTTTCATTTACATCGTTATTTTTTTCTTCTTCAAGTTGATCAATGGTAATTTCTTCTGGTGTCTTACCTGCAACAACTTTTCTTTGATGCATAATAGCATTGATTTCAGCACCAATGATGATGATAAAACCAGTGATATAAAGCCATAGCATTAATATAATGATACCGGCAATACTACCATATGTTTTAGAATAATTAGAAAAGTTTGAAATATAAATACCAAATAAATAAGAGCCGCCTAAAAATACGATAGTTGCAAAAATAGCACCGGGTATAACTGAAAGCATTTTAATTTTAACATTTGGCGCTAATGTGTATAAAACCATAAATGCAATTAGAACGACAATAACGGGCAATACAAAACGTACTGTATCAAATACCCATTTCACTTGTTCACCAAGTCCAATAGGCCCAAATAATAAATCGCCAATTTGTTGACCAAATGTAGGTAAAACAAGCGCAACTGGCATTACGATTATCATTGCTAGTGTGAATAACACGCTATATAGTTTAGAAACTACAAAGTTTCTACTATCTTCAACATCATATGCGACATTGAACGAATTCATTAATGCAGTCATACCGTTGGATGCAGACCATAATGCTGCGATTAACCCAATAGATAGTAAGCCACCACTAGCATTGTCCATAATATCACCGATAATAGATGATACTTGTGGTGCGTAATCTTGTGGTACATGTTCCTTAATCATGCTTCTAATTGAACCTTGTTTAATACCGAGATATGGCACAATAGATAACAAGAAAAGTAACATAGGAAATAGTGATAGCATAAAATAATAGGATAATTGTGCTGATAATCCTGATGCATCGTCTTTTCCTATTCTATATACTAAATAAGAGAAAAAATTTGAATCTTTAGTATATTTTGCTGGTTTATTGATACGTGAGACAAAAAATTCTTGATTATCTTTTTTTGGTGATTTCGATTTGAATTCATTTGGTGTTATGTATATGCGATCACGTTCAATTTGTTCGTGCTTATCTTTTTTGTTCTTTTGTTCTTCAACTTCTTTAGTTTCATTCAGAAAATTAGAAGATGTTTTTTCATTTTTAGACATATCAAATCTCCTTGTGTACTGATATTTTACGTATACAGTTTAATATACTGTAAAATCTATTAAAGGTAAATATGTGTTGCCATATTCTTTTGAAATAAAGTATCTTTTGAGAAATAAAATATCAGATAATAAATCAAAAATAAAGAGGGTAGGAAAGAAATCATAACTAACAAGTTGATTTCCAATTCCCACCCCCGCTAAGTTGACTATGTTATATTTCTGCTAGTCATCTTTGACGATTCACTTCAATTTATAAATATGAAATAGATAAACATTTATAATGTTCATTAGTAAAGCTGTTCCTTAATTTTTCAAACGATTATTTTTGCGTTCAACAAATGTATCCTTTGCATCTTTTAAAGAACGTTCTAACTCAGGATTATTACGTCTAATTTCTTCAATTGCATCTTTCCAATATGAAACTTCATCTTTAATGTTAGAAAATGCTGAAGGCTTTTGTGAACGATTACCTTCTTTAATATCTTTAATTGATTGTTTTAATGATTGGCGTGTAGATTTGTCAGCAAGTGTTGCTGCGCCTCCTATTACAGCACCTAATAATATACCTGGAATTAATTTGTTTTGCATGATGTTGTTACCCCTCTCTTAAATTAGCATCTTTAATAATGAAATCAATTAAATTATCACAAGACGATTGTACCATTTTATACACGCCTTCGAAATTGTTTGTATAATAAGGATCTGGTACATCAGTTTCAGTCATATCACTGAAATCTAACAATTTAAATAATTTTCCTTTAATATTTGGATTAATACTTTGAATATCATCAACGTTGCTTTGATCCATAGCAATAATATAATCAAAGTCGTCGTTAGAATCAAATAGTTCACTAATCATCCCATCAAATGGAATATGATGTTCAGTTAATATTTTTTGTGTCCCTTCGTGAGGTGATTGACCAAGATTCCATTTACCTGTACCTCTTGAAGTGACTTCTATACCATCGATACTTCTATCTTTTAATCTTTGGCGCATTATAGCTTCTGCCATAGGTGAGCGACAAATATTTCCTAAACAAACAAATGCAACTGTAATCATATATTGACCTCCAAATTATATAATCCTATTTCCCATTTTAATGTTTTTTTAATCATTTCTAAAGAGGAATTATGATAAAAGTTTTACAAGGTTAGCAAATTTGATAAAATAAATTAAAAAGAGGTGAGAGTTGTGACTAAAAATAACGAAGAAATGATTGAAGAAATTCGTGATCGTTTAAATCTAGTTAATCAAAGTTTAATCAATCCCGAAAAATATAAATCTGCTGATGCGCAAGAAGTAAAAGAGGTATATGATTATGTAACTTCGAAAGCCTCATTTACGCCAAGTGAAGCTTCAGCAATTGCAGATGCGCTTGGACAAATTCGTAAATAAGGGAGAGTTTAAATATGGGGCAATTACAACATAAAATGAAACAGTACGCTGAATTATTAGCAGGCATTGGCATGAACGTACAAGAAGGCCAACCAGTATTCATCCGTTCAAGCGTAGATGCTTTAGAATTGACACATTACATAGTTGAAGCAGCATATAAAAGAGGGGCTTCAGATGTGAAAGTAGAGTATAGTGATGATCGTTTAGCACGTCTTAAATTTGAAAATGAAACAGTTGAACATTTTGAAAAAAATGAAGTTAAGACATACGAGGTAGCTAAACGCATGGATTATGTTAACCGTGGTGCAGCAAATCTAGCATTAATTACTCAGGATCCAGATTTATTAAATGGTATAGATAGTGATAAATTAGCCACGTTCCAAAGACAATACGCTACAGCATATAAAGGTTATATGGAAGCAAGTCAGAAAAATCAATTTCCTTGGTGTGTAGCTGCATTTCCATCAAAAGCGTGGGCAGCACGTGTATACCCAGAATTAACTGTAGAAGCAGCATATGAAAAATTTATTGATGAAGTCCTAGACATTGTACGTGTAGACGGAAATGATCCAGTGGTAAATTGGGAAAAGCATATTGCAAATTTAAGTAAACATGCAGATAAATTGCAACATAAAAGCTATGAGGCTTTGCATTATATCTCTGAAGGAACTGATTTAAAAATTGGACTTCCAAAAGGGCATATTTGGGAAGATGCAACGAGTTATACAGAGAATGGTCAAGCATTTGTTGCTAATATTCCGACAGAAGAAGTATTCACCGCACCGCATCGATTGAAAGTGAATGGATATGTAACGAATAAATTACCATTAAGCCATAACGGTAATATTATTGATGGATTTACACTTACATTTAAAGACGGTGAAGTAGTAGACTTTAAAGCCGAACAAGGTGAAGAAGTGCTACGTGATTTACTGAATACAGACGAAGGAGCCAAACACTTGGGTGAAGTGGCTTTAGTACCAGACGATTCCCCAATTTCTAATCGGAATACAATATTTTATAACACGTTATTTGATGAAAATGCCTCTTGTCATATTGCATTAGGTTCAGCTTATGGCTTTAATATTGAGGGTGGCACAACGATGACTACTGAAGAAAAATTAGCACATGGATTAAACGATTCACTGGTTCATGTCGACTTTATGATTGGTAGTTCTGATTTAACGATTTATGGAATCACAGCAAGTGGCGAGCAAGAACTGATTTTTGAAAATGGTAATTGGGCTAATTAATCATTTTAAAATAAAAATAGTTTAATCATTAGATATTTTCCAATTAAAATCATCATTTTCGGGGTGGGACGGCGAAATCTTTTTAATAAAAATAGGTTTCTGTCCCACTCCTAATTTATATTTACTTAAGTTTAAAAAAGGGAAGGAATATATTATGGGAACTACTAAAATGAAATCGATGTCTGAATCGAGAAGTGTTAAAGCAAGACAAGTATTTCCGCAAGATACGAATCATCATCATACGATGTTCGGTGGAATGTTGATGGCTAACATTGATGAAATAGCAGCAATTACAGCAATGAAGCATAGTAACGCACAAGTTGTTACGGCATCTACAGATTCTGTTGATTTTTTAAAGCCAATTAAAACGGGCGATATCGTATCATATGAGGCAATGGTGTCATATGCAGGTACATCATCAATGGAAGTATGTGTACAAATTACAATTGAGGATGTTTTGAAAAATGAAAGGCACCTAGCAGCACTGAGTTTTTTGACTTTTGTTGCACTGGACAATGAAGGTAAACCATCAAATGTACCACAAGTGTATCCAGAATCAAAAACTGAAAACTGGTTTCATGAAACAGCATTAGCGAGGGTTAAACGCCGTAAAGAAAGAAGACAAGAAAGTAAAGAAACAATTGAGTTTTTAGCTAGTGTGCAGCATATTGAATAAAGATAAGGAATGTCTATTCCGAATATGATGATTGAAATCTTAGTTTTGACTAAGGATATTCATCTTATTTGAAAATGACATTCCTTTTTGATTGAATTATCAAATTTAATAGAGATGATCAATGCATAGGATAACGTCGATGCATATCTATTTCATTTTGTTTGAAATTTGTATCAGGATAATACATATTTTTCACAAGTACATTTGGTCCTAAGCAATTAAACTTAGGGCAATGGCAGTTTAATGATTGTGCTAAAGGTGTCTTTAACCATGCATCAAAAACATCTGTGAGTTTATCATTTTTAATATTTGATAAAGTACCATTTTCATCACCAAAATCAGTCACTATAATGTTTCCAGAGAACACATTCACATTTAATCTATTTCTACCATCTGGATCATTTCGCATCGTAACATTTTTGGAATTTCTTAATCTATGTAGTAATGCTTGATCATCTTCGTTGGAAATACATGGGTAAATGGGTAATGTTCCAAAAAGCATCCATATATCTGGATGTCGAATATCTAGTAAGTGATGAATTGCTTCTTTGATTTCAGCTAATGATAACACCTCTAATTGACTAGCAAAGTCAGAAGGATACATCGGATGAATTTCATGTCTTTGACATTTCATATCATTAACAATTTCATTATGTATTTTATTCAGATAAGGTCTTGTACTTTTGTTTAACATTGTTTCAGCAGAAATGAACATGCCTTGTTCAGAAAGTGTTTGAGCGTTTGATAACATTTGATCATAAAGTCTCAATTTTGCTTTCAATGGTGGCTGTTTTTCCATTGCTCCAAATCCAACTTCTGTAAATTCATCTATCGTTCCCCAATTATGTGAAATATGCATTACATCAATATATTCAGCTATATCTAAATATCTGTCGATAGGTAATGTAAGATTTGAATTCATTTGAACATAAATCCCGCGTTCATAGGCGTATTTCAATAGTGGTTTCACAACATTTTTAATAGATTTCTTTGAAAACATAGGTTCACCACCAGTGATGGACATCGTTTTTAAATTTGGGATTTCATCCAAACGTCGATAAATTAAATCTATTGGTAAAGGAGAAGGGTCTGCAGTTTGAAGTGTGTATCCTACCGCGCAATGACTGCAACGCATATTACAGAGATTCGTCGTGGTGAATTCAATATTACTTAAAGTTAATGCATTATGTTCTTGAATATCATTATAGGTTTCCCATGGATCATTAAATATAGATATAGTTTTTTTAATACTAGATAATATAGATTTTTGATATGTCATTTAAAACATCCTTTTATTAAAGCTTGGTTTAGGTTTAAATATATGAAATGGTTAAACATATAGAAATTATTCTAATTTTGTTAAATTATTTCAGTTTATAATTATTAAGACTTTAGCAAAATTTGTCAAATCCATGTTAGTATAATAATATCTGAAAAAAAGGAGTTACTAATACAATGGATGACAATCAAACAATAGATCAAATAAAAAAGAGATTAGAAAAATTTATGAATGATATCGATCATGTGAACCCAAATGAAGTTAAAGTAGAAGACATAGACGAATGGATTGGCTTATTAGATCAATTAGAAGAAAAAGTTAAATCAGTTTCGAAATCATCAGATTAAATTTCGGAGTATTGAAAGTTTTTATGTTTAAAAAACTCTAGTTTCGTCTATACAGAGTATATAACATAAATATGGAAAGGTGATAATTCATGGCTAAAAAAGTAGCAATTATTGTAACGAATGAATTTGAAGATGTAGAATTAACAAGTCCTAAAGAAGCAATTGAAGAAGCAGGACACGAAACTGTTGTTATTGGAGATGAAGCCAATAGTGAAGTTGTTGGGAAACATGGTGAAAAAGTTTCTGTGGATGTAAGTATTGCTGATGCAAAACCAGAAGATTATGATGGATTATTAATTCCAGGTGGTTTCTCACCTGATCATCTACGTGGTGATTCTGAAGGCAGATACGGCACATTTGCTAAATACTTTACCAAAAATGATGTCCCAACGTTTGCAATTTGCCATGGACCACAAATTTTAATAGATACAGACGACTTATCAGGTAGAACAGTAACTGCAGTACTAAATGTTCGTAAAGATTTAGCGAACGCTGGTGCACAAGTTGTTGACGAATCTGTAGTTGTTGATAAGAATATTGTAACTAGTCGTACACCTGATGATTTAGATGACTTTAATAAAGCAATCGTAGATCAATTAAATGCCTAATCATTTGTGGTACGTCAATTTTAAAAAATGGTATTAATGAAATAGTTGTCTATGTTTTAGATGAATTTACTTTGAATGTGCTAAAGTGGTTCATTATAAAATATAGGCAACTTTTTTGTTTCTTATTAGCATTGAATTTTAAATTCAAACCGTATTTTGGTATTGAGATATTATAAATTTTAAAAGCTTTGATCATAATGCCATGATAGGAGTTACATATACACCCTTGGACCGATTTTTATGATTTACTATAGATAAAAATTCCAACAATTGATAAACTCACTTATAATGATATGAGAGCAATATAAAGGAGCTACCGCATGAAAAGAAGCGATCGTTATAAGCAAACAACCAAAAAATCTCAAGCTGATACTGTAAACGAACCTCAATATAATACTTATTTTCAGCCAGTAACAAAAACAAAAAAACAGAAAAAAGGAAAAGGACTTTTCTTCAAATTACTTATTCCTATTTTAATTGTTTTAGGAATATTTATTGCTATAATGTATGCTTTGAGTACGCGCGCAGATATTGATGAATTAAAAAAAATAGAAAATAAGAATTCGTTTGTATCTGTCTCAAACATGCCAGAATATACTAAAGGTGCATTTATAGCTATGGAAGATGAACGCTATTATAGGCATCACGGATTTGATATAAAAGGAACGTCAAGGGCACTTTTTTCGACATTAAGTGATAAAAATGTACAAGGTGGAAGTACAATCACGCAACAGGTAGTAAAAAATTATTTTTATGATAATGAACAGTCTATTACACGTAAAGTTAAAGAATTGTTTGTAGCTCATCGCGTTGAAAAAAACTACAGTAAAGATGAAATACTTAGTTTTTATATGAATAACATTTATTACGGTAGTGATAATTATTCAGTAGAATCAGCTGCAAATTATTACTTTGGGGTTACGACAGATAAAAATAATCAAGAGTTGCCACAAATTTCAGTTTTACAGAGTGCCATTTTAGCAAGCAAAATTAATGCACCTAGTGTTTATAACATCGATGATATGTCGGATAATTTCATAAATCGAGTGAAAACTGATTTAGAAAAAATGAAACAACAAGAATTTATTTCAGATGAACAATACAAAAATGCATTATTAGAATTAGGCGTATGATTATAGTAATATCAGCAAGTATCACGAGAAGTATAAGATAAGTTGTCAAAGAGAAGTCCCTGCCTTAGTAGTCATGAAAAAATGAATGCTTGGAAGGGGCTTTTTTAAATATTTTAAAAATACAAAATACATTAATTTCAACTGTGCAATGAAGTTTTTTTAAATGCTTGTTAAGTACTATAAAATATATTGAAATTTGTAGATTAACAATGTCATTTTGTGAAAGGAATAAACCTTGAACCATGATATAATTTGTATATAAAAATAATGAAGTTGAAGTTTGCAAATAAAAATCACTATAATTCCATTCATAAACAATATAAGTTATTCTTATAAGTGGAGTGAAGATAATGCCGAAAATCACAAAAATAGAAGTTCAAAAAAACAATAAAGAACGTTTTAATTTATATTTAGATGATGAATTTGAGATGGGTATTGATATTGATACTTTTGTCTATTTCAATCTTAAAAAGGGACAACTTGTTGAAGCAGCTGAAATGGAAAAAATTCAAAAGTATGAGCAATATAGACAAGCGATTAATATAGCGATTCAATATCTGTCATATAGAAAAAGAACTGAGCACGAAGTGGCACAGCATCTAGCAAAGAAAGATATTTCAGAAAGTGTTATTGCAGATGTATTAGATTATTGCCATAAGCAAAATTTAATAGATCATAAAGACTACGCGAATAGTTTAAAAAACACAATGATTTTAACTACGGATAAAGGACCTGAAATTTTCAAACAAAAATTACGCGAAGCTGGTATAGAGCAAAATATCATTGATGAATATGCGCTTTTATATAATGAAGAACAACCTTTAGACAAGATTATAAAATTAGCAAATAAAATATTGAAACAAAAAAAAGGACCACAAATAAAGCGTGAAGAAAAGTTGAAACAATCTTTGATGCAAAAAGGTTATACATTTGAAACGATTAACATTGTGATGGAAGAATTAGATTTTTCACAATCAGAAGAATCATTAGACATGTTATTACAAAACGATTTAGAAAAAGCGTATACTAAGAGTTCGAAAAAGTATACAGGTAGAAAATTAGTCAATAAAACGATTGAAACACTTATGAGAAAAGGCTATCAATATGATAAAATAAAATCTAAACTAGAAGAGAGTGGAATTGAGAATGGAACGGAAGAAATTGAGTGAAATGAGTGAAATAGAATTACGTCATGAAATTCAAGGGTATAAAGAACAAATGCGCAAAGCAGAAATGAATGGTATTTATAACGAGTATGACGTATATGCAAGTAAAGCAATCATAGCAGAAAGCTATTTAGTAGATAGAAATAAAGTAGAACTTGGCAAAATTTATCAACTGAATGATGGTACAAAAAGTTATTTTAAGGTAGAACGACTTAAAGGTATTTTTGCATGGGGATTCAGAATCAATAGTTCAGAGCCAGAAGAAGGTTTGCCCTTAGCATTATTAAAACTGTAGAAGGATGAAGATAGTATGGGTAGTTCAATTATTTTAAAGTTACTTAATGTAACACATTACTATAGAAATAAAAAATCAAAAAAGTGGTATCAGCCTTTTGGTTATGATGCAGATAACATAGAGTTAAATAATATTAATCTACATATCTATCAAGGTGAATCACTTGGCATCATCGGTGAGCCTGCGTCTTCAAAATCTCTTGTAGGTCGGATATTAAGTGGTGAAATTAAACCTGATAAGGGAAGAGTTGTGCGCAAAACAGATTTGTTTTATGCAGATATAGACGATAAATATGCTCAAAATATATCGGTTGAAGATTACATATCTAATGCAGTTACATTATTCCCATACAAAGTCAATACGCATAAAGTTGAACAAGTTCTAAAATATGCACATGTCGAAGCGCAAAGTGATAAGCCTATATGTGAATTACCAGATGAAGTATATGCCCGCATACTTTTTTCACTTGCCAGAACATCTAAAGCAAGTATTATTATTTTTAATAAAATACTGCAAAATTTAACGGATGAATATTTTGAAAAAGCAATTGAACTATCAGATGAATACATAAATAATAATTTAACCATTGTTATGATAGATGACAATGTTGAAAGAGTTAGTAAGGCAAGTAATTATATAGCGTGGGTTTCGCATGGTCAACTTAGAATGGAAGGTTCTATTAAACAAGTCATTCCTGTATTTAATGAACATGAGAGAGATAGAGCATCTTTAGAAAGTGATGAAGAAAAACGAAATTTTGATTTAGATTGGAAAAAAAGTAGAGCGCGTACGCCTGAGTTAACTTATAATTTCAAACGAATTGAAAGATATAACCACGTTAAACCACCGGTTGTACTAGTTAGATTCTGGACATTTATAACTATTTGTATGCTAGGTGTGCTTTTAACAGCAGTGTTAATATTTAATGATATTGGTAAAATTAACATAGGACAAAATGAAGACCAAGCCACTATTCAAAACCAACCTAAAAATCCTTACGAAGTTAAACTATCATACGGAATCGTATTAGATGATTCAGTTAAATTAAAGAACCTAAAAAAAGGAAAAGAGTTAAGTCCTAACAAGTACGCTTTGCTTACCATTACTGGTGAAAACACAAAAAATTATCGTGTTAGTGTCGATAATCAGTCTTATAAAGTCGGAAAAAAAGATATTCGTTATTTTGATCCAGCAGGTTTATTTGAAGAACATAGTGGGGATGCACTCGCGCCATTTATGAGTAAAAATTATAGTAATTATTTTGAATTTTTTAATAGTCACTTACATAAAAAGCATGGTACTGTGACAGATTCACTAGTTCCAGAAGAAGGGAAAAATGATCGCTTTATTGTACCTATCGTTCAACAACCGATTGCAATGATATTTAATGATCAAAATAAACTTTCCGGGTTTACAATTCCGATGAAAGATAAAGCGAAGTTAAAAGAGAAATTTAATATTGATAATAACTTCTGGATTACTAAATCAGGTGATGGTTATTTCATGGCAGATTTTAAAAATGATAAATGGATATATATTGAATTGTAGGTGTAGTAAATGATAGATAATTTAATTAATTTTTATAAGAATGCACCATTTTTAAGTAAACACTTGTACCATCGATTAAAGGGGCAATGGAAATGGTTTGTAATACCATTTATTATTAGCATCCTGTTATTATGTCTGCTAATGTTCATATTTAATGTGAATGGTACAGAAGAAATAAAACAAGCACGTGGTTATTTTAGATTAGCAGCATTAATAAGTTTTTCATTTATCTGGATAGCTATTTATCAAAGTTATCAATTGTTTAAAAAAGAGTATTTTACTGCTAAAGTTTTTAATTTGAATCCAATTTTTCAAACGATTATGATAGCTATTATTTCTAATTTATTAATGTTTATTGCGTTAATGATGATTATATTAATGACACCAGTTAATATAGAGAGTTCCATTCCATCGACAATATACTTTGTTATAATGTCAATTATCTTTGTCGTAGTTATTTCTACAGTATTTGGTTTACTAACTATTACCAAAAATAATGTAGATATCATATTTTATATATTATCAGTCATTATGTTTTTTCTCGTACCAATTGTGTATATTCCGTCCAGTAATTCAACAGTAATTTCTCATATTTTAATGTTGAACCCGTTATTTTATCTTATAGAGGGAATCTCACAGTCTGTTGTTTTAGGTGCATTAAGCTTAAATAATATACCATACCATTTTTATTTTATATTTTTAATGGCGACAGCTTGTGCATTGATATTTGCTCTGTTTAGAACGACAGCATATCAGAAATTTAGAGTTGCGCATGAGAAAAAGGATACTGATGACAAATTAAAAAATGATTCAAATCATAACGAAAATGTAATTGCTCAAAATACAAACCATAAATAATGATTTTAGTCATTTTCAATCTTATTAGTAAAGGCTGAGACACAATCTTGTGTCCCAGCCTTTGTTACTACCAATAAAATTTTTACTTTGCAAATAATTTTTTTTGTAATTTATCTTCACTAAACACCCAACCAATATAAGAATGATCAATATTCATAAATTCGTCTAGATGTGCGATTGCTACAAAAGAATAGTGACCATTTTTTAGATAGCGTAAATCGATTAGTCTAATTTCTGTCGTGTCATCATCTAGCTTTCTAGCTTGCCAGCGATATATAGATGAAAAGTTAAGGAAAGTTTTTATGTTTTTATCATCTTTAACAAATTGCATTAAATCATTACTAGGAAAAGGATGACGCTCAGATTTATCACTAAAAACGATATTTCTACCATAACTGCGTCCAACATAATCGTGATTTTCTGTTTGAATAGCAACACGCCATTCCATAAATCGCATGGTAGGTGCAACAAAAACTTTAACAGGGTTATGTTCTTGCTTTATTTGTTTAAGCGCTTGTTGTTTAATGATGGCTTGCATCCTAAACCGAATAATATAATAAACAACAAGAATACCAAAAATAGGGAAAAATGAAAGGTATGGATGTAAGCCTAATACCCAAAGCAAAATGCCGACACACCAAAGGATGAATATGATTGGGTCAAATGTATTGATGACACTGAGTTGAATCCATTTATTTGTGATGGGTCTGAGCGCTTGGGTTCCATATGAATTAAATATATCAACAAAGACATGAAGAAAGACCGCAAGCTGAGCCCATAACCAGATATGGCTAGCATCAATATTTTTAAAAAATGTAAATATAAATAAAGTTATAAGTAATGGCCACAGAATTGTAAAAGGTATTGAATGTGTTATACCTCTGTGATTTGATATATAAGTGGCATTATCCTTAAGTTTTAAAACTGTGTCTCCATCTGGTATCAGAGAACCGATGATTAGAGTAGTTGCAGTTGCTGCAAATGAACCAGTCATCGCTGGGTCTTGTGTTGCCAAAGCGGTTAATCCAATACCCATGACAATATGCGTACCTGTATCCATAAGTATCCTCTCATTTCATTTCAATATTATTTCTATTATAATCTAATATACTAAATAATAAAATTAACATACTAAAATGAAGAAAAAAAGTTTTAGAATCACGTAGAGAAAGAGATGTATAACATGTATAACGAATCAGAATTTAAAAATAATCTCGTAAAATGGTTTGAGAAAAATCAAAGACAAATGCCATGGAGAGAAACTAAAAATCCATACTATATTTGGTTAAGTGAAGTAATGTTACAACAAACTCAAGTGAAGACGGTTATCGATTATTATCATAAATTTGTAAGTAGGTTTCCAACAATAACTGATTTAAGCAACGCACATGAAGATGAAGTGCTAAAATATTGGGAAGGACTCGGCTATTATAGTCGTGCACGTAACTTCCATAATGCAATCAAAGATGTAGCGGTAAATTATAATGGTGAGGTTCCTAATGATCCGAAGCGTTTTGGAGAACTGAAAGGCGTTGGTCCATACACCAAAGCAGCAGTCATGAGTATTGCTTTCAACCTTCCATTAGCAACAGTCGATGGTAACGTTTTTAGAGTGTGGTCAAGACTAAATAATGATTATCGCGATACCAAATTACAAACTACGAGAAAAACATTTGAAAAAGAATTAGAAACATATGTTCAAGAAGATTCAGGTACTTTTAATCAAGCGATGATGGAACTAGGCGCATTAATTTGTACACCAAAAAATCCGTTATGTTTATTTTGTCCTGTACAAGAACATTGTGAAGCCTTTGAACAAGGAACAGTTGAGCAGTTACCTGTAAAAACGACTAAAGTGAAGAAAAAACATATAAAACAAAATGTCTATATAGTGCGTAACGAAAAGGGTGATTTACTTATTGAAAAAAGAACTCAAAAATTATTAAATAATATGTGGGAATTTCCTATGTATGAAGCGGAAAGCAACGAAAATATTAATACACAATTATTTACAGAAATTGAATTTCAAGCTAAACCTGTTTATTCTTTAAAACATCAGTTTACACATTTAACATGGGATATTGATGTGTATATATCTAAAAGTTGTGTTAATCGGCAAGAGATTACATTAGCTAACAATATGCAGTGGATGCCTGTAGATGATAAAGTTAATTATAATTTTCCAGTAAGTATGTCAAAAATATATAATTTTTTAATAACAAATAATTAAGGTCGTTCTGTAATCGTTAATTATGTTATAATTCAATATGTGAAATCAGAAAAGGTGGTGTGGAGCATGGTTAAAGAGTCCATACCTAAAGAGGGTCAGACGATAAAAATTCAAAGTTATAAACACGATGGAAATATACACCGTGTTTGGTCTGAAACAACTATTTTAAAAGGTACGGATCATGTAGTCATTGGTGGTAATGACCATACATTGGTAACAGAAAGTGATAATCGCACATGGATTACAAGAGAACCTGCAATTGTATACTTCCATTCCGAATATTGGTTTAACGTTATTTGTATGTTTAGAGAAGATGGTGTTTATTATTATTGTAATTTATCCTCACCATTTGTCTGTGATGAGGAAGCACTCAAATATATAGATTATGATTTAGATATTAAAGTCTATCCCAATGGTAAATATCATTTATTAGATGAAGATGAATATGAACAACATATGCGTCAAATGAATTATTCATCTGATATTGATGTAATTTTACGAAGAAACGTAGATATTCTTCAACAATGGATTGAACAAAAAAAAGGTCCTTTTGCACCGGATTTTATTAAAGTTTGGCGTGAACGGTTTAAAAAGATTAGAGATTATTAAGCATATTTAATGTAATTGATAGTTATATCCGATATAGTATTAAAGGTATATATGATACAAGTTAATTGTATAGAATAAATCTTAATAGCAAATGCTTAACTAAATGATCTGATCGTAGATAATTGTAATAACAGCCTCGTTGAATTTCAACGAAGGCTGTTTCATTTGCTGAAATAAGCAGGGAGGTATAGTTTGTATGATTCGCAGATATATACAATTCGTAAAACCATATAAATGGCGGATCATTGCCACAATTCTTGTTGGTATATTAAAATTTGGTATTCCAATGCTTATTCCGTTATTAATTAAATATGTTATTGATGACATTATCAATAACGGTGCAATCTCGGTAGAAGAAAAATTTGCTAGATTGGGAATTGCGCTAGGAATAGCCGTATTTATTTTTGTAATCGTAAGGCCCCCTATAGAATTTTTAAGACAATATTTAGCTCAGTGGACAAGTAATAAAATATTATATGACATTCGTAAGCGTCTATATAATCATTTACAAGCACTAAGTGCAAGATTCTATGCTAATAACCAAGCTGGGCAAGTTATTTCACGGGTTATTAATGATGTTGAACAAACAAAAGATTTCATCCTGACAGGCCTTATGAATATTTGGCTTGATTGTATCACTATCATTATCGCTTTATCTATTATGTTTGTACTAGATGTAAAATTAACACTAGCTGCAATTATAGTATTTCCAGTTTATATTTTGACTGTCTACTTCTTCTTTGGACGTTTAAGAAATCTGACACGTAAGAGATCTCAAGCCTTGGCTGAAGTACAAGGATTTTTACATGAACGTGTACAAGGCATGTCAGTCATTAAAAGTTTTGCAATAGAAGATAACGAAGCAGTGAATTTTGATAAGCATAATAGCAATTTCTTACAACGCGCATTTACGCATACGAGATGGAATGCCTATTCATTTGCTGCAATTAATACAGTAACTGATTTAGGGCCATTAATTGTAATAGGTTCTGGTGCGGTTTTAGCTATTAACGGTTCCATTACAGTTGGTACGCTCGCTGCATTTGTGGGTTACCTCGAACAATTATTTGGACCTTTACGTAGATTGGTTTCTTCATTTACAACATTAACGCAAAGTTTTGCATCGATGGATCGTGTGTTCCAACTTATGGATGAAAGTTATGACATAAAGAATAAAAAAGGTGCCTTACCATTAGAAATTCAAGAAGGACGTATTGAAATTAATAATGTGAGTTTCCGATATAATGCGGATGAATCTACGATATTAAACCATATTAATTTGGATATCGAACAAGGCGAAACAGTAGCGTTTGTCGGTATGAGTGGTGGAGGTAAATCAACACTTATCAATCTCATACCAAGATTTTATGATGTTACAGATGGTGAAATTAAAATTGACGGCACCAATATTAAGTCCTATTTAACAGGTAGCCTCAGACATCAAATTGGATTAGTTCAACAAGATAACGTACTATTCTCAGATACGATTAAAGAAAATATTTTATTAGGCAGACCCGATGCAACAGATGAAGAGGTCATTGCTGCTGCAAAAATGGCAAACGCACATGATTTCATCATGGAATTAACAGATGGATATGATACAGAAGTGGGTGAAAGAGGAGTTAAACTCTCTGGAGGCCAGAAGCAACGTATATCTATAGCACGAATCTTCTTGAATAATCCACCGATTATTATCTTAGATGAAGCAACGAGTGCATTGGATTTAGAAAGTGAATCTATTATACAAGATGCATTAAATATCTTAAGTAAAGATCGTACTACGTTAATTGTGGCACATAGATTATCTACAATTACTCATGCAGATAAAATTGTTGTTATAGAAAATGGTGAAATAGTAGAAAGTGGCACACATCAAGAATTATTAGCGAAAAAAGGTGCTTATGAACATCTTTATAGCATTCAAAATTTATAAAAAGACTTTGAACGAACTAATAAATATAAAAGACCAGAGACATTTTTAAATGTCTCTGGTCTTTTTAGTTAAAATATTGAGTTTTTATAGATCAAAATCTTCTTCTTCAATTTCAATTTCATTATCATTAGAATGATATGAGAAGAAACTGATAACTAAACGATCCAAGTGTTCTATAGTATAACGATATTCTTCTATAGCTGAAATAATCTGCATTATATTAGTGAATGAATATGTTGTCTGATAAGGATCTTTAATGATTTCGCGTTGGAAAGCATCCATTAAATCTTTTTTTTGTGGATTTTCTATCTGACTATCAAAGTGACTAATATCATAACGTGCTTTCTTTGAAATACTAATAAAGATTTGTTCGTGATAGGCGATTAGCAAATCTATTTCTAATTTTATTTGAAGTAACAGCTCGTTATTCAAATTATGAAGATCGTTTTGATAACGATTCATTCGTTTTAAAACATCGTATGCTTGCCGTGTGCTACGGACAACTTGTTTAAATAGAATTTTTTTTCTATTTTGCGCATACATTTGCTTTTTCGTCCAAGGTCGTTCTTCTTCGTAGTATTCAAAGATTTGTTCTAATTTTGTTATACGTTTGCTGATTAGCCCTCTATCCTCTTTTATATGATGATATTCAGAGGTATCATTTAATACAAGTTTGAACCATACAAAGATATCTGAACAAATGTTTAAAGAATTATAATAAATTTTAGACTCGAATTTAGGGGGTAAGAATAAAAGATTAACTGCAGAAGAACTAATTACACCTACCATAACAAGGACAAATCTGTAAAATGCAGAAATATAAAAGTTACCAGTATGTGTTCCCATAATAATTAATGCAGTTATACTTGCAAGTGTAGCTACATGTTCCAATTTAAAACGGAATAAAATAGCAATTAATAATATAACAGTAACCCCCATGATTACTGGATTATTACCAAAAACAGTAACCATAACAACTGCCAGTATTGCACCGATCAGGTTACCAATTGCTCTTTCAGAAATTGTTTTAATGGAACGAAAAACACTTGGTTGCATCGCGATTACCGCACTGACAGCAGCGATTGCTTTTAATCCTGCTTCATCAGGGAACAGAGAAGCGATAAACAAAGCAAGTATAATAGCTATACCTGTCTTCAGAATGCGTGCTCCTAATTTCAAATGTACCGCTCCTTCATATATTTAATAAATTTATGTTTATACTTGTTATACAACGATTCCCTATAAAATTCAAGTTTATTTCATTTGACTAAAAGCATAATCTACAGCATCTAATGTTTTTTCAATATCATTTTTAGTGTGTTCAGTTGTTAAAAACCAAGCTTCAAATTTTGAAGGGGAGAGATTAATACCTTGATGTAACATAAGTTTAAAGAATCGTGCAAAAGCATCACCATCTGAATTTTCAACTTGATCATAGTGTGTGACAATTTCGTTTGTAAAATAGAGCGTTAATGCACCATAAACTCTATTGACAGTAGCAGTGATATTGTGTTTTTGTATTAATTTATTTAAACCATCTTCTAATTGTTGACCTAGGCTATCTAAATATTCATAAATACCATCTTGTTCTAATACTTCTAATAATGCGATGCCTGCTTTCATGGATAATGGATTTCCAGCCATCGTTCCAGCTTGATATGCAGGGCCTAGGGGAGCAACTTGTTCCATAATATCTTGTTTACCACCATAACCCCCGATAGGTAAACCACCACCTACAATTTTACCGAAGGCAGTTAAATCTGGATAAACTTGGTATAAGTCTTGTGCACCACCATAATGGAAACGAAAAGCGGTAATAACCTCATCATAAATCACTAAACTTCCATTATTATGTGTAATTTCATTTACTTGTTCTAAAAATCCTGGTTTAGGTTTAACCATACCAAAGTTACCTACAATAGGTTCAACGAGTACTGCTGCAATATCATCTCCCCAATAATCAATGGCTTCTTTATAAGTTTCTATATCATTATAGGGTACTGTGATGACTTCTTGGGCTACACTTTGAGGTACACCGGCAGAATCGGGTGATCCTAATTGGGAAGGTCCGCTCCCAGCTGCAACTAAAACTAAATCTGAATGACCATGATATTGACCAGAAAATTTAATTATTTTATTTCTTTTAGTATACGCACGTGCCACACGTATTGTCGTCATTACTGCTTCAGTACCGGAATTAACGAAACGAATCTTTTCTAATGAGGGGATAGCATCGCGTAATTTCTTAGCGAAGTTTATTTCAAGTTCTGTTGGCGTTCCATATAATACGCCAAGTGCTGCTTGTTCTTGAATAGCTTGAGTTACATGAGGATGAGCATGACCAGTAATTATTGGTCCATAAGCTTGTAAGTAATCGATATATTTATTGCCATCTACATCATATAAATAAGCGCCTTGGCCAGATTTCATCATTACAGGAGCACCACCACCTACAGCTTTATATGAACGAGAAGGTGAATTTACGCCTCCTAATATATATTCATTTGAGTAATTTTGAAGTCTTTCACTTTCAGTAAATTTCATTAATATCAACCTCTTTTATTTAATATTTTCGTTTATTATCGTATCATATAATTATTAACAAAAAGAAATAGGGTGAGTTATTTGTTGAAAAAAGGAGATCAATTTCCGGAATTTAGACTTGAGAATCAAAATGGTGATATTATTTCTAATGACACATTAAGAGGAAATAAAGCAGTACTTTATTTTTATCCGAGAGATAACACGCCAACATGCACGACAGAAGCTTGTGATTTTAGAGACAATTTATCATATTTTAATGAACTTAATACAAAAGTTTATGGAATTAGTGGAGATACAAAGAAAAAACATCAAAACTTCAGCGAAAAACATAGTTTGAATTTTGATTTATTGGTAGATGAAAATTATCAATTATCCGCGGAAGTGGGTGTATATCAACTAAAGAAAAATTTTGGAAAAGAAAGTATGGGAATAGTAAGAACTACGTTCATTATTGACGAAGATGGCGTTATTATCGATGTCATAGAAAAAGTGAAAGTAAAATCACAAATGGACGAATTAAAAGCAATTCTGGGGTGATTAGAGATGAAGGCAGTCAGTTTACAAAGAATGGGAGATTTAGAAAATGATTTAGTTGAAGCTTTTCCAAACGTTAAGTTTATATTTACACAGGGTGTTTCTGATATTAATGACCATGATAAAAAGGATTTGGACATACTATTTGGATATGATGGTAAATTAGATGAAGATTTTTTGGAGTCATGCTCGAATCTGAAATGGTTGGCCTGGTATGCTACCGGTGTAAACAAGCTTCCTTTAAACTATATCGATAGTAATAATATCTTGTTGACGAATGGTCGAGGTGTACACGCAAAACAAATGTCTGAATTTATCATGGCGTTTATATTAGATGACTATAAAAAAATGAAGACTTCATTTATTAATCAAACAAATAAAAAATATGATTCGAAGCTAACTGGAAAAAGAGTAAGCGGGCAAACCCTTTTATTTTTAGGGACAGGAAGTATAGCGCAAAAAACAGCAACCATTGCTAACGCGATGGACATGATTGTACAAGGTGTTAATACAACTGGTCGTGATGTAGAAGGGTTTTCCAAAACGTATACTATCGATAATTTATTTCAAGCACTAGAAGAAGCAGATATTGTTGTTAATACGTTACCAGAAACGAAAGAAACAATACATCTACTACAAAGAGAACACTTTGAAAAGATGAAAAACGCTGCTTTATTTATTAATGTAGGAAGAGGAACAATCGTAGACGAAAATGTAATAGCAAATGTGATGAAAGAAAACATCATACGACAATCATATTTAGATGTGTTTGAAAACGAACCACTTACTCCAGATAACCAATTATATAATATAAATAATATTACAATTACAGCACATATTACGGGCAATGGGACAGAAAACAAACAAGAAGTTACTCAGATATTCAAACGAAATCTTAGTTATTTTCTCAATAACAATACTTTAATTGAGAATGAAGTTGATCCCGATACAGGATATTGATTGAAATGGTCTTTGTTTATTGACAATTCGATAATGCAACAGTTATATTAATATTAAGTAATAATTATTATTAAATAGAAAGATGGTGAGGGACATGAGTGCAGAGATGGAAACAGTTGAACATCAATTAGAAGACTCGATTGCGTCTTTAAGAGATAATGGAATAAGAATAACACCACAAAGACAGGCGATATTGAAGTTTTTAATTGTTTCAGAAACACATCCCACTGCTGATGAGATTTATCAAGCACTTTCACCCGATTTTCCAAATATAAGTGTTGCAACGATATATAATAATTTACGTGTATTTAAAGGAATAGGCATTGTTAAGGAGTTGCCTTATGGCGACGCTTCAAGTCGATTCGATTTTAATACACATAATCATTACCATGTTATATGTGAAAATTGTGGAAAGATTGTTGATTTTCATTACCCACAACTAGATGAAGTTGAACAATTAGCTCAACACGTAACGAATTTTGATGTGACACATCATCGTATGGAAATTTATGGTCTATGTAAAGAATGTAAAGATAAAGAGAATTTACAGCAGTAATTATAATTGAACAATTACGAAAAAACTATTAAGTTAGAAAGTGCTATATTTATAAATGTAGCACTTTCTATTACTATGAGCTTGTTTTATATCAATATAAGTGAAAGCAAAAATGCAATTTTAATTGACGGTATAGTGGCTAATGTGTCCCAACAGCACTGATATAATTATACAATTTGACATATTTATACATATAAAAAATAATTAGTTATTACAAAGGTAAAATTTAACTAAAAAGTTATTGAAATTGAATTGACGAGTGAGATTAATCTTGATATTATATAAAAGTCGTCGAAACGAGACGGCTTTAAAACAAACCAAAATAAAAATAATAGAAAGTGTAAATTTGACACTTGTTAAAATTATTGAATGGTTATACAATGTTAAATGTTGAGTTAACAAACGAAACAAACTTAACAATAACAAATGAAAATTTATTATTGACTTAACAAAAACTTAATGTTACAATTAATTCTTGTAACACATC
>NZ_JBFDVL010000008.1:0-107693 GCF_041008415.1 Staphylococcus cohnii species complex 1663
TGTATTATTATTCCACAGTAGCTCAGTGGTAGAGCTATCGGCTGTTAACCGATCGGTCGTAGGTTCGAGTCCTACCTGTGGAGCCATATGGCCCCGTGGTCAAGCGGTTAAGACACCGCCCTTTCACGGCGGTAACACGGGTTCGAGTCCCGTCGGGGTCATTGATACATATTGGAGGATTAGCTCAGCTGGGAGAGCATCTGCCTTACAAGCAGGGGGTCGGCGGTTCGAACCCGTCATCCTCCACCATTGCTAATTTAATAATACGGAGGGGTAGCGAAGTGGCTAAACGCGGCGGACTGTAAATCCGCTCCTTCGGGTTCGGCAGTTCGAATCTGCCCCCCTCCACCATTAATGGGCTATAGCCAAGCGGTAAGGCAACGGACTTTGACTCCGTCACGCGCTGGTTCGAATCCAGCTAGCCCAGCCATTAGAGCCATTAGCTCAGTTGGTAGAGCATCTGACTTTTAATCAGAGGGTCAGAGGTTCGAATCCTCTATGGCTCACTTTTAAGCATTCCTTCGGGAATGCTTTTTTTGTTTTTAATAGAAGTTTTTTGATATTTATTATATACATTTTTTTGTTTAAAATAATGAAATTATGTTGCTATACCTAGTTATTTTGAATTAAAAATCGTTATTTTGTTTCTTTATGTAATTTGCTTAAATTTACATAATTGGGGGCTTTTGTATTAGCTTGAAAGTCATATCACTTTAGATTATCCTAGTATCAAACGAAAACAAAGGGGTTTTTTAAATGGATAAATTAGTAGAGATTATTGGTGCACCTTCGACTTATGGCCAAAAAAAATTGGGGGTAGATTTTGGACCGGACGCAATCCGTTATGCAGGTATTGTAGAACGAATACAAAATATTGGAATTAATGTTAAAGATTCAGGTAATATTAGTGTTCCTGCAATACATTTAGAGAAGTTCAACTCAGCTCAAAAAGGATTACGCAATTTAGATGAAATAGTTGAAGTATCTAACCAACTTAGTGAAACAGTATCACAAAGTGTTGATAATGGTAATTTTCCACTTATATTAGGTGGTGACCATTCCATAGCAATAGGCTCAATTTCTGGTATTAGTAAACACTATGAAAATTTAGGAGTGATTTGGTATGATGCACATGGTGATTTAAATGTACCTGAAGAATCACCTTCAGGTAATATACATGGGATGCCACTGCGAGTGTTGGCAGGCGAAGGGGACTCACGTTTAGTGAATATCTCTAATTATGCGCCAAAAGTTAGATCAGAGAACATTGTACTGATAGGTATGAGAGATTTAGATAAGGGAGAACGTCAATATATTAAAGAAAATAATATAAAAACATATACAATGGCCGATATTGATAAACTTGGGATTAAGCACGTGATGGAGGCAACTTTAGATTACTTGAAATCTAAAACAGATGGCATTCATTTGTCATTAGATGTAGATGCCTTAGATCCTGCTGAAACACCAGGAACTGGTACAAGAGTACTAGGAGGCTTAACATATAGAGAAAGTCATTTTGCGCTAGAATTATTACATAATTCAAATTTAATCACTTCCATGGATTTAGTTGAAGTAAATCCTTTGATAGATATGAATAATCACACGGCAGAACAGGCAGTTTCATTAGTAGGTAGTTTCTTTGGTGAAACATTATTATAAAACAATAAAAGGAATAATATGGGGGTAATTCCATATTATTCCTTTTAATTTTATGATAAAAAATTAATACTTAATATGACAGTTAATGTTATGATTGGTATAATATATAACATGGGAACAGATAACCGGAGGAGATGTTATGGATTTATCCAACTTTTTTGATGATTGGAGTACAGTCAAAATAATTGCTAGTGTACTCGATTTGCTCATTGTATGGTATGTACTTTATCTTCTCATTACAGTATTTAAAGGTACAAAAGCGATTCAATTGCTGAAAGGTATTGTAGTAATTGTGATCGGCCAACAAGTGAGTAAAATGTTAAACTTAACAGCGACATCTCGTTTGTTTGATTTAGTAATACAATGGGGTGTTTTAGCTTTAATCGTTATATTTCAGCCGGAAATTAGACGTGCTTTAGAACAACTGGGTAGAGGAAGTCTATTTAAACGCTATTCTACAAGTTTGAATAGTGATGAAGACAAGCTTATTTCATCTGTTTCTAAGGCTGTTCAGTATATGGCTAAACGCCGGATTGGCGCATTAATCGTATTTGAAAAAGAAACAGGATTACAAGATTATATTGAAACAGGTATAGCAATGAATTCCGAAATTTCTCAAGAATTACTGACTAATGTGTTTATACCAAATACACCTTTACATGATGGTGCTATGATCATTCAAGCGAACAAAATTGCAAGTGCTGCCAGTTATTTGCCACTGTCAGACAGTGCTAAAATAGCTAAAAGTCTGGGAACAAGACATAGGGCAGCTGTGGGCATTTCAGAAGTTTCAGATGCATTTACAGTAGTAGTATCTGAAGAAACAGGATCTATTTCAGTCACGTTTGATGGTAAATTAAGAAAAGATATCTCTAATGAAGCATTTGAAGAATTATTGGCTGAACATTGGTTTGGCACACACTTTCAAGAGAAAGGTGTGAATTAATATGTTAGAAAGTAAATGGGGATTAAGATTAATCGCATTAGTTTTAGCATTAGTATTCTTCTTATCTGTCAATAACATGTTTGGTAATATCTTTAATGCTGACCAACTGGGACAAAAATCTACTGAAACACTTCAGGATGTACCAGTACAAGTTAATTATGATAGTAAATCGTTATATGCTAGCGATGTACCGAATAAAGTGGATATTGAAATATCTGGTCCACAATCTCAAGTGTTGAAAGCTGAAAACGGCGAAAATATTAAAGCTGTACTTGATTTGAGTGGTGAGAAGGCTGGAAAACATACCACACAATTCAAGGTCAATGGTTTAAATAAAGACGTTGATTATACAGTTAAGCCAAAAGAAACAACAGTTAATCTTGAAGAAAAAGTTACTAAGAAACTTAAAGTAGAACCTGATGTGAGTGATAATGACTTAGATGCCAATTATAAAGTGAGTGACCAAAGCGTATCGCCTGAAACAGTTAAAGTTACTGGTGGTAGCAAGCAAATTGATAAAATTGCATACTTAAAAGCTACGTTTAAAGATAAAGATAAAATTAGTAAAGATACTACGGATATTGCACGTATCACTGCTTTTGATAGAAAACTCAATAAAATCAAAGTATTAATACAACCAAATGAAGTTAATTTGAGCGTCAAATTGGAAGATTATAGCAAGAAAGTAAAAGTGAAAACTAAAGCAATAGGCGCCTTACCTAAAGGTAAAGAGATAGATGATATAAAATTAGATAAAGAAGAAGTAGAAATTTTCGGTAATAGAAACGACATTCAAGATATTGACGAAATTACTGCAGAAATCGATTTAGATGGAGTTACAGAATCAACTGAAAAAAATGTAGAATTTAAATTACCAGATGACGTTTCAAAAATTGAACCAAATGAAACAACAGCAAAAATTAATATTAAATAGATTTTTATAAAGGAGATATAAATCATGGCAAAATATTTTGGTACAGACGGCGTAAGGGGCGTTGCAAACAAAGAATTAACGCCAGAACTTGCGTTTAAATTAGGGCGTTTTGGAGGTTACGTGTTAGCCCATAATGAAGGTGAAAAGCACCCTAAAGTACTAGTAGGTAGAGATACTCGTGTTTCTGGTGAAATGCTTGAATCTGCGTTGATCGCTGGATTGATTTCAATCGGTGCAGAAGTCATGCGTTTAGGCGTTATATCAACACCTGGCGTAGCATATTTAACTAAAGAGATGGAAGCTGAATTAGGTGTTATGATTTCTGCTTCTCATAATCCTGTCCCAGATAACGGTATTAAATTTTTCGGTTCAGATGGTTTCAAACTATCTGATGATCAAGAAAGAGAAATTGAGCAATTATTAGACCAAGAAAATCCAGAATTACCACGTCCTGTCGGTGAAGACATTGTGCATTATTCTGATTATTTTGAAGGTGCGCAGAAGTATTTAAGTTATTTAAAATCAACGATTGATGTTAACTTAGATGGTATGAAAATCGCCTTAGATGGTGCCCATGGTTCTACTTCATCGCTAGCACCGTTTTTATTTGGAGATTTAGAGGCTGATACAGTTACGGTTGGTTGTAATCCTAATGGTTATAATATTAATGATCATGTAGGATCAACACATCCAGAAACATTGTCTGAAAAAGTTGTTGAAGCTGAATGTGACTTTGGATTAGCGTTTGATGGTGATGGCGATAGAATAATCGCTATTGATGAAAATGGAGATATCGTTGACGGAGATCAAATTATGTTCATCATTGGTCAAGCAATGAGCAAGAACCAAGAATTAAATAATAATATGATCGTCTCAACCGTCATGAGTAATTTAGGATTCTACAAAGCTTTAGAAGATGAAGGTATTCAATCTAATAAAACAAAAGTAGGAGATCGTTACGTAGTTGAAGAAATGCGTAGAGGTAATTATAATTTAGGTGGAGAACAATCTGGCCATATCGTGTTAATGGATTATAACACTACTGGTGATGGTTTATTAACAGGCGTGCAGTTAGCAAGCATTATTAAAATGACTGGTAAAAGCTTGAGTCAACTTGCAAGACAAATGAAAAAATATCCTCAATCTTTAGTTAATGTGCGTGTGACTGATAAATATCGCGTAGAAGAAAATGTAGATGTTCAGGAAGTTATGACTAGAGTAGAGGTTGAAATGAACGGAGAAGGGCGTATTTTAGTTAGACCATCAGGCACGGAACCATTAGTAAGAGTTATGGTTGAAGCAGCAACTGATGAAGCAGCACAACATTATGCCCAAACAATTGCAGATGTAGTTAAAGAGAAAATGGGGTTAAATGAATAAGTTCTATGACTTATTTGAAACTGTTAATACAGATACTAATGATAGTGTTAGTACATGTATTGACAGTTTTTTTATTAGCTATAAACCAAACGAAGTGTGTAATTCATAATATTATATTTTAAATTCATTTTGTAAATTAATTTAGGTAGATATCTAGTAGAATCAGAAGCATAAGAAAAGTACAGAATTGAGCTATAAAGTCACTTATTTCTTGCAAATACAACTAATGTTATAAAAATTAACTAAAAAGACTAATCCATATAAATGAGGATTAGTCTATAATTTTGGATATTTAATAATACATTATCTTTTATAAAACGTTGTATTCTTTGTTAATTTCAGAAGCCAAGTGATCATCAATTTTAGCATAATCTTTTAAGAAGGCTTCAACACCATAAGCTTTAATATAATTATTTTTTTCAACTGTTTCTTGATCATTCGTATCATCGTATTTTAATAGTAATGCAGCTGCTTTAATTAAGGCATGATGTTTTAGATTATTTTGATAGAGATAATTTAATGGTTTAATTATTCTATCTTGAGGTCCAATTTTACGGATTGTGCCTCGACCAACACGAGTTACTTCATCTGAAAGATGAGGGTTTTTAAAGCGCTCAATAATTTTATCAACGTATTTTGCTTGTTCTGATGTTGAAAAATCAAATTGGTTCGTAATGTATTGACTGGTTTCTTTTAAAACTTCTTCCAGGTCATGTTTGATTATTTTATCATTCATTGCATCTAAAATCGTAGGTTGATTATTATATCTACCAGCGTAGGCTAAGAATGCATGACCAGTGTTTACCGTCAATAATTTTCGTTCAATATAAGGCGTTAAATTAGACACGTATTTGATATGATCTAATTCTGGACCATACCATGCATCTTTTTCTACAACCCATTCATAGAAAGGTTCCACGATGACATCTAAAATATTCTCATTGGACTGCAGAGGAACAATTCGATCAACTGCAGAATTGACAAAATGAATATGGTCATCTAATGGACCAGTGATATCTAAGATTGCCTCTTTCAATGTGTTCGTAGCCATAATGGCATTTTCACATGCTACAATATTTACCGGTGTTTCTTTTTCTTTTAAATAAGGCGCAAACGTTTTAGCTATAATTGGTAAAATATTTACACCGACTGCAGTAGTAATTAAATCAGCTTCTAATACAGCTTGTTTTAATTTAGCATAAGGTTGTCCTGAATTGATTGCGTCAACATTGTGCACACGAGTTGTTGTTTGCGCATCGTCAGCTAGTATCACATCATATTCATGTTTTGAATCTAAAGCATCAATAATTTCAGCATTGACATCTGCAAATGTAACTTTAATATCATTATCAGCTAAAATATAACCAATAAAACCACGACCAATGTTACCCGCACCAAAATGTAATGCTTTCATTATGCGTCAGCCTCCTCAAATACTTGTTTAATTTCTTCAGCTGATGAAGCATTGATAATGCGTTCAACATTTTCTTCTTCACTAAATGTGATAGCAATTTTTGATAGTAAATCTAAATGCTCACCATCCTTACCTGCGATACCTACAACCACTTTAACTTCTTCTCCATCCCAATCAACACCATCAGGAATTTGAATTAAAGTTAACCCTGATTTTAATACACTAGTTTTCGCTTCATCAGTACCGTGGGGAATGGCCAATCCATTACCCATAAATGTTGTTACAACTTGCTCACGATCTTTCATAGCTTGAATGTAGTCTTCTGTAACTGCACCACTGGATACAAGTGCTTGTCCTGCTTTTTCAATTGCTTCGTTTTGATCTTTCACAGTTTGATTAATAAAAATATTGTCATTGCTAAATAATTCGCTCATATTATTCACTCCATGTTTAATTGATTTTGTAATGCTTTCAGATAACTTTGTTTTAGTAAATCTGATAATTGTTCTGGTTGTTGCATAAATTGATCGATATTATCGAGATGCTCACCAATTTTTCCAGATAATTCACTAATAAGTTGTGCCATGATATCATCCGGAGGTATGAACATATTTAATAAATATGTTACAGAAACTTTGTCATTTTGATTACTTTTAAGCAAAAGTGGTTTTTCTAATATAGTGACTAGGATAAATGGTTTTTTAATTAAATCACTTTTTAAGTGTGGCATAGCAATAGGATAAGGATCTAAAACAAAGCCTTGTTCATCCATGCGTTGCTTAATAAGTTCAGCGAATGACTGTTTATCTTCAATAATTTGATGTTTAAATAATTGTCTTGTTAAATACATAATCCAATCTTGAATATGTGTATAATCAATATATATCGAATCAATGACTTCAAGTCCTTTACGGATATAATCTAATTGATATTCAGGATTTGAAAAGGTTATATCAGCATCATCAAATATTTGCGTTTGTGGCTTGTCTTGTTGCATGTTTAGAAAAGCAGCTACGTGATTAATGTCTGCATCTGGTAACAATGGATTAACAGTGAGATATGGTAAGCTGATATCTAGATTAACTGTTGAAATAATAGCATCATATTGTTGAATATCAATGGAATTAAGATCACCCACAGAGGCTTGCGTTGTTTGTTGAATTTCACTAAATGTTTGTTGTAATCGTGTAGCAAGTAGACGGCTTGTACCAATCCCACTACTGCAAACGACGAGCACCTTATAAAAAGATGTGGCTTGTTTTTGAATTGCACCACCGAAATGTAATACGATAAATGCAATTTCACTTTCTGGAAATTGAAAATTTGGCCATGTTTTTATTAAACCTTGATGTACACTTTCAAATAATCTTGGATATTTATGCTTAATCATTTCAGTTAAAGGATTATGCGTTTCAATATTAGCATTTAATCGATTGATTGCAGGTATTATATGCAATTTTAACCCTTCGCTTAATGTTCGCCAATCTTTAAATGTTTGTTGAGAAATTTCTGATACCATTTGAATAAGATTTTTGATGCGTTGATCATCTTTATTATTTTTAAACACTTCAGTAGTTTCTTTGCGTTTGGCCCCGCGTAAATGAATCGTGATAAAGGTTATTTCGGCTTGGTTGAACTGAACGCCGTAGATGTGCTCTAAATGTAATGCTAAAGCTGAGGCGACTTGATGTTCAAAGGTATCTTTGACATGATTATAAATATCATCATTTAAAGCTACATATTCATCTTTAAGCATTCGATCAATGCTGAGCACAATGTGTACTGTTAAAGTTAAATAGCTTGATTCTGTCAGTGAATAAGGTAGTTGTCCTAAATGATCCATAAGAATTCTCTCAACTTGGAAGATTTTATCTAAATCTACCATTGGTAACTGAGTTTGATTAATGGATTGATACACAAAGTGGTTTTCTATTACAGAATAAACACTCGTACTGTTTAAATTATTAACCATCAATTGACTTAATAACTCTCTTTTTTTTGATTCAGCACCATAAAGGTGAATACCTTCACCACGCTTTTTTTGAAGCGTTAATTGATATTGTACGAGTTCACCATCTAACTCATCTAGTAATTTAGCTAGGGTTTGCGTAGAAACACCAATTTCGTGTGCTAAACTGTATTGCTTGATTGGATCTTTAGCTTGAATAAGTGCATATAATATAATTACTTTTTGTTCTTCTTGAGACAAATCAATCGTAACTTGTTGAAGTAATTCATTTTTTAATGAATGTATCGCTGATGGACTACCAGATAACTGTAAACCTTTTTTCGTAACGCGTTCCAATTCAATATTAAAACTTTCTAAAAATGGCTCAATAGACTTTAATTCTCTATGAATAGTACGAGAGGATACAGCTAAATGTTGAGCAATGTCATAAATAGTGACATATTGACCGTGATACTTAATTAACATTTCGATAATTTCCTTTTCACGTGTACTCAAAAACATAGCCATACCCTCCAATTTATTTCTCTTTTAGTGAGTGATTAGTTTTCTTCTTTTTTAAGGTTTTCTAATAATTCATCATATCTAGGAGAATTTAAGAAATTCTCTACTGAAATATGAATTGCATTTGGAACTTGTTTGATTGCTCTATCTGTTAATTTTTTTTGAGTAATGACAAGTTGAGCGTCACTTGGCAATTGATTAATCGCTGTATTCGTTACTTCAACGTCTTGAATGCTAGCTTTTTTGAATTTGTTACGTAACATGCTTGCGCCCATAGCACTTGATCCCATACCTGCGTCACAAGCGAAGATAACATGATTTACTTTACTGTAGTCATGTGCATCTACATTCTCTGTATCATAGTTATCTAGTAAATCATCCTCTGATTGACTATCACTATTTTTGTCAGCTGTATCTTTTGTAGTTGTTGAAGTGTTATCATCACTATTCCCTGTTAACTTAGAAGATACACTCGATTTTTTACCTTTTGATGCTTCCATTTTCTCTGTCGCTGCTTCTAAATCTTCTTCTGTTTCTTTTGTGAATTTTAAAATAATTGATGAAACAATAAATGAAACGATTGCTGCTAATAACACACCTGTAATCATGTGTAAGAATTCGCCTTTAGGGGCATTTAACATATATACGATAAATGAACCAGGTGAAGCTGGACTCTTGAACCCAAAGTCTAATAATGAATAAGTAGCAACACCAGTCATACCACCTAATATTACTGCGATGAACAATAAGGGTCTCATTAACACATAAGGGAAGTAAATTTCATGAATACCACCTAAGAAGTGGATAATCCCAGCACCATATGAAGTAGCTTTAGCTGTCCCTTTACCAAAGATCATATAAGCAACTAAAACACCTAAACCTGGACCAGGATTTGATTCGATTGTGTATAAAATAGATTGGCCTGCAGATGCAGCTTGATCTGCACCCAATGGTGTAAATACACCATGATTTATAGCGTTATTTAAAAATACGATCTTAGCAGGTTCAACAATAATACTTACCAATGGAAGTAAATGCGCATGTACCAATGCTTCAACAGCAACTGATAAAATATGCATGATAAATTCCATGATTGGTGCTAATATTTTAAAACCTATGATAGTCATAATAAAACCTAAAATACCAGCTGAGAAGTTATTGAATAACATTTCAAAACCTTGTGGTGTTCTTGGTTGAATGAATTCATCAGTTTTCTTCATTAACCAACCAACAAGTGGTCCCATAATCATTGCACCTAGTAACATAGGTGTTTCTGGTAATGCTACAATAACACCCATTGTTGCTACAGCTGCAATAATTCCGCCACGCATCTCGTGTATTAGGCGACCACCACTATAAGCAATTAATAATGGTATTAAATAAGTAATCATTGGTCCAGCTAATTCACCTAAATCTTTATTTGGCCACCAACCGCCATCTATAAATATTGCTGCTATAAAACCCCAAGCAATAAAAGCACCAATATTAGGCATAATCATACTACTTAAAAATGAACCAAAGGCTTGAACTTTACGACCAATTCCTTTATTTTCTTGAGCATCTGTTTGTGACATAATTTGCACCTCTTTTTCTCTGTATTTAAGTATCATTGTAGGTCTGTTTACATAAATAAACAACAAATAGTAATCTCAAATTTGTCACATATTTTTTGACAAGTTTATGACTATTAATATATGGAAGGTTTTGAATTTTTAATAATAAAAACATTTTGCAATTATTTTAAGGATGAAGTTAATAAAAAATTTGCATTTGGTCACAAATACATTGTACAATTAGTGGTATTGAAGGAAAGGAGGAAAGTTTGTCTTAAATATATCAATAAAAGCGCCTGTGCAAGTGAAGCGGTTAAATATTTAACATTTAAGATTTATAGCAGAAATCTTAATAGATATGAAATCGAAGCTTGTAGACGAGGAGGATAGTTATCGAACCATCGGCGGATGCTATCCCGGATGTGGCTCATTCGTAAACTTATTAAGGAAAACATTAGGGTGACCTAGTGCACAAAGTTAATAAGATAGCCAAATTAAATAAAAATTAAAAGTAAAGGTGAATGGGATTTCTGTGCCTATTTTTAAAATTTCTTACAAAAACGAATGTTAAGAAATTTATTTGAATTGGTCTTATATATTGAACAGGTTCCTATACGCCGAACGTTCAATACCCTTCACCATTAAATTGGAGGAGTATTTATATGTGTGGAATAGTTGGATATATCGGGCATGATAATGCCAAAGAATTGTTACTAAAAGGATTAGAAAAATTAGAATATAGAGGATATGACTCTGCTGGTGTTGCTGTTGTTAACGATGATGGCACAAATGTATTTAAATCAAAAGGACGTATTGCAGAGTTAAGAAAAGTTGCAGATAGTAAAGACGTTGATGGCAATGTAGGTATTGGTCACACACGTTGGGCAACACATGGTGTGCCAAATTATGAAAATTCACACCCACATCAATCTGCAACTAAACGTTTCACTTTAGTGCATAATGGTGTAATTGAAAACTATGAAGAGTTAAAAAATGAATATTTATCAGATGTAAAATTTCTATCTGAAACTGATACAGAAGTTATTGTTCAATTAGTTGAATACTTCTCAAATACTGGACTTTCTACAGAAGCAGCGTTTACGAAAGTTGTATCGTTATTAGAAGGTTCTTACGCATTAGGATTAATTGATAGTCATGACCGTGACACTATGTATGTTGCAAAAAATAAATCGCCGTTATTAATTGGTGTAGGCGATGATTTTAATGTTATTGCTTCAGATGCACTTGCAATGTTACAAGTAACAAACCAATACAAAGAAATTCATGATCATGAAATTGTTATTGTTAAACGTGATGATGTAGTTATTAAAGACCAAGAAGGTACGGTACAAGACAGAGAAGCTTATACTGCACAAATTGATGCTGCTGATGCAGAAAAAGGTGTTTATGATCATTACATGTTGAAAGAAATCCATGAACAACCTGCAGTAATGCGTCGTATTATCCAGGAATATCAAGATGCTGAAGGTAATTTGAAAATGGATGCGGATATTATAAAAGATGTAGCAGATGCAGACAGAATTTACATCATCGCAGCAGGTACAAGTTATCATGCAGGATTAGTTGGTAAAGAATACTTAGAAAAATGGGCAGGCGTGCCTACAGAAGTACATGTTGCTTCAGAATTTGTATATAATATGCCATTACTTTCTGAAAAACCATTATTTATTTACATTTCACAATCAGGTGAAACAGCGGATAGTCGTGCTGTATTAGTAGAAACTAAGAAACTAGGGCACAAATCATTAACAATTACAAACGTTCCTGGTTCAACATTATCTCGTGAAGCAGATCATACTTTATTATTACATGCCGGTCCTGAAATAGCCGTTGCATCTACAAAAGCCTACACTGCACAAATTGCAGTACTTTCAATTTTGTCACAAATTGTAGCGAAAGAACACGGTAAAGAAGCCGACGTTGAGTTATTACGAGAACTCGCGAAAGTGACTACTGCTATTGAAACAATTGTGGATGATGCAGATGTAATGAAACAAATTGCTACAGATTTCTTAGAAACAACTAGAAATGCATTCTTTATTGGTCGTACAATCGACTATAATGTTAGTTTAGAAGGCGCATTGAAGCTTAAAGAAATTTCTTATATTCAAGCAGAAGGTTTTGCAGGTGGTGAACTTAAACACGGTACGATTGCTCTTATTGAAGAGGGTACTCCAGTGATTGCTTTAGCTACACAAGAAAATGTAAACCTTTCTATTCGCGGCAATGTGAAAGAAGTTGCTGCACGTGGCGCAAACCCTTGTATAATTTCTATGGATGGATTAAATAAAGAGGGCGACACATACGTTATTCCTCATGTCCATGAGTTGTTAACACCATTAGTTGCTGTTGTGGCAATGCAGTTAATTTCATATTATGCTGCACTGCACAGAGATTTAGATGTGGATAAACCACGTAACTTAGCTAAGTCTGTAACAGTTGAATAAATTTATAAATAAGTTTGAGCTGGGTGTAGGTTTGAAATAAAGTCGCGACGTTTGTAAAAAAGATGCGATGTTTAAAACAAAGTCGCGATGTTTATAAAAAAGTTGCGAAGTTTCACCCCTTTGGATATGATTGTCTAAAGGGGTGTTTTTGTGGCGAAAAGAAAAAGAACATCTAAAATAGATAAGTGGATCAAAGAAGGTAGAGGAACTGGCAGTGGGGCAGATTATCAGCCATGGCTAAAAATTCAAGATGTTTCCTCACTAGGTCGGTCAACGAGATTAAAAGGTATAAAAACTGGCAGACAACATGAGTTTTTATCGGATTTGGAACGAAATTATTTTTATTTGACTGAATTTTCCGATGCCGTTTTAGATATTCGTGAACAATTTCCTTTATTACCACAAGAAGAGACAATTGTCATTGCGGAAGAGCTTGGAATTAAACACCCAGCTGATCCAAAAACAGGCGATCCGATTGTTATGTCAACGGACTTTTTATTAACAGTTGACAAGGGACAAGGTGTATTTGAAGTTGCTCATACTATCAAAATGAAAGATAAGCTTCTAGAAGAACGTGTGTTAGAGAAATTCGAAATTGAACGGGTTTACTGGGAGCGTAGAGGCATTAGTTGGGGTATCGTAACAGAGGAAGAAATTGATAAGACCGTGGCTAGAAATATTAGTTATATCCATGATTATTTTGATATTCGGAACTATGATGTATATCGAGAAATGGCTGACCAACAAATTGATGATTTATCATTGTCTCTTATGAGTCGTCTATTGAATAATTCGCAAAGTATCCGAGAAATTGCTAGTGAGTTTGATGCAGATACACACTTGCCTTTCGGTAGTGGTGTTACGTTGTTTTATCATTTGCTTGCCAAAAAAATTATGGTTACAGATATGTACAAGCCAATTGATTTAGAGAAGCCAACTGATGTTAAGTATGTTGATGAAAGTAAATTAGAGAAGGTGAAATACGGATGATTTATATTAATCAGGTATTTCAATATGTAACAGATTCAAAGAGAATTCGGGTAATAGATATTGAAGAACCACATGTATATATAGTTAATATTGACACCAGCAGTGCTATGCCACGAAAAGAGCTATACTCTAGCCTAACCACAGACATCAAGCAAGGTGAACTGTTAGCAATTAGTGATCCTTATGCAAAAATGATTTCTGAAGGTGATTTAACAGAGGTACAAATTCGTAAGCGCGAAGAAGATTGGGAAACTATACAAAAATACTGCGTGCCTAATATGCAAGATTTGCTCCGTAAACAAGGGAGAGAGAATAAAATTATTGAAGTAGTTAGGGATAGCAACTTAGGTAAGACAAAGATTAAAAAGTTGCTAACTCGCTATTGGCAGCGTGGAATGACAAAAAACGCCATGTTACCTGACTACTCTAATTCAGGTGGTAAAGGTAAAACGAAAGCTTTAACGAAAGAAAAAGTTGGTCGTCCTAGAAGAGTAAATTTAAATAATGAATATCAAACTGGGATTAACATTACAGAAGAAGTTAAGGTCCAAATTGAACACGTTATCAATAAGTACTACAGGAAAAAGAATAACTATTCTTTAAAAGATGTATATAATTTTATGCTACGTGACTTCTATTCTGATCGCTACAAGGAAAACGGTGAGCTGAAATACCGTATTTGGGATGCTACCCGAACGCCCTCTTACCATCAGTTTTACTATTGGTTTAAAAAGCTAGAAGATCCAAAAAAAGATATTCAATTTCGTAAAAGTACGAAAGAGTATGAATTGAAGCATCGTCCAATTTTAGGTAATTCTAAATCGGAAACAAATGGTCCTGGAACTAGATTCCAGATTGACGCAACTATTGCTGATATCTATTTAGTTAGTTCGCTTGATGTAAATAAAGTAATTGGACGACCAGTTATTTATGCTGTTCTTGATGTATATTCACGTATTATCACAGGGCTTTATGTCGGACTAGAAGGTCCATCATGGATCGGAGCAATGATGGCTTTAGATAATATGGTTGCAGACAAGGTGGAATTTTGTAAGCAATATGGAATTGATATAACTCCTGAGCAATGGCCAACACATCATTTGCCTGAAATAATTATCGCTGACCGAGGTGAGTTTGAAGGTTATTCGGTAGACAATCTCATTAACAATCTTAATATTAAAATTGAGAATACTACGGCTTATCGTGGAGATTTAAAAGGAATTGTTGAAAGGAAATTTCGTACGTTTAACGGTAAGCTGAAGCAAAAGGCACCTGGAGCGATTCAAAAGGAATATAGAGAGCGTGGAGATCAGGATTATCGCTTAAATGCTACGCTGAATTTAAAGGAGTTTACGTCTCTTATTATTACAATGGCGCTGCATCACAATCAAAAAGTCATTGATAAATACCCTGTTGAAAAAGAAATGGTCGCAGAGGGGTTAGTTCCAACGCCAATTAATTTATGGAGTTGGGGCATTCAAAATCGCACGGGAAGGCTAAGAACAATTGATAGAAATATTCTTCGCTTGAACGTGCTACCGAGAGGGAAAGCAACAATTTCAAGGGCAGGAATAAAATTTAAAAACCTTCTATACGGTTCTCAAAGAGCGATTGAAGAGGATTGGTATTTGAAGTTGAAAAATAGAAGTGTAGAAGTTGTTTATGATCCTAGACACGTCGAAAAAATCTATATTCCCCATGATAACGGAATGGACTTTGAGACGTGTATTTTGTTAGAACCAAGTCAGCAATATAAAGAAGATTTATTGGAAGAAATTGTCTTCCAACAACAACTTCGAAACGAACTAGAAGAAATAGAACGTACGAATCAAATTCAACTCACAGTAAATACAGATGCAGCAATGGAAGAGATCATTAAAAATGCTGTGAAAAATAAAAAACAATCATACAACCAACCAACGAGTAAGAAAGCCAAAATAGCTTCTATTCGTGATAACAAGGATGTTGAAAAACAATTAAACCGTGAATCTGAAAAATTTGATTTATCACCTGATAAGGTTAGTGAATCAGCTGAAGTAATTGACTTCGCTACAAAAGAAAAGGTCGATGAGACACCACCTAAGAAATCATCCTCACGACTAATGCAAAAATTAAAGAAGAAGCGAGATGAGGAATTTGGGAAAAACAAATGACATGGTTGTTTTAAAAGGAGAATTTGAAAAAGGTACCTATAAGGAACAACCTTTAAGTGAATATACCAATAATCCTTTCATCGAAGCTCTTCCAGCGATTTTCAGTGAGGATGATGTGTTGGAAAGATTTATGGTGACCCCACGAATTAGTAGGCAAGATAAGTTAAGTGCAACGAATATTCGCTATCACGTATTAAAACGTGTGAGGAATTTTATCCAGCCCTTGCCTATTCACTTCGAGGTAGAACGTCGTTTATCAACGTTGATTCGTAGGAGTTACTTAGCACGTAATCCTTTAGACATAACATTTTTAGAGCGTATTCGTGTATTGCATGAATTGCGTGAAGAAGAGACCACACATAAATATATCGATGAAAGACTGGATTATATTCGCTCGACCGCCGATAGTTTATCCATTATTGGTATTTCTGGAATTGGTAAAACAACGGCAATTGAACGTCTTTTGCTTATGTATCCACAGGTAATCAAGCATGAAGAATACAAGGGACAACCGTTTAATCGGACCCAAATTGTATGGCTTAAAATTGACTGTCCTTATGATGGAAGCTTATCTACTCTATGTAAAAGTTTCTTTAAAGCGATTGATGACTTGTTAGGAACAAGATATCTTGAGAAATTCGGTTACTTAAATCGAGTGACATCGACCATGTTATTGCACATGACTTCATTAGCAAGCATGTATGGCATTGGCGTTCTGGTAATTGATGAAATCCAGCACCTACTACATTCTAAAAATGATCAGGAAGAAATGCTGAATTTCTTTGTAACGCTATCTAATACGGTTGGCATTCCAACCGTATTAATTGGTACTTCTAAGGCACAAAAACTATTTAAGGGGAATTTCAGGCAGGCAAGACGAGCTGCAAGTGATGGAGCTATTATTTGGGATCGTATGGCGGAAAATAGTGAAGAATGGGAGTTCTTCTTAGAAACTCTTTGGGAATTACAGTGTTTAAAAACCTATTCTGAGCTTACTGAGGAATTAAAGAAATCATTTTATTACGAATGCCAAGGGATTACTGCTGTTGCTATGAACTTATTTATTTTAGCACAAGAACGCGCATTATTTGATGAGGGCAACCCGAATGAAATCATTACGCCACAAGTACTGAAAAAGACTGCGAAAGAAGATATGCAAACGATTCAACCAATGATGACAGCTATTCGGACAAACAATATTGCCGATATGATGAAATATGAAGATATCATGATCAACCTGGATGAAGTTATGCTGAACCATAAGCGAAATACAGAAATAGCAGGACGTATTCAGGAGGCGTTTAAGGAACGACAAAATAGAATCGAGTATAAACGTCAAGACATGATCGAAAACTTAAGTGTTGAAGTAGCAGCCCTTGGTATTTTTGATAGTTTGAAAGAGAATGATATAAAAAAACTCGTACAAAAAATAGTTGAAGAAAATTCACTTGATACTGAATTTAATCAACTTAAATCAGATGCGATTCAGCAGGCGATTGCCTTAAATCAACAAAAGAAAGATCAAAAAGCAAAGGCAAAAGTAAAAAATGTAGAGGTTCTACCATTACTAAAGCTAAGAAAGCAAGCATTGGAAAAAAAGCAACACCCCTATGAATTATTAAAAGCAAATGGATACATTAAAAAACCTTTGAAGGAGTTCTACTAGGAGGGAAGCAAATGCTGCCATTCTTTACAGATCCATATCCCGATGAATTAATTTATTCAGCGATTGCACGTTATCATTTTTATAGTGGAAATATAGATTACAAAGATACGTTGGAAGAAGTGTTTCAAAGTCGTTCTGTGATACCGAGTTTAGAGATTGGTAGCCATTTTGATGCTTTAGCTCAACAAATAGGAAACCGTTACTCGGTAGAAAGTCTGTTAGCAAAACATACTATTTATCCGTTTTATGCTCCATTCCTTTCTAAACAGCGACAGCAAGAGATTCTGTGGGACGTTCAAGGTGACGGAAAGGGTCTTTATACGAGACTTGGCATGATTGCAGGAGGTATTTGCAAGAAAGATGGATTATACTACTGCTCACAATGCGCCAAGGGTGATATTGATAGATACGGAGAACCATACATTCATAGGGAGCATCAATTACAGGGCATAGACTTGTGTGCGCATCATTATTTACAACTAAAGAAATATCCAGATGAATTTACCGAGCATAGTCGTATCAAGTTTATTCGGTTTGAGGTACAAAAAATGGATTTATCTGTTATACAGGAGGTGGTGTACCCTGAACGATTTGATATCCAAGTAAATTTAGCGACAATGGCATATCAACTGTTAAATGTTGATATAGTAGTGTTCTCTCGTGAGGAAATCTTTAAAAGGTATCAAATGCTTCTTAAAGAGAAAAATTTAATTACTACATCAAACCAAGTAAGGCAAAAAGAGTTATTTGATGCATTTCAAGTGAATTTCCCAAAAGGATTTCTAGAAAAGTACGAATCGAATTTTAACGGGGAAGATGAACACAATTGGCTCAAGGTATTAACTCGCAACGAAAAGCGTCATGTCCATCCTTTGCGCCATCTATTCTTTCTGTACTTTTTAGGAAAAGACGTAGAAGAACTTTTTCGTGTTCGTGAGGATTTAGGTCCTTTCGGTAAAGGTCCTTGGCCATGCTTAAATAAGGCTGCCGATCATTATAAGCAATTGGTAATCAGTAATGTAAAGATTACAAGAGATTTTAAAACAACAGCTCCTATCGGTACATTCGAATGTTCCTGTGGCTATATTTATGCCAGAAAGGGTCCTGATAAATCTAGCGAAGATAAATATCACATTGGTCGTGTAAAAGTGTTTGGAGCCACTTGGATGGATAAATTACGAGTCCTTGCATCCAACAAGAATTTAAGCATAAGAGCAATGGCTGAAATGCTTGGAGTTGATTCTAAGACCGTGAAAAATTATTTATCTGCGGGTGGAAAAAAAGAAAAAATCAAAAATAAAGTCAACTCACCAATGTTACAGCAATACCGTACACAACTACTTGAAGGGATACAGCAATTTCCTGATGATTCAAGAACACAAATTAGGGAACGTTTTAAAAGGGAATATATGTACTTGTATCGCCATGATAAGAAATGGTTGTTTAATAACCTGCCTATCAATCAGATAAAAGGGAAACCAAAAGCAACTGTGGATTGGGAATCTCGTGATTGTGAATACTATTCAAAAATTAAAAGGCTTTACGAAGAACTCATTATGTTAGATAAGCCTGTTCGAATCACCATTTCGGTTATTGGAAAACGTCTTGGAATACTGTCCAATTTGGAGAAACATCTTGATAAACTGCCACAAACTAAAAAGCTCCTAACCGATGTGACAGAAACTACCCAGCAATTCCAAATTAGACGCTGCTGTACTATTATTAATCAAATGTTGCGGGAGAGAGAACCTGTAAGCTTATGGAAAGTACAGCGCATAGGTGCTGTAAAATCACATCATTTCTATGAAATAAAACCATATTTGGAAGCTTATATAAACATGAAACAGGAAGTGGATAATTATGAGCTCACAACAAGTTAAAATTAAATGGCCATTCAAGAAAGGAGAAAAGGCAAGACTAATCTGGATTGGTGATCCTTTTCGTAATAATAATAAAATGATGCTTCATGCATACTTTCGCGCAAGGGGAGTCACAGAAAAGATACTAATGGACTGGGGTACGCTGCCTTGCTTGGCAATTCAACATTATTATAGTGATGGTGTAATTACGACAAGTCAGCCTCCACAGGGGGTGCAGGAAGTAGATATTACTATTTATCCAAATCGAGTTCAGTATTACGAAAAACTTTGGAACGTCCATGGAAGTAATGACCCTGCAACCTCACGCAGTTTCATATTTTCTTTTGAAGGCAAGAATGTCATTCTGCCAGTCATTGAAGTGCTGAGAAGTATATTGGCGCCTAATGGTTTTCTTTTATATCGCTTGTTTGAATCGAATTCATTTCCTCAATTTTTCACAGAAACATACGAACCAAATAAAATACATCTTAGTTTTTCATCGCTTTATGAATTGAAATACACCAGAACAGCATTTATTTATCAATTGGTTTGGCTATTAACAAACCGTGATTTAAGGCATGTTTATGAAAGTATTGCCTTCACATGGTTGCAAGAACAGACATTGAAATTCGAATGGACTTTTACACAACCAATCACTGTAACTGCACGGATAAAGGAAGATCAGAATACATGGACAGTACTACAAATTGTTAATGTGAAAAATAAGTATATTCCATATGAAAATATCTCAATTTCACATCCGGAAATTCGGGATAATGAGAAATCAAAGGAAGCGAAGAAATATACATATCGTTCTTTAAATAAAAAAGATGGTGAAGGGGGATTTACATTAGATGAACAAGTCGATGGGGCGACTGAGGATTTTGATTTTGTTCAGATGAATCAATTGGGACACGAATATACCTCGGTTCCTAAAGTTAAACAGGTCAAACTTGGATCAACCAAACAAAGGTTGGAAGAGGATGAAAATACAAAGAGATACTATGGTGACGATCATTACATTCGTTCTACAGCAGATAGTGGTGGTCAACAACTGGCAAGAGGATTAGAGCATCAAATGCTTCACGAAATTAAAGCTCAGGGAGAAATACAGGACTTTATTAATGTTTTGAAGGTATTGGAGCAATATCCAGAGGTAAAAGCAATTCGAGCATTTACTGATGTGTTGCCAGAAAGTGTGGGGCATAGGAAATATACTAAGTTAAGCGACGGTATTACTAAGAGGAGTTATATAATTGCTGAAGTATATATGATGAATGGCAACCATTTCAACATTATTGAGGTAGAACGTGAACGTCGTTCCCTATCTACACTTATTTTATCATCATCTTCGAAACAAAATTGGAGTGCAATCTGTAATTATATTCTTTTGAATCTTGTTAATGCTAGTGGTAATTGGACCAGAAAATCATTAAACTCTATCAATACTAAGGGAATTAAAATTGAAAAAACAAAACATAGTAGTAAAGGGGTTCAACATAGGGCTGGGATATTACTAGGCAAGTTGTTGTAATGTTTCACGCTATTTAAGCCGGAAAGTAGATACTAATTTTGTTCAAAGAATATTCAATGACTAATCTTAAATGAACTTTTTTCATTTATATAGAATGAGTAATATGTTGTCAAATAGTATTTAAATAAATATATAAGCTTGACTATGATCTAACTTAAAATTTAATAATGAGTGGGGAGTGAATAGGGTTAATTTAAAAATCATACGGTAAAAACCTTGCAAGATTGACTAGTGTCACAGAACGAACCCTTCATTACTAGTGGTTCGGTATTTGTCCGATAAACTGTGTGAATTGTAATGAAGAAGTTCATATTAACGCTAAAAAGCAGGTGAAAATATGGAAGATATTCGAATACTTATAGCTGATGATGAGAAGGAAATTAGAAATTTGCTAAAAAAGTACCTAGAAAGAGAATTATATAAGGTAGATGTTGCTGTAAATGGCGAGGAGGCTCTTCGTTTATTTGATAAAAACCAATATAATCTCCTCATTTTAGATCTAATGATGCCGAAGGTCGATGGTATAGAGGTATGTAGAAGGCTTAGAAATAAAACAAATATTCCTATATTGATGCTCACTGCTAAAGACCAAGAGGTTGATAAAGTTTTAGGATTAGGCATCGGAGCGGATGATTATATTACAAAGCCTTTTAGCATTAATGAAGTGATCGCCAGGGTGAAGTCCCTTATGAGGAGATTTTTGATACTAGGTAGTGATGGCGAATCCCTTGAAAAAACATCGATCAAGTATAAAGACCTAACGATTGATCTGAAAAAATACATAATCGTCATAGGTGGTGAGGAGGTACCCCTAACTGCCAAAGAATTTGAACTGCTTAAGTTTCTTGCTGCACACAATGAACAAGTTTTCACAAAGACACAATTATTTCGTAATGTCTGGGAGAGTGACTATATAGAAGATGACAATACAGTTATGGTGCATATCAGAAAGCTCAGAAAGAAAATAGAAGTGGATCCCTCTAATCCGCAATTTATTCAAACCGTATGGGGGATAGGCTATAAGTTTGTTGGTGAACAAGATGAATGACAAGATTATCTTTCTTATTATGCTTCAGTTTATAACTATAACTGGTATCTTCATGATAGATATTTATTATCAAACACCGGCAATAGTTAGGTGGTTTTTATTCATTGTATTGTTTTTTATAACAGCCATTTTATTATTCAAAAGAATCCATTACCATACCCAACTGAAACGAATGAATGTGGAGTTGGAGCGGGCTATTAACGGGAATTTAAATACAAGGTTATTGGCTAATCACGATAAATTTTTCAATGAATTGACTTTTTCTATCAATGACTTAATTGAACAATTGGAAAAAGTTCAAATCCAGTCAATAAAGTCTCAAACAGCGCGAAAGAGAATTCTATCTAGTATTTCCCACGATATTCGTACCCCACTTACTTCTATCATTGGATATATTGATGCCTTGCAAGATGACATATCTACCTCAGAAGAAGAAAAGAGAAAATATCTTGAAATTGTATCGAGAAAATCCAACGGTTTAAAGCAATTGTTAGATGAACTTTTTAATATGGCAAAAATCGAAGCGAATGAATTCTTACTAAAAGAAGAACTATTGGATTTTGCAGAGGTTACAAGGGAGTCAATCATTGAATTTTTACCTGAGCTTAAAAAAGAGGAGATCGAGTTAATAGTCCGTATTCCAGAAGAAGATTGCTTGATCATGGCAGACCACCAAAGCCTTATCCGAATCATAGGTAATTTAATCAAGAATGCTGTGCATTATGGAAAGGACGGGAAAGTATTAGGAATAGAATTGACGGAAACCACTAATGATTTTCAACTGCTAATTTGGGATCAGGGGTCTGGAATTTCAAATGTGGATATTGGGAATGTTTTTGAAAGAATGTATCGGAGCGATTATTCAAGAAATAATTCATTTGGTGGCAGTGGTTTGGGGCTTTCTATCGCCAAAGAACTGGTGGAAAAAAACCACGGACGAATTTGGGTTGAAAGCATTCCGTGGAAAAAAACGACTTTTGGTTTTTCCATCCCCAAACACAGTAATAAGGGTATTTAAGAAACAATTAAGAAATGGTTAAGACCCAGTTAAAATCAACCTTCTATAATGTAATCAAGAGCTTAATTGGAAGAAGGTGTTTTCTAAATGAATACGGTTATCAAAACTACTAATTTGTCTAAGATTTATGGGGAACAAAAGTCTGTAGATCAGCTTAGTATAACTGTAAATCAAGGAGAAATTTACGGCTTTCTAGGTCGAAATGGTGCTGGCAAAACGACGACAATTCGAATGCTATTGGGGTTAATTAGACCGACCTATGGGCAAATTGAAATTTTTGGAGAGAATCTATTCAAGAACCAAAAAAGGATTTTAAGACGGATAGGGTCTATTGTTGAGGTACCGGGATTTTACGAAAACTTAACAGCCAAGGAAAATTTATTAATCAATGCAAAAATCATAGGGGTACATAAGAAAAATGCCATTGATGAAGCATTAGAGATTGTTGGACTGCAAAATGAAAATAAAAAGCTAGTCGGTAAATATTCATTAGGAATGAAACAGAGATTAGGAATCGCCAGAGCTCTTCTCCATTATCCGGAATTGCTAATATTAGATGAGCCTACCAATGGCTTGGATCCTATTGGCATTAAGGAGATGAGGAGGCTGATTAAATCTCTCGCTGCAGAGAGAAATATAACCATATTGATATCTAGTCATATTTTATCGGAAATAGAACAACTGGCCGATCATATGGGAATTATTCATGAAGGGAAGCTTTTAGAGGAGATTGGGATCGATCATCTTAGAAAAAGGAATCGTAAATACCTTGAGTTCCAAGTATCTAACGATAATAAAGCAACAATGCTCCTTGAGGAACATTTTAATATTTTTGATTACGAAGTTTATGACGAAGGAATGGTTCGGGTGTATTCTCACCTAGGGGAGCAAGGAACGATTAATAGGATGTTTGTGCAAAATGATATTAACGTATTAAAGATAAAGATGAGCGAAGACAGGTTAGAGGATTATTTTGAAAGATTAGTCGGAGGTGGCACGATTGGTTAATTTATTCTTAACTGAAGTACTAAAGCTCAAACGCTCTAGTATGTTTCTGATAAGCATACTTGGGGCAGCCGTAGCCCCTTTTGTTGTAGTCATAGCTACATATCTGAACGAACCATCCATCCTCTTCAAGGAACTTTTTTACAACGTGAATTTGTACACCGTTCTCATCATTGGGGTTCCTTTATATGGTGTGGTTACTACCTATCTTTTCAATCGCGAATATATGGAAAATACATTGAAAAATATATTAGCCATTCCTGTGTCACGCATAGGTTTTATTGTGAGCAAAATGCTTCTGCTGTTTATATGGATTATGATGTTGACACTTATTGCCTGGACACTCACTTTAGTCTTGGGTATGCTAACGCAGTTTGACGGACTAAGCATTTCCTTAGTAATGGAATCGTTAAGTCAATTTAGTATAGGAGGAATGTTTTTATTTATTCTTTCCACTCCAATTATACTTGTAACGCTTGTAATGAAGAATTATGTTCCAACTATCATTTTTACGGTTGTTATAACCTTGATTAACGTCATGGGTGGAAATTCGGAACATAGAGCTTTATTTCCATGGGCAGCAGCAGGGGATATAGCCAACAATACACTCCCTCTAACTTACCCGCCGGAATACTCTTACATCGCTATTACAGCTACTGCTCTCGCAGGATTTATTGCGATGATTGTCTATTTTAACAAGACAGATATCCATTAACATCATTGATTAATAAGGTATGGGGAAAAATATCAAATATATGAAAATATAGGGAGACGTAAAAAAACAGTGGATTTACTTCAGATTTTAAAAGTGATTATTTTAGGAATGGTTGAGGGATTAACAGAATTTGATCCTGTTTCGTTAACTGGTCTCATTGTCATTGTTGATTAGATGTGGCTCCAATCTGAGCAATTTTTAGGGAAGTACGTAGCAAACACGTTTAAAGTTGTGATTCAGCTCGGTTCGATTTTGCTGTTGTCGTGATCTTTAAAGATCGCTTTCTAGATCTGTTAGGATTAAGACACCGAAACAAGGAAGCAGTTCATGGAACTAATGCCAACCTCCTAAAGTTAACACAGGTTATCGTTGGTTTAATTTCTGCTGGAGTTCTTTTTTTATCAATCTTTTTCAAAAGGATTATTTCTATTTAACAAAAAATGCGGGTTTGTGAGATATTTATAATCAAACTTTATTTTAAAGCTACACCTGGCATTCATCTGGCCTTATCTTGAAGTGCTTTATTTAGCCAAATGAGGGGGATTTTTCCGTGGGATCCATGACAGAACTGTGTACATTAATACAATATTTACTATTAGGATTGGTTCAAGGTATTACAGAGCCGATCCCTATTTCTTCGAGTGGACATATCATAATCGTTCGTGAACTATTTGGAATTGAAGCTAGAGGGCTCTCTTTTGAAATATTTGTTAACTTTGCCTCTCTTCTTGCAGTTCTGCTTATATATAGGCACGATATTTATCGGTTAATCAAAAATGGCATCCTTTTTATAACAAAAAAGGATGAACAAGCCAAAAGTGATTTTCAATTTATTCTTTACCTTGTTATCGGCACAATTCCAGTAGGTGTGGTCGGTTTATTATTTGGGGACGTTATTGGTGAGGCACTTAGCAATACAAAAATTGTCGGATTTACCTTACTTATTACGGCTGTTGCAATTTGGATGATCCGAAATCTTAGGGGCAGGAAAAAAGATGGTGATTTAACTTCCAAAGATGCTGTTATTGTTGGGCTAGCTCAAGCAGTTGCTGTGACACCAGGCATTAGTCGTTCAGGTGCTTCGATTGTTGCATCAATGCTTGTTGGGATGAAACAGGAAACAGCACTTCGTTTTTCATTCCTGTTGTATATCCCGGTTAGTTTGGGGACAACCATGTTAGAGGTCCCTGAGATAGTACAGGACCCAAATTTTGATGCATTGATGATTCCATATCTAATCGCATTTATAGCAGCATTTATAGCAACATACTTCGCGTTAAAAGCCCTTATCAATATAATGGCTAAGGGAAACCTCGCATATTTCTCATATTATTGTGTAGTCGTAGGAGTACTAGTAATTTTATTTCTATAATGAATTTTTTTTGAAGGCTTCTGGCATTCCTAGGTTTGGTTATGTCAGAAGCCTTTCTTTATTTTGCTGTAGACTTAAAATAAAGTTTAACCGTTTGAAAAAAAGTTCGATCATTTATCGTAATTGCGGAATAACATACGTAGAAAATGATCAAACTTTAATATAAAAATTGTATACTACTTCACAAATAATGAATCTATTTTAATCAATCTTTTTTCAAAATGGATTCTTCTTATTGGCGGTAAAAAACGGGCTTTTGAGGTGTTTGTGATCAAACTTTATTTCAAAGCAACACTGGGACATTAAATTGTCTCAGCTTTTATTTTTAACTTATTGAAAGTGAAATGTTTTCAAAAGTTTAGAAAATTTAATATGCTAAGAAGAACGATTACATATAGAAATTAAAGAAAGGTAGTGTAAAATAATGACAAAACCTAAAATTTATACTATGGCTTTTGGAAATGTTTATCCTCATTTAGTGAAAAAGGCCGAAAAAAAAGGTAGAACGAAAAATGAAGTGGACACGATCATTAAGTGGATGACCGACTATAGTCAATCTCAGTTGGATGAAATGGTAGAAGATGGCACTGATTATGAAACATTTATTCAACAAGCACCACAATTAAATCCACATAGAACTAAAGTGACAGGTGTTATTTGTGGGGTTCGTGTTGAAAATATGGAAGAATCAGTAATGAAAGAGATTAGGTATTTAGACAAGATGGTTGATGAATTAGCTAAAGGTAAGACATTAGAAAATATATTTAGACAGAATCAAAAATAAATGGCAATTTAACAAAGGGGGATATATATATGCTAATTGATTTGAACAATATAGCAAGAAGAAAAGATGGAAAAGAAATTGTTCAAGGTGTGAGTTGGCAGATTAAAGAGGGAGAAAAATGGATGTTATATGGTTTGAATGGGGCAGGTAAGACGACACTATTGAATATTTTAAATGCCTATGAGCCAAATACGTCAGGTGAAATGACTTTATTTGGTATGAAGCCTGGAAACAAAGGATATTCTGCTGAAAATGTACGCCAGCAAATTGGATTTGTATCTAGTAGTTTAATGGATCGTTTTCAAGATGGTGAAATTGTTTTAGATGTAGTAATGAGTGGGATATTTAAGTCAATCGGTGTGTTTCAGGATGTACAACAACAACACATAGATTTGGCAAAACAATATTTAAAGCAAATGGGAATGACTCAATTTGAAAATCAATATTATGGTTATCTTTCTACTGGAGAGCGTCAAAAAGTGTTGATAGCAAGAGCTTTGATGGGGAGCCCTAAACTTTTAATTTTAGATGAACCAGCTTCAGGACTAGATTTTATTGCAAGAGAAGATTTATTAAGTGCACTGACACAATTGTATAAGCAAAATCCTCAATTAGCAGTAATTTATGTCACGCATTTTGTAGAAGAAATCACTCAGGACATTGATTATGGTTTTTTATTGAAAAATGGACAATCTTTCAAACAAGGTCAATTATCCGAAATTCTAAATAATACAACATTAAGTCACTTCTTTAAGCGGAATGTCAGCATAACATATAACCATGGGCGCTATACATTGTTTTTAGAAGATGAAGACATTGCAGAAACATAGACAAAGTGCCATAATTTAAGACGATAACATATGATGGAGGATTTATATTAAATGGAAAATGTTAAAGCAATATTTTTGGATATGGATGGTACAATTTTACATAAAAACAATCGTGTAGATAACGAAACGACAGAAATAATACAGACTTTAAGAAATCATGGTTATAAAGTGTTTTTAGCTACTGGAAGAGCACATGATGAGATTCATTACCTTGTACCTAAAGACTTTAAAGTGGATGGTATTATTAGTTCTAATGGTACGAACGGTGTCGTTCACAATGAAACTATTTTTAAACATAGTTTAACATTTGATACGGTAAATGAAATTGTGAAAAGAGCAAAAGCACAAGCAATTTATTATGAAGTGTTTCCTTTCGACGGCAATCGTATCATTCTTAATGAAGATCAAACGTGGGCAGAAGCTATGTTTAAACAATCAACACCACCTGAAAACGTAGGCTATAGTGAGTGGACATCCCGTAGAGAATCTATTGTTGAAAAAGTAAGTTGGGAACCAATTATCCCTGACACATCATTTTCAAAAATTTATTTATTCTCACCAGATTATGATAAGATTACTCAATTTCGAAATCAGTTAATCGATGACCAAACAGCACTTCAAATCAGTGTATCAAATTCATCGCGCTTTAACGCGGAAACAATGGCTTTTGGTATTGACAAAGGCACTGGAATTAAAGAAATGATAGACTACTTTGGCATTAAGCAAGAAGAAACATTAGTCATTGGTGATAGTGATAACGACAGAGCGATGTTTGCGTTTGGTAATTATACTGTAGCGATGAAGAACGCTCGGCCAGAAATTCAAGCTTTAGCTGATGATGTCACTTCATTCACAAATGAAGAAAATGGTGCGGCATTATACTTGAAAAAACATTTATTATAAAATATACGTATAGATAAATTGATTAAAAAAGACACTTTTCTCGTTTAATAATGATTATTAAATGAGATAAAGTGTCTTTTTTTGATATGGATAATTGATTGTTCATATGCTTTAGCATAAGAATCAATTGAGAGTGTGCAAGTATAATATAAACAGTTAAGTAGTATCGTAAAAAAAGACAAGTATAAATTCAAAAGGACTAATCCTTTTGAACGTGGATTAGTCCTTTTTGAAGGTAGAACGATGGTCCTAACTGTTTCCTATTGATATTTATTTTTCTTTGTTATCAATTTGATCTTTGATATCTGAAGCCTTTTCTTCAGCATTATCTTTAAACTGATCAGAAGTTTGATTAACTTTATCCGTAGCTTTCTCAGTTGTATGATTAACACTATTGCTTACTTTAGATGTTTGATTAGATTGTGTAGAAGCTTTTGATTTTTTAACTTCTGATTTATCTATTTTCTCGCCATTTTTATTGTAGTATTGAATAATTGCTAATAAGTTTGTGTAATAAACGATTAATCTAATTATAATAACGATTACTGACACAATATAGATAATAGTCGTTGCTAATGTTTGTGAAATACTACCAGTACTAATAGAAACTAATTGACTTACTGGGTTTGCTAAGATGATAACAAGTAAATTTAGCAATAATATACCTATATAGAATTTAAACCAAGTTTTATTGCCGTTTTTAATAGCTTTAAAGCCACGTTTCACAGATGACCAAGCGCCTCTACTAGGTTCTTTAACAAAAGCTAATGTATAATTGATGATTAGGATTGTAAAGAACCAATAAACAAATGACAATATAAATACTTGTAAAGTAGCGGCAATGATTTGGAATGTTAATGACCATCCAAGTGCATGATCAGAACTGCTTAACGGTCCTTGTAATGCAGTGAATAATTGTACAATGCCTAATTGTAATAGCTTACTTATTAGAATATTAAGTAATAATATAATAATAATACTTAATAAAGTAATTAAAGATAATTTTAACGATTTAGCATATTTACCTTTTTTAAATATTGAAAATAAATCTTTGAATTTAACCTTGTCTTTATTAATTGCATTGTCTATAGTGTATATAGTTCCAGCAATAAGTTGATAGCCTACAAATATGAAAACCACTAATGGAATTAATATTGCTAGTATTAATGTAATTAAGGCACTACCAATAGGTTGTTGCATTGCCATTGACATTAAAAACTTATATATTGCTGGTTGAACTGGTATAAAAGTTAGAACAGTCAAAGCAAATAATATGATAAAACTTACAATTGTGAATAGTAAAATTTTAGCATTTTGCGGTTTAGCATTTTGTAATGCTAGTTTATGAAATTTAAACAAATTTTAAGCACTCCTTTTTAGTGATAAGCATATGCTATCAAAAAATTAGAGATTTTAAAATTAATAGGTAACAAAATGGCTATAAAATGTTAAAATGACCAAATGAGAAAATGTTGAAAGGAGATATCATCATGAAATTTGCAATTCTTACTGATGTACATGGCAATTTTGATGCGTTGGATACAGTATTGGATGATATTGATAGAAGAAAAGATATAAATAAAATATATAACCTAGGCGATAATATTGGTGTAGGCCATGAAACAAATAAAGTACTTGACGAAATATTTGAAAGAGATGATATGGAAATTATTGCAGGTAATCATGATGAAGCGGTGATGTCAATTGTTAACGATACGCCTTATCCTGAAGACTTAAAAGATAAATTTTATGAACACCACCAATGGATTGAAAGTCACTTAGACGAAGATTATTATGATAAATTAAATGCGTTACCTCGTGTTATTGAAAAAACTATAAATCATAAAAAAATCATGTTCATTCATTATGAAATCCCAAATGATAAATTGAACACGCCAATTGATGGGCAGCCGTTTAGTCCCATTGTGGAACCTACAGAAGAAAATATTAAATCACTATTCGAGGATAAAGAAGCAGATTTAATTGTTTTTGGTCATAATCATACGGTTCATTTGTTTGATGATAAATCTAAAGTTTATTTTAATCCTGGATCTGTTGGATTGAATAATGGCGCATATGCTGTATATGGTATTGTTACTATCGATGAAAATGAATTTTCATTTGAAAGGGTTAAAGTTCCTTATGATAATGAAGAATTTATAAGAGGTTTTAAAGAAAAACAAGTGCCAGCTAAAGAGCTGATATTTGATAAATTTTTATAGGCATAAAATGTTTTGGATTTGCTATATATTTTAAAAGAAATTTAAATAATAAAAGTGACTAGATTGATATTGCTTATTTTAAGCTTTAAAATCTAGTCACTTTTTATTTTTATTCATGTTATTTTTCTGTATAAATTGCTGAACATAAAGTATTGTTGTCATGATTATGATATTCTGTTTCAAACTGTATTGTCATATGTTGAATGTTTAAATGTGTTAGACGATGTTCGAGTAAGTTTAAAAGTTGTTCACCTTCTTCAATTGTCATGTCATTTGGTACAACTGCATGACAACTTAAAGCATTTATTTCGTTAGAAATAGTCCAAATATGACAATCATGTACATTTATTATTTGCGCTTCACTTGTAATAGCACTTATGATTTCACTCATATTGACATCGCTTGGCGTACCTTCCATCAATATATTGATGGATGATTTCGTTATCCCCCAACTACTTTTAATAATAAGTAGAGAAACGATAATACTCGCAATAGGATCTGCAAATGTCCAATTAAATGCCCAAATAAGAATAGCTGCTGTAATGGCTCCGACTGAACCTAATAAGTCACCAATAACATGGAGAAATGCACCACGCATGTTTATATTATGATCTGTATCTCCACCTTTAAACATAAAGGAAGCAACAACGATATTAACGATGAGTCCAATTACACTGATAATAAACATTTCTGTAGATTTTACAGCTACTGGATTAAAGAAACGGTCGATTGCTTCTATGATTATAAAAATACCGATAACAAATAGCGTTACGCCATTAAATAATGCAGCTAATATTTCGAAGCGTTTGTATCCAAAAGTCTTAGATTTAGTAGCGTGTTTTTCAGAATAAATAAAAGCTAATAAAGCCACACCTAATGAAATTGAATCACTGAACATGTGTAAACCATCAGATAATAGTGCTAAACTATGTGCTAAAAAACCTCCGATGATTTCAACAATCATAAATATACCAATAATTAAAAAGCTAATGAGCAAGATTTTTTTATTATTGGTATGTACATGTCCATGTGTATGATTATGTGTGTGATTGTGTTCGTGTTGTTGAGTCATATAGGTCCACACCTTTCATTATAGTTTTATAGTTTGTGATTTGCGTGATGTATTGCTTGTTTTAGTAAATCAGTTACATGTGTATCGTCAATTGAATATATCATTGACTGGCCTTCTCGGGTAGATTTGACTAGGTGGGCTTGTTTGAGTATACGTAACTGATGTGACACATTAGATTGGCCCATATTTAAAGTGTGCGCAATATGTCCTACACTGCTAGAACTTTGAGATAATAAGTGCATGATGCGTATGCGATTTGTTTCGCTTAATGCTTTGAAAATATCGGTTACATGATTTAATGTTTCAGTGTTTATTGATGCATCCACAAAATTCACCTCTATATATGAATATATTAGTATATATTCATATATTAATGCTTTCGTACTAATATGTCAACAAAAAGTGCATAATTGTTTTAAATTCTTATAAAAGTGGTAGACTTTTAGTATTAACTTAATTAAGGAGGTACCAATATGAGTATTTTAGTTATTGGCGCTAATGGTGGCGTTGGTCAACATTTAGTAGAACAATTGAAAGAAAAAGATATAGACTTTACCGCTGGAGTTAGAAAAGAATCCCAAGTTGAACAGTTAAAAGAAAAAAATATCAAAGCAACATTAATTGATGTAGAAACAGACGATATTCAAGCTTTAACTGAAAAATTCAAAGGTTTTGATCGTGTAGTATTTTCTGTTGGTTCAGGTGGTAGTACAGGCGCTGATAAAACAATTATTGTAGACTTAGATGGTGCTATTAAAGCTATTAAAGCAAGTGAGGCAAATCATGTTAAGCAATTTGTTATGGTGTCAACATATGATTCTAGAAGAGAGGCATTTGATGCTAGTGGAGACTTGAAGCCTTATACAATTGCTAAACATTATGCTGATGAATATTTAAAACAAGCATCAGTATCATATACGATTGTACATCCTGGTGTTTTATTAAATGATGATGGCACAAACAAGATTGAAGTAGGAGCCTTTTTTGAAGGTAGAGGCTCAATTCCAAGAGAAGATGTCGCTTCAGTTATCAATGAAGTTGTAACAACTGATGATTATTTAAATACTGAATTCCAAATTATTAGTGGAGATGTGGAGATACCACAAGCTTTAGATAATTTTAAAAATAAATAATTAATAGTTACAAAGATGGGCCAATTTACAACTTATAGTAATTTGGTCCATTTTTAACTGAAATATCTATTATTTTAATAAATTTTATGAAGAAAATTTGATACAATAATAGATATCGTTTGGAGGTAACTATGAAGATTTCAAACACTAAAATTTATGAACAAGTCGCAGATACTTTATTGGAAAGCATCAAATCTGGAAATTATCAAGTCGGAGATAAAATACCATCGATACAAAAGCTCAGTAAAGAATTTGGTGTGAGTGTGGCTTCGGTAAGAGAAGCTTTGAATGCATTAAGAACGATAGGCGTATTAGAAATAAAACAAGGATATGGGACATTTGTAAAACAAATTGAACCAACTTTTTTTGAATTAGGAGATAAATTTAATTCAGTAGTTCAGATAAAAGAATTGTTAGAGTTAAGAGAAATTGTTGAAAGCGCCACCGTTAAAATGGCTGCTTGTCATCGTACAGAAGCAAATTTAATTGATTTGAAAAATGCTTTGAATCGAATGGGGGAAGCGATAACAGATGGCACGTCAGGAGAAAGAGCTGATTTAGAATTCCATTTATTAATTGCTAAAGCTGGCAATAATTCTTTATTAGTTGAATTACTAAATAATATATCTGAACTCATGCAAGATTCTATGAAAGAAACAAGAAAGATATTTATTTATAGTAAACAAAAAACAATGAATAAATTGCTAGAGGAGCATGTAGTCATTTATAATGCGATTGCTAATAAAGATGATGTAGAAGCAGTTAAAGCAATGGAGTCACACTTATTAGAAGTCAAAGAAACAATATTAGCCAACTTCAAAGAAAAATAGATTTGAGAAAGCATCATGGCGATAATCTTCAAATTTATTTTAATGCTTTCCAAATTCATAAAATCTAAGACGAGTATAATTAAATTTCAATGAATAAAAAGCCCAAACTATAGCACTTTGGGCTTTTATTGCAAATTTTAAATTTTGAACAGTAATCATCTGATCAAAATCATCATAATTCATTACCTTATATGTAAAAGAATCTGAGTCTTTTAAAGACTCTAGTATCATTATAATGTGAAAAATATTGACAAGGCAAGTCTTTATTTAAAAAATTTATGACAATTGAATAATTTTATTGTCAAATTCAACTGAATGTAATTGAATCACATTAATTTAACTATACGTCTATGAAACGTATTGATATAATAATTATTGATTTAAATATGAGTAAACGTTGAAGTGACAGTTTATAATGCGTTAAGATATGTGATACAATTTCAATAGTTCTGTCAAATTAATTTTAAAATGTAATATTAATAGTATAAATTTATATTTTTCTAAATTGGAAATATCAGATTAAACAATATATTAACTAAGTTTGGAGGTGTGGTGAATGCCATTATTTTTAAAACCAGTATTACATGAGAAAATTTGGGGTGGCACAAAGTTGAAATCACTCGGTTATGATTTGCCGGCTGAAAATATTGGAGAAGCATGGGGGATTTCAGCACACCCAAATGGAAAATGTGAAGTGTTGAATGGGCCATACAAGGGGCAGACACTAGATATGGTATGGGAAAATCATCGAGAATTGTTTGGTGATTTCCCGAGCCAAGAGTTTCCATTAATGACAAAAATTGTAGATGCAAAAGAAGCATTATCAATCCATGTGCATCCTGATGACGCATACGCTTATGAAAATGAGAATGGACAATATGGTAAGTCAGAATGTTGGTATATCATAGATGCAGAAGAAGACGCAGAAATCATTTATGGTGTGAATGCAGATTCGAAAGATATTGCAGTGAATCAAATCAATGAAACTGACTATGCAAATTTATTTAATAAAGTTAAGGTTAAGCCGGGTGAATTTTATTTCATACCAGCAGGAACGGTTCATTCTATAGGTGCTGGTGTACTTGTCTATGAAACAATGCAATCTTCTGATGTCACTTATCGCGTATACGATTTTGGTCGAGAGGAAAAAGCACATCATAGTAGAGGATTGGATCAAGCAAAAGCAAAGGATGTCATCGAAGTTACTCAAGAAAATATTAATATAGCTACGGATACTGAAATTATTGAAAATCACAAACGAATTCAACTAGTTTCAAATGACTTTTTTACAATGGTTAAGTGGGAAATATCTGGCACATTAAATTATATGAAACCGAGAGAATTTGTTTTAGTTTCTGTATTAAAAGGCAATGGACAAGTCATAGTTGATGGAGACATTTATGATGTAACACAAGGTCAAAATTTCATACTAACTTCAGACGATTTAGATACAATTTTTGAAGGGAATTATGAATTAATTATAAGTTATTTATAGAGAATAAAAACGGAGTGTTTTAAAATGTATAAGTATTTATATGTATCGTTAATTTGCGGCTTATTAGCTGGCGCAGGGATATTTTTAAAAATACCTATTTTCCCTTCATTTTTCTTACCCGTAATCATTGGTGCAATTGGTATAATTGCTACATTAATTACGATACCTAACAAAGAAATAAGTGGATTATTAAAACTTGGTGGTGTACTCATTAATTTAATGCCAATTATGGGTGCATTGACGATGGTTCAATAATCAATAAATTTAGTGTCTTTACTTTTGAAGTTAAAGATACTTTTTTTATAAGTAATAATCATTAGTTTTATTAATTAAATCAAATTCATTTTGGACGAAATGGATATTAATAATTAAAATGAATCAGTTTTATAATTAAAAGATTATAAAATTTTCTTTAGCGATAAAATATTTATGGTAAAATAGAATTTAAATTGGAGGTGGGCTAAATGTCGAAATCTCGAGGCTTATTGATGACATTTATTATTGCGCTTATTGCAACCATTATGGGAAGCAAATTTCCAGTAATAGGAAGTGCAATCTTTGCCATTGTTATAGGTATTCTTTTAAATAACTTTATTGAAATTCCCAAAAAATATCGTGCCGGTATCCAATTTAGTAGTAAAAAAGTATTGCATTATAGTATTATTGTTCTCGGTTTTACGTTGAGCTTTCAATCTATAGGTTCAATTGGTTGGAAATCTCTGCCAATTATAATTATAACGTTATTAGCTGCATTTATAATCGTGTTTATTTTGATGAAAATATTTAAAATAAATGAAAATCTTAGCATCCTGATTGGGGTTGGAACATCTATCTGTGGTGGGTCTGCGATTGCTGCCACAAGCCCAGTTATCAAGGCTAAAGAAAACGAAGTAGCATTTGCTATTTCAACTATATTTTTATTCAACTTAATAGCAGTTTTTATATTCCCACCACTCGGTCATTTAATGAACATGGGTCAAACGGCTTTTGGATATTTTGGGGGTACGGCAATAAATGATACATCTAGTGTTATTGCTGCGACTTCTAATTACGGAAATAAAGCATTAGAAACTGGCGCAATTGTAAAATTAACACGGACGTTAATGATTATTCCAGTAGTATTATTTTTTACATATAGAACGATTCGTAAAGAAAAATCTAAACAAACAGGCACGTCGATCAAACAAATCTTTCCATGGTTTATAGTTTGGTTTATTATAGCCTCATTAATTAGTACAATTTTTAATTTTTCACCAACTGTTATTCATATATTTCAACAAATATCACTATTCTTAATAACGATGGCAATGGCAGGTATAGGATTAAATGTAGATTTCAGACAATTTAAACAAGCTGGTGCAAAGCCGATTTTATTAGGGCTAGTGACTTGGATAGTAGTAATAATAACAAGTTTGATATCAATGAAATTGATTAATTTATTGTAATCGTTGTTTGCGAATTAATTTTTAAATATAATGAGAAGATAGAATTTTTTATATGAGATAAGGAGTATCTAAATGGCAGAGGAAACAAATTATTTTTGGTTAAATTGCGGATATAATCGCTGGAATCATAACGAACCATTAGTGGGTCAAACAACATTATTTGAATCAGGTGCTCAATTTAATCCGTCACAAGGTTTCCGATCTTTTAAACAAGCTAAAGTAAGAGATAAAGTTGTATTTTATCAAGTACAGATGGATACTGGTTTACTAGGATTTGGTGAAATTACTAGCGTTCAAACAGGCGCACAGAATAAAATTCGTGTTCATTTTCAGTTGTTAGAACAATTGAAACCATTAACTGCTGATTACTTAAAAAGAAGTGAACAATTAGAATTTCGTATTACTAATATGAAAGAAACACTATTTAATCAAATTACAAAAGACGAATTTGACTTAATCGTGAGTTTGGGTAAAGGAGAAACGAAAATACCTAGATATTTCTTTATATCAGAGGAGCAAGAATTCGAACCCAATTCTTATAATACGTTGTTTACACACACATATAATGGTATTAAACGAAATGGATACCATTTTTATAGACAACTTGAAATTGGAGACCAACTCGTTTTTTATAATAAACATAGAGAACAATCAGTGATTGGTGTTGGTGAAGTAAGTCAACATTTACATGAAAAATCTCCAATCCCTGGTCGTACAAATAGTACAGCGATAGAGGTTTATTTTGAAAAAGAAATCGAGCCCGTAACATTAAGTACATTAAATAAACACCCAAAATTAAAAAACTTATATTATTTACAAGAAAATGCAAAACAAGCGATTGCGAGTATGTCACGTACACAATTTGATGCAATACTTGAAATGAGTGAAAACGATGGAATGAAATCTCAGTTTGAAGCAGTTAAAAGTCAAGATGTTATTGATAAAGCAGATGAGGATGTAAAACCATTTATTCTGTTAGTAGTTGATAAAGGCGAAGGTCTAAAAGCTGCAGAAAACTTGCTACAAAAGACAAATGCTAATCCAGTAATTACGGCAGGGCATCCAGATTTTACAGAGGATATGTTATATGGTAAATATTTACCAAATGAGGCGGGTGCTTTGTATTATAGAGAGGGTTTCATTACTAATCTTATGCCAAGAAATGATAAAAGTTATCTGGTTATTGATAATTTTAATCGTATAGATCCAGACATTTTTCAAACTTATATTAATGTTTTAGAAGGCTATGAAATGACATTACCAAGATATAATAGAGATGGAAGTATGGTTAAATGGTCCAGAAAAAAAGATTCATTTTATCATTTTAATCCCAATTGGCATATCGTTGGCATTACGTATGATAGCATAAATGATATAAAACAAAAATATACTGAACAGTTTTTAAAATATGCAAGAATTGTTAAGGTAAATCAAGATTAAAATCACAGTTTAAAAATAGTGAATAAGCGTCTGGGACATCATTGGTTCGTCCTGGGCGTTTTTATATTATCTGTAGAAGACTAAAGCTCAATTCAGGTAAAGTTTAATACTTTTTCTATTCTAGTCATCATTACTGTGGTGAGGTGACGAAATATTTTAAATAAAATGAGATTTCTGCCCAATTTTGTATGTGAAATAAATACTTAAGGAGACCTAATAATATATTTCATATAATGATTTATTTTTATCATTTTAGGATATAATAGAACTGTGAATAAATAATTTATATTTTATGGTTACAAATCATAAAAGGAGATGAAGGCATGCCAATAATTTATTACGATGGTAACTGCGTATACTGTTACAATTACGCAATTTGGCTTATTCAAAATGGGTTGTCTAGACGTTACCAATTTGCAAAACTTCAAGGTTCTACAGCTCAAAATATGTTTGAAAATTATCCAGAAACAAAACAACACGATAGTGTTATTTTGCAAGAAGGAGCCCAATTTAAGTATAAATCAGATGCAATAGCATCATTGATTTCATCTTTAACAAATTATAAATGGATTGGCTTATTATTATATATAACCCCTAAATGGTTAAGAGATTTTGGTTATCAACTTTTTGCAGATAATAGAAACAGAATGTGGAAAACACATTGGCACAAACCTAATGATTATGAGCAATCATTTTTTATTGACTGAATGCATAGATGGAGGAAAAGAATATGGGAAACATAGTTGTGATTGGTAGCGCATCAATTGATTTAGTGGTAAAAACAGATATTTTACCTAATGTAGGTGAAACAGTAATGGGGGAATCATTTTTCACAAATCCTGGAGGTAAAGGTGCTAACCAAGCTGTTGCGGCTGCACACTTAAGCGACCATGTTTATATGATCGGGGCTGTAGGCGATGATGATAATGGACAGCAAATACTTTCAAATCTTAAAAAAAACAATGTAAATACAAAGTATATGGATATTATTGAAAATGAAGCGTCAGGAACTGCACATATAACGTTGTTTGAAGATGATAATCGAATTGTTGTAGTGCCGGCAGCAAATAATTATGTAACGCCAGATAAAGTAATTCCAAAACTAGAATTTTTTGCTGCTGGCGATATTATTGTAATGCAACATGAAATACCTGAAGAGACTATTAAAAAAGTAGTGGAATATGCACAAAAACATGAAATGAGGGTAATGTTAAATCCTGCACCATTTCGACCATTAGATAAAGAAATAATTGAGAAAGTTAATTGGTTGACGCCAAATGAATCAGAAAGTGAACTATTATTTGAAAATGAAGTTGATAAAGCTCTTATGATGTATCCTGAAAAATTAATCGTAACTAAAGGGGCTGCGGGTGCATTGTTTTACAGTGATTCTCAACAACTTGTTAAGGGATATAAAAAAGAAGTAGTTGATACTACAGGGGCTGGAGATACGTTTAATGGTGCGCTAGCAGTTGCTCTAATTGAAAATAAGTCATTAGAGGAAGCAGTTAATTTTGCCAATTTAGCTGCTAGTTTTTCAGTTACAGGATTAGGTGCTCAAGGTGCAATGCCATACAGAAAAGAACTAGATTAAATGACTTAATTCAGGGTATAATATAAGTGAGTGATTAAGCTGCATTCTAAATTATAATAATTATAATTTAATACTGATAAACACTTTACAGATTGTAATTATTATAATATAATAATTATTGTAATCGAAAATTGATTGTCGCTTAGTTACGACAAAAATTTAAAGGAGAGATTTTTGATATGTCAAAAAATAATGAAGAAGTTGTAAAAGTATTAAACCAACAAGTAGCAAACTGGACAGTTGCATTCACCAAATTACACAATTTTCATTGGTATGTAAAAGGACCAAATTTCTTCTCACTACACACAAAATTTGAAGAATTATATGATGAAGCAAGTCAATATATAGATGATTTAGCAGAGCGTATTTTAGCAGTAGACGGTAATCCAGTAGGTACATTAAAAGAAAGTTTAGAGTTATCAATTATAGATGAAGCAGGTAAAGGTTATACAGCAGAACAAATGGTTGAAGCATTATCAACAGATTTTGAAAATATTTCAAAACAATTAGAAGAAGCAATTGAAGTTGCTTCTAATGCCGAAGATGATGTAACTGAAGATATGTTTATCGGTATGCAAACCAATATTGATAAACATAATTGGATGTTAAAATCTTATTTAGGAAAATAATAGTTTATAGATAGACAAACAGTATTTATATTTAAAACAGTAAAAGACAGGAATCAAATTTTTCATTTGATTCCTGTCTTTTTTGTAATAGAGATAGAAATAAGAACTTACTTCATGTATGAACGCTATAAAATTTTATTCAGCAATTTCTAATGCAATTTCCATCATTTGAGTAAATGAGTTTTGACGTTCTTCTGCAGTAGTTGCTTCATCACGTAGAATATGGTCACTTACAGTGAAGACGCCTAAAGCCTTTTTATTAGCAAAAGTTGCATTTAAGTATAATGCAGCAGATTCCATTTCAATGCCTAAGATGCCCATACGTTGCCATTTTTCGTTAAATGTTGGATCGGCATTATAAAATGTGTCTGAAGAAAGAATATTACCAACATGCGTAGTAGCACCAATTTCATCCGCTTTTTGTTTTGCTTTTAACATTAAGTCAAAATCAGCTAAAGGCGCATAGTGACCTGGAATATTATATTGCTCTACATAACTCGAATTCGTAGAAGCACCTTGAGCAATAATGATGTCATATAGGTTAACGTTTTCCTGTAAAGCGCCACATGATCCAATTCGAATAATTGTGTCGACATTGAAAAAATTATATAGTTCGTATGAATAAATACCAATACTTGGAATACCCATTCCAGAACCCATAACAGAAACTTCTTTTCCTTTATAAGTGCCTGTATAACCAAACATGTTTCTAACTTCATTAAATTGTTTTACATCTTCTAAATAGTTATCAGCGATATATTTAGCTCTCAAGGGATCCCCAGGCATTAAAACAGTTTTAGCAATTTTAACTCCGTTAGGTTGAATATGTGGTGTAGATTTTGTCATAGACTTCTTCTCCTTTAAATTCTTTTATCAAAATAAAGATAACATTTGTTTATTATTTTTGCGAATTTTTGTAATATAGAGGTAAAGCACTTGTTGTGATGTTATTAATTTTTTAGAATAGTAATGACTTTCAAGAATTAGAATAATTTCATACAGTTAATATATTAGGAGGAATTAGAATGAATTATGCAAAATATATAGATCACACTTTACTAAAACCGGAGTCTACTAGAGCACAAGTAGATAAAATTCTTGATGAGGCAACAGAATACCATTTTAAGTCAGTGTGTATTAACCCTACACATGTTAAATACGCAGCTGATAAATTACAAGATACTGACGTATTAGTATGTACAGTTATTGGTTTTCCATTAGGTGCTACAAATACTGAAGTGAAAGTGTTTGAAGTAGAAGATGCTATTAAAAATGGCGCATCAGAAGTAGATATGGTTATCAATATTGGTGCCTTAAAAGACGGACGTTATGATGAAGTCCAAAAAGATATTGAAGGCGTAGTAGCAGCAGCTAATGGTAAAACGGTAAAAGTAATTATTGAAACTTGCCTTTTAACTGATGATGAAAAAGTAAAAGCTTGCGAACTCAGTAAAGCAGCAGGTGCTGACTTTGTGAAAACATCAACTGGATTTGCTGGTGGTGGTGCCACACCTGAGGATGTTAAATTAATGAAAGATACAGTCGGAGATGCATTAGAAGTTAAAGCTTCAGGTGGTGTCAGAAACTTAGAAGATTTCAATAAAATGCTAGAAGCTGGTGCTACTCGAATTGGCGCTAGTGCAGGTGTACAGATCATCCAAGGATTAGAAAGTAATTCAGATTATTAATCACTATCTTTAAGTTTAATATGAGACATATAAAGACATAAATGTCTAACAGGGGAGGCCAACTCAAATGAGAATGGTAGATATTATTGAAAAGAAACGTGATGGTCAAGCTTTAACAAATGAAGAAATAGAATTCTTTATTAATGCTTATACCAGTGGTGACATACCAGATTATCAAGCTTCGAGTTTAGCGATGGCAATTTTTTTCCAGGATATGAATGGTCAAGAAAGAGCAGCACTTACAATGGCAATGGTTAATTCTGGTGACGTGATTGATTTATCAGCGATTAATGGGATAAAAGTTGATAAACATTCTACAGGTGGTGTTGGAGATACAACGACACTAGTATTAGCACCATTAGTAGCTTCTGTTGGTGTTCCTGTGGCTAAGATGAGTGGTAGAGGATTAGGTCATACTGGCGGCACAATTGATAAATTAGAATCAGTTGAAGGGTTTCACGTTGAAATTAGTGAAGATAAATTTGTTGAACTTGTAAATGAAGCAAAAGTAGCTGTAATAGGACAAACTGGGAATTTAACACCGGCAGACAAAAAACTTTATGGCTTACGTGATGTGACTGGAACAGTTAATTCAATACCACTGATTGCATCTTCTATTATGAGTAAAAAAATTGCCGCTGGCGCTGATGCTATTTTATTGGATGTCAAAACAGGCAATGGTGCCTTTATGAAAACAATCGAAGATGCTGAAGCACTTGCACATGCGATGGTTAGTATTGGTAATAATGTTGGCCGAAACACGATGGCGATTATTTCAGACATGAGTCAACCATTAGGTAATGCAATAGGTAATGCCTTAGAAGTTAAAGAGGCGATTGAAACACTGAAAGGTCAAGGTCCAAAAGATTTAACTGAGTTAGTTATGACTTTAGGTTCGCAAATGGTAGTGGTTGGCGGCAAAGCTAAAGATTTAGAGGAAGCCCAAGCATTATTAGAAAAAGCAATTGAAGATGGTTCAGCATTGGAAAGTTTCCGTACATTTTTAGAAAATCAAGACGGTGATGGATCAGTAGTTGATGATGTTTGTAAACTACCACAAGCGCGTTTTCAAATTGATTTACTTTCGCAAAAATCTGGTACAGTAACTGAAATTATTGCCAATGAAATCGGTGTTGCATCTATGATGTTAGGGGCAGGTAGACAAACTAAAGAAGATGATATTGATTTAAGTGTTGGCATTGTCCTTCACAAAAAAGTAGGAGATTCAGTTGATGAAGGCGAAGCTTTATTAACGATTCATAGTAACCGTGAGCAAATTAATGATGTTAAGGAAAAATTAAATCAAAGCATTACGATAAGTTCGCACGGCGAAGTTCCTACGTTGATTCATAAAATAATTACTGAATAGGAGATGGAATGATGACTATACCATTTAAAAGGGTACATTTAATTGTCATGGATTCAGTGGGTATAGGCGAAGGGCCTGATGCAAAAGCATTTAATGATGAAGGCAGTCACACTTTGAAGCATACGCTTGAAGGTTTTGATAAATCATTACCTAATTTACAAAGGTTAGGTCTAGGTAATATCGCTGCATTACCTAATGTCGAAAAAGTGTCTAAACCAGAAGCGTTTTATACTAAGATGAGTGAAGCTTCTGTAGGTAAGGATACGATGACGGGCCATTGGGAAATTATGGGCTTAAATATTATGCAACCTTTTAAAGTTTATCCTGATGGATTTCCACAAGAATTAATCAGTGAAATTGAAACGATGACAGGTCGAAAAGTAGTTGCAAACAGACCAGCTTCTGGTACACAAATTATTGATGAGTGGGGAGAGCATCAGATGAAAACTGGAGACCTGATTGTCTATACATCAGCAGATCCAGTACTTCAAATTGCGGCACATGAAGATATTATTCCACTCGAAGAATTGTATGATATTTGTGAAAAAGTAAGAGAACTAACTAAAGATCCAAAATATTTAATTGGTCGAATCATTGCACGACCATATGTAGGTGAACCAGGTGCTTTTACAAGAACTTCTAATCGACATGATTATGCGTTAAAACCATTTGGACGAACAGTGATGAATGAGTTGAAAGAGAATCAATTTGATGTGATTGCATTAGGAAAAATCAATGACATTTATGATGGTGAAGGTGTTACTGAAGCAATTCGAACAAAAAGCAATATGGATGGCATGGATAAGCTCATAGAAACTGTACAACGTGAATTTAAGGGGTTAAGTTTCTTGAATTTAGTGGATTTTGACGCTCTGTATGGACATCGACGTGATAAAAATGGATATGCTGAGGCATTGAAAGATTTTGATGAGCGTTTACCAGAACTTATCAAACATCTTAAAGATGACGACTTAGTAATCATTACTGCAGACCACGGCAATGATCCTACGGCACCGGGGACAGATCATACAAGAGAATACATCCCAGTCCTAATGTTTAGTCCTAAAATAAAAGATTACCATGAACTATCTACGGACGATACTTTTAGCTCTATAGGTGCTACAATTGCGGATAATTTTGACGTTACATTACCAGAATTTGGTCGAAGCTATTTAAAAGAAATGGGTGTCGATAAATGAAGCGGTTATTAAGCTTGATTTTAGGCTGTGGCTTCATGATTATTGGTGTCTTACATTTTAAACATGAGTCACGTTTTAGAAAAATTGTACCTGAATATTTACCACTTAGAAAATCTGCGGTTATTATTTCGGGTGTAGTCGAAATAATTTTTGGCTTGCTTTTAATAGTTAATAGACCTGGCCAATGTCTCAAGAAAATGATTAATATGTTTTTATTAGCAGTATTGCCTGCAAATATTTATATGGCAAGAAAAAAATTGCCACTAGGCGATAAACAACTACCAAATAGTTTGTTATACAGTCGAATCCCACTTCAATTTGTCTTAATAAAAATCGTGAACAAACTATAAAGTGAACAATCAATAGTTGCGTGACTGGATATACATTATAAAGCGCCATGGTTAGAATGCTCTGATTATAGACTAAACGCCAATTTCTATTAAATTAATATAGAAATTGGCGTTTTCTATGTTTTATATATCATAGTTATGGTGTAAACTGGAAAAAACAAAACTTAAACGATAACATCATTTCTTTTAAAAATAGAGTTTTATAGCTGAGTCGAAACATGCGGACAGCCAAGGTAACCTTATAATTTGAGCGGTTGCATGTTCAAACTTTACAAAAATATATTTCTGATAAACATAAACGTTTAAAAATGAAAAAATATAAAAAATACCATTTTTCAATTTTGTTTTAATTATCATTAGCGCATTGAGTTACTACTTTTTTATATTAAATGCCATTAATACAAAGAAATAAAGATTCTAATATGGACTTGTTTTTAAAGTGTTTTAATGTGAAATTACATATAAATACGTTGTATTTTGGCGAGACGCTTGAGGGAACGGAACAATCTGAAAACGACAGGCTGAAGTCTTCCTCTTAAGCAAGCGAGCCAACAATAATACGCCGCAGTATTGAATAATAAAGAAGCACGCAGATGTATTAATTAAATCATCTGCGTGCTATTTTTCTAGGTTTTATGTCTCAGATTCTTGTGTATTTTGACATTAGATGATAACGATTCAAATCAAGCATCTTTTTAAATAAATTAGAATATTGTCAGTGCTTATTCAAAAATAGTTACTTATATTTTGAATTTGATTTTTGTATCTTATTTTACAACGGTAATAAGATATTATTTGCCTTCGCCATAAATATCATGCCATTGATTCTTTTTATCTAAAAATGCTTGTGCAATTTCTTTGGCACCTTCTAATGAATGGCTAGCAGCCCAACCACATTGTACTTCATTACATGCTGGAACTTCTGTAGCAGATAATACATCTTGAAGTGTTTGTTCAATTATACTTAACACATCATCATAATCACTATGATTGATAAAAGATACGTAAAAACCAGTTTGACAACCCATTGGACTTATATCAACAACTTTATCTGAATGATTTCTAATATTTTCAGCCATTAAATGTTCAAGTGAGTGCAAACCAGGCATTTCCATATGTTCTTTGTTTGGTTGTTTAAAACGAATGTCATATTTATGGATAACATCTCCATTAGCACCTTCCATTTTACCTGCAAGTCGAACAAATGGTGCTACTACTTTGGTATGATCTAAATTAAAACTTTCAACGTTCATTTTTGGCATGTGATGTCCTCCTAAAATAATAATTATCATAATTGTAACAAGACGTAACGCTATTTACAATTTCTATAAATTTTAGAAAACACAACTAAACATCATTTTTTAAAATTTCAGAAAAATAATGACAGAATTAATCAAAACGGATAGAATAAGTAATAATAAAAATGTATTTTGCACATTTAGTATTAAATATGCTTTATTTATAAGTTTTATAATACGTGTAAAATGTTGTAGTACAAGGGAGTTGTATTGAAAATGACACATGAACAAATCATATTAGATTATATAGAAAATGAAAAATTAACATACATAGAATTGAGTCACCTTATTCATCAAAGACCTGAATTAGGTAATGAAGAAATATTTGCTTCAAGAACGTTAATTGAAGATTTAGAGAAGCATGGGTTTGAAGTTGAAACAAATATTGCAGGTTATGCTACGGGTTTCATTGCACGTTATGATTCAGACATCGACGGTCCAACCATTGGATTTTTAGCAGAATATGATGCTTTACCAGGTCTAGGGCATGCCTGTGGTCATAATATTATAGGCACGGCAAGTACATTTGCTGGTATAGCTTTGAAGCAAGTGATTGAACAAACAGGTGGAAAAGTAGTAATACTTGGTTGTCCAGCCGAAGAGGGTGGTGTCAATGGTAGCGCAAAAGCTGCTTACGTTAAAGAAGGTATTGTAGATGAAATGGATGTTGCTTTAATGATACATCCCGGAAATGAAACTTACAAAACAATTAACACATTAGCGGTAGATGTTTTAGACATTAAATTTTATGGTAAAAGTACACATGCGTCTGAGAATGCTGAAGAAGCAAGAAATGCTCTAGATGCAATGATTACATATTTTAATGGCGTGGCTCAGCTAAGACAGCATATCAAAAAAAGTCAAAAGGTTCATGGTGTTATATTAGATGGTGGAAAAGCTGCTAATATTATCCCAGACTACACACATGCGCGCTTTTATACACGTGCAACATCTCGTAAAGAATTGGATATTTTAACTGATAGAGTAGGGCAAATTGCAAAAGGAGCCGCGATTCAAACGGGATGTGACTATGAATTTGGTCCCATACAAAATGGTGTTAATGAATTTATTAAAACGCCCAAATTAGATGATTTATTTGCAAAATATGCTACGAAAATGGGAGAGGCAGTGATAGATGATGATTTTGGTTTTGGCTCGACAGATACGGGTAATGTAAGTCACGTTGTACCAACGATTCATCCTCATATTAAAATAGGTTCTAGAAATTTAGTGGGACATACACATCGTTTTCGAGAGGCGGCAGGAAGTGCCCATGGAGATCAAGCTTTAATAAGAGGTGCTAAAATCCTTGCATTAATGGGATTAGAATTAATAGAAAATCAAGCAGAACTTAATGAAATAGTTGAACAGCACCAATATATAAAGGGGAACAAAAAATGAAAAAACTAAGTACTCAACACCCTAAATTAACACTTAGTGATTTATACAATGATGATGTCGTATATACTTCTAGACCATCTTATATTTCCAATCCATGGTTAGAACCAGAGGAACATCAATCTAATTTTTTGACTGGTAGGGAATTGATTATAGCTGATCAAATGCCTGTTATTGTGCATCAAGCAAGTGTCACAAAGAAATTGGAAAGGTTATTGGAATTGATTGGCAAACCAATGCCGACCAATATCTATACTTTTTATGATCAAACTTCGTACGAAAAAACAATAAAAAAACTTGCCAAACAAGACAATAAACGCATTTATTTTCAATATATTCATAGTGAATCTATTTTAGAAAAAGAATATTACGCAATGGATAAAGATATTTTTGTTGCATTAAATAATAAAGCACGCATTCCAGAATGGACGAATCAAAAATATTTACCTGCACGTGAAGTGGTAAAAGTAGAAGCGTTTGAAGATGCGATTACAAACTGGACGTTTCCTTTTGTCTTGAAGCCTGGTGATGACTTACCAACTGCAGGCGGTTATGGCGTGATGATATGTTATGACGATGAGGACTTGATTAAAGCAAAATCACGTATTGAACAAGCAAAAGATGAGACTGACACAATTATTATCGAACAAAAAATTCAGGAAATAGCTAATTATTGCGTGCAATTTGCATGTGAAAAAGAAGGGGATATTCACTATATAGGTACATCAGAGCAAATTACAGACAAATATGGACATTATAGTGGTAATCAAAATGTACATGATGTGCCTGAATCAGTCATTCAAGCAGGCAAAGAAATCATGGAAATAGGTGTGTCGAAAGGTTATTTTGGCATTGCGGGTTTTGATTTACTTATAGATGAGCACGGTGATATATTTGCGATTGATTTAAATTTTAGACAAAATGGCTCAACAAGCATGCTTTTATTAGATCCATTAATTCAGTCTGGATATCAAAAGTTTTATAGTTATATTGCACCTCATGATAATGAACATTTCTTCCAAACAATTATAAAATATGTTCGTAAGGGTTGCTTGTTTCCGCTATCATATTATGATGGTGATTGGTATAATAATGAAAACGTTCCTTCAAGATTTGCATGTATTTGGCATGGACAGTCTCAAGAACAAGTGGATAAACTAGAACAACAATTTTTAAAAGAATTAAAAATATAATCAGTAATATAGGAAAAATTCAGTTAATAGGATTTGTTAACTTAGTTTATTGTTTAGATATATTAAAATTTTAATATTTATTGTATGACGTTAATTGACTATAGTATTATACTCATTTATATTTTAAATATAGTTAAATATTTTAATGAATTGAAGGTGTGATTATGTCTTATAAAGCAAGTTCATTTTTTCAAGATATTCTGGTAAATGAATATTTTTATATAGCAACAAAGTCAAAACAACTAATTAGACATGAAATTTTAGGGAAAGACGTCATTTGTGTTTGGACTCAAAAAGAAACAGCTGAAACATTCTTAAATAAACATGACACCGATTATGATAAGATTAAAAAAATTGATATTGATCGTTTCGTAACATATGAAATGGATGATGTGTTTGCAGAAGGTGAAGAAGTGTTGATGAATGCTTCATCTCAGACAGATGGTGATTTAGTAAATATTATTGATTTTACAAATGAATTGATGTCAGATTTAGATGAAATTCGTCTCAAAGAATTTGTTATTGATGTAGCAGAAGAAGATGCTGTATTTGGTTTAACTAATAAAGATGCCAAACAATTCATTATGATTAGTGATGATGAGCATCAAAAACCACATATTATGCCGGTGTGGAGTATTAGAAATAGGGCAGAAAAAGTAAGAAATGAAGATTTTGAAGAATGCGATATTATTGAAATAGAAGGTGAAGTCTTCGCAGAATGGTTAGATACTTTAAGAGATGATGACAAAGCAGTAGCGATTGATTTGAAATCAGGCGTTGTAGGTACCGTAGTCTCAGCTCAGAAAGTATTAGATCAATTACCGTTTTAATATAATCGAATACAAGCACTGTTGGAAGTAATTATTCCGTTTGAATGAATAGTGATATTCAAACGGAATAATTACGTTCATTTTTTACCATGACATAAGTAAAGAAAAAACAATTCTTTACATTTATGTCATGGTATTTTTTTAACTTAAATGAATTGCGCCTAGTGCACCGGAAAAGGCACCGTGTTCAATATAAAATGGTTTAAAACCACGTAATACCGTATAATCTTTAACAACTTCTTTAAGTAAATGATTATTGTGGAACGAAGAACCGATATAAGCTACGTTTTCTGTACCATATTCTCTCGCTACTGTAATAGACATCGTAGTAATGACTTCTCCCACGACACCAATCAATGAAGCTAATTTGTCAGAATCTGAAAAATCCTTGTCTAAATTATGTAACACATGACCGAAATTAGCAGCAGTTAAATCTCCTGAAATTGGAGGTTCACTATCTTTATAGATATGTTTTACTTTTAAATCAATAAATTCGCGATCTCCTTTTTGGGCAGTATCTGTCAATTGTTTGTAATCTTTTAATCCAGTTAATAAATAACCCAAACCTTGTATCATACCACCGCCTGTACCGACACCACCAACACGTTGTTGTTCTTTGCCATTTGAATAATGCAATGATGTTCCAGTACCAACATTAGTAAAAATATAATTATCTAAATGATGACCTTGTTCTTCTAACAAGAGTTCTAAGCCTTTTGCAGCAGCATCAAACTCTACAAAAATACGAGATTCACAATTTAAACTATTTTGAATTGTCCCAGCTTGCCCCCCTGTTAAACTAATACTTTCACAAGATTGTTGTTCCAACCATTCAATGACGTCATTTATTTCAGTAGTTAATTTTGTAGTATATTGTCGTTTACCATTATCATCTTGAACAATTTTTATAAGTGTTCCGCCGGCATCAATGCCTATTTTCATCTGTGTACCTCCTAAAAAATTTACATTATAACTTATATTATAATAAAATGAGGGAAAATCAAATATAGAAAATTAGAAAGGAATGGTTTTAATGAAATTAAGCCCTTTTATTAAAGTAGATGATGTAGAACAAGCATTAACATTTTATAAAAATGCGTTTGGTGGTAGCGAAAAAATATTAAACGAAACAAACGGTAAAACTTTACACGCGGAGCTCCATATTAATGAAACAGTTGTATTACATATTTCCAGCACATATGGACGGGAATGGAGCAATGACAACACAAATATAATTTTAACTTTCGACGATTTGGAAACTCAAAAACAAGTATATGATAAATTAAGCGAAGCGGGAGACGCACATATGCCTCTGTCTAAAACATTTTTTAATGCGATGCATGGACAAGTGAAAGACCAATTTGAAGTCAACTGGCTCATGAATTGTTTCTTAGACTAATAAGACAAAATGTTCAACTTTCGATTATACTAGTGTAAAAGTGGTATTAATAACTAATAAAAGTTAAACACAATAGGGGATATAATATGTTTATTAATGAAACGTTTGAAAATATTACAATACAAGTTTTTGAAGAAAAATATAAATCAGCTGTTTGTCATTTTAAATTAAGTGAGCGCCAACAGATATATTCTTCATTGCCAAAAGATGTGCTTAGTGATGCGTTGAAGGATAACGACCGAGTAGCTAATATTGCTTTGAATGATGAAGGAGAAGTAGTAGGTTTTTTTGTCTTACATCAATATTATCAACATGAAGGCTACGATACACCTAAACAAGTTATATATGTTCGTTCTTTATCTGTAAACGAAGATTTTCAAGGGTTTGGGTATGGTACAAAAATGATGATGTATTTGCCACAATATGTTCAAAAGTTATTTCCAAACTTTAATCATTTATACTTAGTTGTAGATGCGGAAAATAAAGGTGCATGGAATGTATATGAACGTGCAGGTTTTATGCATGCTGCCACAAAAGAAGAAGGCCCGATTGGCAAAGAACGTCTATATTATTTAGATTTAGATTCTAAACATGTATCTTCTTTAAAGCTAACAGCAAATGGAGATACATCACCTTATGATGTGCATATTATTGATATGATGAAAGACGATAATAAGGTAGGTTTTATAGCAATTGAGCAACATGAACAGCGTATGAATATTAATTCAATTGAAGTTGATAAAGCAGAGAGACATAACGGTATAGCGGAAAGTGCATTGAGACAATTACCTACATATATTCGAAAACATTTTGAAGGTATAAAACTAATAACGATTACACTTTATGGGGAAAATAATGAATTAAAACCACTATGTATAAACAGTAATTTTGTTGAAATTGAAAAGGCAGAAGATTTTTCTGTTTTTGAAAAATATATTAATTATTAATAGTGTTTGCGAAATCAGGGATTGTCATTTATAATTTACTTTTGTTATTATTACTTAAGATGAATAGTACTGATTTGGATAAATGCATAAATGCCTCTGAAAGGAAGAATAAATAATGAGAATTCAAGATTACACTAAAGAAATGGTTGACGAGAAATCATTTATTGATATGGCCTACACATTATTACTTGAAAAAGGCGATACAATGAACTTATATGATATTATTGACGAATTTAAAGCTTTAGGTCATTACGAAGACCACGAAATTGAAAATAGAATTGTTCAATTCTATACAGACTTAAACACAGATGGTCGTTTCCTAAATGTTGGAGAAAACATATGGGGCTTACGTGATTGGTATTCAGTTGCCGATATTGAAGAAAAAATAGCACCAACTATCCAAAAATTCGACATTTTAGACGATGACGATGAAGAAGATAAAACATTAAAATTACTTGGTGAAGATGAGGCAGACGACGATGATGACATCCCAGCAGTCACTGATGACCAAGAGACAATCGAAGAACCTGATGAAGAAGAAGTTGACGAAGAGATTCCTGAAAATGAAATCGTTATTGATGAAGACGATGACGAAGATGAAGATTTAGAAGAAGACGAAGATGAATATGATGAAGAGGAAGAAGACGAAGAAAATTAATCAATAATCTATCAATATTCATTTGACTTTTTCTGCGAAAATGATAAAATTTTATTCGGGCTCCTTTAATTAGGACGACGTGTATAAATGTTATACGCTCCCCCTTGCAAATGCTGTGAGAGGGAGCGATTTTTTTATTTAAATGACTATACAAATTTTATAAAATTTTAATTTATGACGTTATTTTTAGTGAATATAATGACATTTAAAAATTATAACGCTTAGACGTTTACATAAATTATAACTATTTCAATGATTAATGAAACATGCCATAAATTTTTGTTGGTATTGTGGGAATGACTGTTTTAATAATAGGAGGCAGAAAATGACAAAATTTATTTTTGTAACTGGTGGGGTTGTATCTTCACTAGGTAAAGGTATCACAGCAGCATCTTTAGGACGTTTATTAAAAGATAGAGGATTAAAAGTTACAATACAAAAATTTGATCCCTATTTAAATGTTGACCCAGGTACAATGAGTCCATACCAACACGGTGAAGTATTTGTTACTGATGATGGTGCGGAAACAGATTTAGACTTAGGACATTATGAAAGATTTATTGACATTAATTTAAATAAGTATTCAAATGTTACTGCTGGTAAAGTTTATTCACATGTTTTGAAAAAAGAACGCCGTGGTGATTATCTAGGTGGTACGGTTCAAGTAATTCCTCATATTACAAATGAAATTAAAGAGCGTTTACTTTTAGCAGGAGAAAGTACGAATGCTGATGTAGTTATTACTGAAATTGGCGGTACTACTGGAGATATTGAATCATTACCATTTATAGAAGCGATTAGACAAATTCGTAGTGACTTGGGTCGTGAAAACGTCATGTACGTACATTGTACACTTTTACCATTTATAAAAGCTGCCGGTGAAATGAAAACAAAACCCACACAACATAGTGTTAAAGAACTTCGTGGGTTGGGTATTCAACCAGACTTAATCGTAGTACGTACAGAATATGAATTAACACAAGATTTAAAAGATAAAATTGCTTTATTCTGTGATATTAACAAAGAAAGTGTCATTGAATGTCGCGATGCAGATTCACTTTATGAAATTCCATTACAATTAAGTAAGCAGGACATGGATGATATTGTAATTCAACGCTTAGAACTTAACGCTAAGTATGAAACTCAGTTAGACGAATGGCAGTATTTACTAGATACAGTAAACAGTTTAGATGGCAAAATAACTATCGGCTTAGTTGGTAAATATGTAAGTCTTCAAGATGCTTATTTATCAGTAGTTGAATCGTTAAAACATGCAGGTTATCCATTTAAAAAGGATATTGAAGTTAAGTGGATAGATTCTAGTGAGGTAACTGATGAAAATGTACATGATATACTGAATGATGTTGATGGCATTTTAGTTCCTGGTGGATTTGGATTCAGAGCAAGTGAAGGAAAAATATCCGCTATCAAATACGCGAGAGAGAATAATGTACCATACTTCGGTATCTGCTTAGGAATGCAACTTGCTACAGTAGAGTTTGCAAGAAATGTACTTGGCTTAGAAAATGCACATTCTGCAGAATTAGATCCCTCAACGCCACATCCGATCATTGACCTATTGCCCGAACAGAAAGACATTGAAGATTTAGGTGGTACGTTAAGATTAGGGCTATACCCATGTCATATTAAAGAAGGAACTTTAGCGCATAAAATCTATGACGCAGTAGATATAGAAGAAAGACATCGTCATCGTTATGAGTTCAATAATGAATATAGAGATCAACTAGAAGAAAAAGGTATGATTTTCTCTGGAACTAGTCCAGACGGTAGATTGATTGAAATGGTAGAAATTCCTGAAAATGATTTCTTCGTTGCATGTCAATTTCATCCAGAATTCTTATCTAGACCTAATCGACCACAACCTATATTCAAAGCATTTGTAGAAGCATCATTGAATCATCAACAAACAAAGTAAATATTGATTAAAAAGGCTGAAACGATGACATTCGTTTCAGCCTTTTTAAAGTTAGTTTGTTTATTAAATTAGATGAGATATGAAGAATAATAGTGATTTAGATGTTAAAGATTTAAATCTCTAACCATTTCAACCATTTGTGTATATATATCATAATAAATGTAGTTGAATGCAATTGGATGTGGTATAACAATTTTATCGTAATCTTCGGTATACACAATAGGTCTTGGTGTACTTAGATTAACAAAATGAAATAAATGATCTGGAAAATTTCCTGTTTTTGGTTTATTACAAATTAAGACAAAGTCTACATCATTTGCAATTAATGACTTAACATCATTTTCAACATTCTCAGTATAGTAAGGGGAAAAAAGAAACACTCTATCTGTTGTGTCAATATCTTCGAATGTATTAAGTGAGGATAATGCAACACTAGATTCTAACTTTTCATTACTATTTAAAATGTAATTTTCAAAAAAATTCAAGTCCCCATAACCTTTAACAAACACATTACCTTCTCCACCTATTGCTTGAATTAAGCATTGAGCTGCCATTTGAATATCTAAATCTTGTGCTTCAATTCGATTGAAAACACCATTTAATTGTGTGTTTAAAATTTTAGACATATATGTACCTCCGATCTATTCACTCAACTTATTTTAAATAATGATAGAAAATATTGCAATTTTATATAAAAATATGAATGCTAAAGACTGATTTAAATGGAATAAATTAAAAAAATAAATTAAAAACGCTTACAAATGAATAGAAGAATGCAAATTGTTTGGGATTTTGATATAATTAAATTGTAAAAATATGTGCTCAATGCACTAAGGAGGAACTTTCATGCCTTTAGTTTCAATGAAAGAAATGTTAATCGATGCAAAAGAAAATGGTTATGCGGTTGGCCAATACAACTTAAATAACTTAGAATTTACACAAGCGATATTGGAAGCTTCACAAGAAGAAAATGCTCCAGTTATTTTAGGAGTTTCTGAAGGTGCAGCACGTTATATGGGTGGATTCTATACAGTAGTTAAAATGGTAGAAGGATTAATGCACGATAAAGAAATTTCGATTCCAGTTGCAATTCACTTAGACCATGGTTCAAGTTTTGATAAATGTAAAGAAGCTATCGATGCTGGATTTACATCAGTTATGATTGATGCTTCTCATGAGTCATTTGAAGATAACGTAGCAATTACATCAAAAGTAGTTGAATATGCTCACGAACATGGCGTATCGGTAGAAGCTGAATTAGGTACAGTAGGTGGACAAGAAGACGATGTTGTTGCTGAAGGTGTTATTTATGCAGATCCTAAAGAATGTCAAGAGCTTGTTGAAAGAACAGGTATTGATACTTTAGCACCAGCGTTAGGTTCAGTTCACGGACCGTATAAAGGTGAACCAAAATTAGGATTTAAAGAAATGGAAGAAATTGGTGCTTCAACTGGCTTACCATTAGTATTACATGGTGGAACTGGTATCCCAACTAAAGATATTCAAAAAGCGATTCCATTTGGCACTGCAAAAATAAATGTTAATACAGAAAATCAAATTGCTTCTGCAAAAGCAGTACGTGAAGCTTTAGACAATGATAAAGAAATGTATGATCCTCGTAAGTATTTAGGACCAGCACGTGAAGCGATTAAAACAACAGTAGTGGGTAAAATTAAAGAGTTTGGTACATCAAATAGAGCTAAATAATCTGCCTATAATAGAAAGATGCATATTTTAAAGTAATCTTGATGATTCAATCGGTAAGGCTGTGACAATTTTTAATGTCGCAGTCTTATTTTTTTATGTTATAATCTATGAGCGTTAAAATTAAGCAAATTGAAATATCAACATAAATTTTAAACAGAAATAAGATAAATAAGATTTGAACCCTATTAAATCGGGAATAAAAATATCATTATAGTATACATAAAAGTGAAGCAATACATAATTTAAAATTAAAAAAGTTTTGTTTCATTGGTGTGTTTTGCAAACTTCATTTTTTTACTTTATAATGCAAATAATGTAATTAAATTGAAATACTGATTGAAAGGCAAAGGAGATCAAGCGAATGGCTCAAGAAGTAATAAAAATTAGAGGCGGTCAAACACTAAAAGGTGAAGTTAATAATCATGGTGCAAAAAATAGTGCTGTAGCAATCATTCCAGCTACAATTCTAGCGGAAGATAAAGTTACAATAGAAGGGTTACCACAAATCTCAGATGTTGAAACGCTAGTGAGTTTATTAGGTGATTTGAATATTGATGCAAAGCTAGACGGCACGACACTTGAAGTTGATCCGAATGAAATTGAAAATGCTCCATTACCTAATAATAAAGTAGAATCACTACGTGCTTCATATTATATGATGGGGGCAATGTTAGGTAGATTTAAAAAATGTGTAATTGGGTTGCCTGGCGGTTGTCCATTAGGTCCACGACCGATTGATCAACACATCAAGGGTTTTAAAGCATTAGGAGCGCATGTTGATGAATCCAGTGAAACATCTATGAAAATTGAAGCTGATCGTTTAATAGGTGCTAATATATTTTTAGATATCGTTAGTGTAGGTGCAACGATTAATATTATGTTGGCAGCAGTACGAGCTGAAGGACAAACTGTAATTGAAAACGCAGCGAAAGAACCAGAAGTGGTTGATGTAGCTAACTTCTTAACAAGTTTAGGCGCTAATATTAAAGGTGCTGGTACAAGTACAATCAAAATAAAAGGTGTTGAGCATTTACATGGATCACATCATCAAGTGATACCAGATAGAATTGAAGCAGGAACTTATATGTGTATTGCCGCAGCTTGTGGTGAAGATATTGTGATTAATAATATTATCCCTACCCATGTTGAGCCATTAACTGTTAAGTTGAAAGAACTTGGTGTAAACATAAATGTTGGTGATGATAGTGTAACGATTAAGAGAAGTACACCATATTCTAGTGTAGATATTAAAACATTAGTATACCCAGGTTTTGCTACAGATTTACAACAACCTATTACGCCATTATTATTTATGGCTGATGGAGTTTCTTTTGTGACTGAAACAATCTATCCAGCTCGATTCAAGCATGTCGAAGAACTTAAAAATATGGGTGCTAATATTACATCAGATAATGGTACTGCAACAATCAAACCATCTAAATTAACAGGCGCAGAAGTATACGCGAGTGATTTACGTGCAGGTGCTTGTCTAATTGTAGCTGGCTTATTAGCTGAAGGTGTTACTACAATTTATAATGTAAAACATATTTATCGTGGTTATACTAATATTGTTAAAACACTAAAATCACTTGGAGCAGACATTTGGACTGAAAAAATATAAAACATGTGGTATAATAATTATACTGAATGTATAAAGTAAATTATAGTTTATGCAGTGGGGAAATATAATTGATATGAGGTGATGACCATGGAGGTTTGCCCTTATCTAGAAGAGACCTTTAAAATAGTAGGTAGAAGTTGGAACGGTCTTATCATTAATTACTTGTCTAGGTGCACGGAAAAATCTGCTCATTTTTCTGATATGAAACGTGATTTGAAAACAATTACGCCTCGTGCACTTAGCATAAAGCTCACAGACCTTAATGAATGGGGACTTGTAGAGAAAAAAATTATTTCTACTAGTCCTATGAACATTTTATATCAACTTACAGATAAAGGTGATGCCTTAGCATCGGCATTGGTTCCTATGGAAAAATGGGCCCAAGAATATATCGAGTTAGAAAGCGAATGATTTTAACTTTTTAATTTGACATTTTCATGTAATATTTTATTTGAATATGATTGTTATATCTAGTCTGTTTTTAACATACTAAGATTAGCTATAAAGAAATCTTTAATTAAAGATTTCTTTATAGCTTTTTTATTTATTGTCGAATCATCTAACCTTTAGTAGTGTTAAAATAATTTTGTTGATTAAGAGTGGATGTGCCGATTGACATGTCATGGTATGTTTAAATATTCTAAAAAAAGCAAAATTTTAAGGATATAAATGTTATTTCTAATTGATATATAACAAAATAATGCTATTATAACTATGCATAAATTTCAGGCTTAAAACCCTGTAATAACAACGTTTGCAATGATTTGGAATGAGCAGATATGTTTTAAAATTAAAAATCTAGGTTAGAATAAAAGCATGAACACAAATTAAGGAGTGAATAATTGATGAGAAATTTCACTAAACAATATATCGACGGAGAATGGGTAGAAAGTGCAAGTGGAGAAACACTTGATGTAATCAACCCAGCAACTGAAGAAGTGGCAGGCACAATTGCTAAAGGCAATAAAGAGGATGTTAATAAAGCGGTAGAAGCAGCAGATAAAGTATATTTAGAATTTAGACAAAGTTCTGTAGCAGAAAGAAAAGAACTGTTAGATAAAATTGTTCAAGAATATAAAAATAGAAAAGATGATATTGTTGACGCAATAACTGACGAATTAGGAGCTCCTTTAAAAGTATCTGAAAATGTCCATTATCAAATGGGGTTAAATCATTTTGAAGCTGCACGAGATGCATTAGATAATTTTGAATTTGAAGAAAGACGTGGCGACGATTTAGTTGTTAAGGAAGCAATTGGTGTTGCTGGATTAATTACACCATGGAATTTCCCAACTAACCAAACTTCATTAAAATTAGCAGCAGCTTTTGCGGCAGGAAGCCCAGTTGTATTAAAACCATCAGAAGAAACACCATTTGCAGCTATCATTTTAGCAGAAATATTTGATAAAGTTGGCGTACCTAAAGGTGTATTTAACTTAGTGAATGGTGATGGCCAAGGCGTTGGAAATCCACTAAGTGAACATCCAAAAGTAAGAATGATGTCCTTTACTGGATCTGGTCCAACTGGCGCAAGCATTATGAAGAAAGCAGCTGAAGATTTCAAAAAAGTATCATTAGAATTAGGAGGTAAATCTCCTTATATTATTTTAGATGATGCTGATATTGATGGTGCTGCAAGTGCAGCAACTGGTAAAGTCGTCAATAATACAGGACAAGTTTGTACTGCAGGGACTAGAACATTGGTACCAGCAAGTATAAAAGAAGAATTCTTAACAGCTGTTAAAGAAAAATTTAGTCAAGTTAAAGTTGGTGATCCTCGTGAAGAAGGTACACAAGTAGGACCAATTATTAGTAAAAAACAATTTGATCAAGTTCAATCATATATTGATAAAGGTGTAGAAGAAGGTGCCGAATTATTATACGGTGGTCCTGGAAAACCTGAAAACTTGGAAAAAGGCTATTTTGCAAGACCAACTATTTTTAATAATGTTGAAAATGATATGACAATTGCACAAGAAGAAATTTTCGGTCCTGTTATGTCTGTGATTACTTACAACGATTTAGACGAAGCAATTGAAATTGCAAATGATACGAAATATGGCTTAGCTGGTTATGTATATGGACAAGACAAAGAAAAACTGCATAAAGTTGCGCGTTCAATTGAGGCTGGAACAGTTGAAATAAATGAAGCTGGACGAAAACCAGACTTACCATTCGGTGGCTATAAACAATCAGGTTTAGGACGTGAATGGGGAGATTATGGCATAGAAGAATTCTTAGAAGTTAAATCTATTGCAGGATATTTTAACGCGTAATTTAATACAAAATAAAATTATAAGTTGTAATAAAAATATACTGTGACAAATAATCGCAAGCTTAAAAATGACTAATCCGTATGCTTATGGATTAGTCATTTTTTAATCTTCCGATTTTTAACATGCATGCGTGAGGATATGATTTGAGCCTGTAGCCTCTCATAACCACCATTTCTTCGGTGTAAGGACATTATAAAATCGCCAAAAATGAATGTTTAACTTATATTACTTAACGAAACGACAATCTCCAATTCCTAATATAAGTCTATTACGATATGCAAAGGTCAGTTTTTATATTTCTCAATGACAATTGATGTTAATGATTGAACCAGAGATACCTATGCTTAGCTCTAATTATTTTTAGAAATTTTGAATTATAAATTAAAGCATTACAATTTAACATACTGTTTTATTAACTAATTAGCTTTAAAGCAGTATTAATAAATTTCAAAAATTGAAATACATTTTGTAATTAAATAAAATATTTGCTATAGTTATAAAGGTAAATAGCGTAGCCCTCTATGTTATTTAAAACTTTTTTATGAAATGGGTGCAAGATAATGCCTGATAAAGTACGAACATCACCTCAGTACGAATCGTTCCACGAGTTATATAAAAATTACACTACTAAAGATCTCACTCAAAAAGCAAAATCACTGAAATTAACAAACTATAGTAAATTAAATAAAAAAGAGTTAGTTCTTGCAATTATGGAAGCCCAGATGGAAAAAGATGGCAACTATTATATGGAAGGTATCTTAGATGATATCCAACAAGATGGTTATGGCTTCTTAAGGACTGTCAATTATTCAAAAGGTGAAAAAGATATATATATATCTGCTAGCCAAATACGTCGTTTTGAAATTAAAAGAGGCGACAAAGTAACTGGTAAAGTAAGGAAACCAAAGGATAATGAAAAGTATTATGGTTTGCTACAAGTAGATTTTGTTAATGATGAGAATGCAGAAGAAGTTAAGAAAAGACCACATTTCCAAGCATTAACACCATTATATCCAGAAGAGCGCATCAAGCTAGAAACAACAAAAGAAAATTATTCTACACGTATTATGGATTTAATTACGCCAATTGGTTTAGGACAACGTGGTTTGATTGTTGCCCCACCAAAAGCTGGGAAAACGTCATTATTGAAAGAAATTGCAAATGCCATCGCAAGCAATAAACCTGATGCAGAATTATTTGTGCTACTTGTGGGTGAAAGACCAGAAGAAGTAACTGATATTGAGCGTTCTGTAGAATCAGCAGAAGTCGTTCATTCAACATTTGATGAACCACCACAGCACCATGTCAAAGTAGCAGAATTACTATTAGAACGTGCCAAGCGTTTAGTAGAAATAGGTAAAGATGTCATTATTCTTATGGATTCTATTACAAGACTTGCACGTGCATATAACTTGGTTATCCCGCCAAGCGGACGCACGCTTTCAGGTGGTTTAGATCCAGCTTCATTACACAAACCTAAGGCATTCTTTGGTGCTGCGAGAAATATTGAAGCTGGTGGAAGTATGACGATATTAGCTACTGCTTTAGTAGATACAGGATCACGTATGGATGACATGATATATGAAGAATTTAAAGGGACAGGAAACATGGAATTACACCTTGATCGCAAACTGGCTGAACGCCGTGTCTTTCCAGCTATTGATATTGGTCGAAGTTCTACACGTAAAGAAGAATTACTAATACCGCCAAAAGATTTAGAGTCACTTTGGCAACTACGTAACATGTTCACAGATTCACTTGATTTCACAGAAAGATTTGTAAGAAAATTAAAACGTACAAAAACGAATCAAGAATTCTTTGAACAATTGCAACAAGCTGCCAAAGAAAGTACTAAAACTGGTAAGCCAATTATTTAAAGCAGCTTAACATTTAAATATGTGATTTAGGGTTGCGTTTTAGTTTTATAACAATTATAATTATCAAGTATTGGGTAAAAAACTCACAAACAACTCTGTTCCAGATGGTTCAGGGCAAAGGAGCTGAAAAAAATGAAACAAAATATTCATCCTGAATACCACAAAGTTATCTTTTTAGATACAACTACAGACTTTAAATTCTTAAGTGGTTCAACAAAATCTTCATCAGAAACAATGGAATGGGAAGATGGAAATGAATACCCAGTTATTCGTTTAGATATTTCATCTGATTCACATCCATTTTACACAGGACGTCAAAAATTCGCTGCTGCGGATGGTCGTGTGGAACGTTTCAACAAGAAATTCGGATTCAAATCAAGCAACGAATAATTGTTGTCATAAGGCATTCTCATTTTATGAGAATGCTTTTTTATTTAACATGGACGATGTGAAGGTTTGAACAGAATTGCACAGTTGTTAGAGCACTTTGATTACATATTAAATTACAAATATCTTATGAGAAATTGATATTTTAAGATGGAAAATATGATATAATAAACCGATTATGTTTTGAAAAAGGGTGGAACGCATAATGAATGAAACTTATCATTCCGGGTGGATAGAATGTATAACTGGAAGTATGTTTAGTGGTAAATCTGAAGAATTAATTCGTCGTTTAAGACGTGGACTATATGCTAAACAAAAGGTGGTTGTATTTAAACCGGCAATAGATGATCGCTATCATAAAGATAAGATTGTGTCGCATAACGGCAATGCAATTGAGGCAATTAATATCTCGACAGCAGCTGAGATCTATAAACACGATTTAACAAATTTTGATATTATAGCAATTGATGAAGTTCAATTTTTCGAAAATAATATTGTCCATATTGTTGAAGAATTAGCTGAAAAGGGGCATAGAGTGATTACTGCAGGTTTAGATATGGATTTCAGAGGTGAACCATTTGAACCAATTCCTCATTTATTAGCAGTAAGTGAAGAAGTGACTAAACTACAAGCTGTATGTGCAGTATGTGGCTCGTCATCAAGCCGTACACAACGATTAATTGATGGTAATCCAGCAAAAATAGATGATCCAGTGATTCTCGTTGGCGCTAACGAAAGCTATGAACCTAGATGTAGGGCACATCATATTGTTGCACCAAGTAATCATGAGAAGGAGGAAATGTAGTGTTTGATCAATTAGACATTGTAGAGGAAAGATACGAGCAATTAAATGAAATGTTAAGTGATCCTGAAGTCGTAAATAATCCAGACAATTTACGAAAATATTCAAAAGAACAGGCTGATTTGCAAAAAACAGTAGAAGTATATCGTGAATATAAACAGGTTAAAGAAGATGTAACTGAAATAGATGATATGTTACAGGAAACAAAAGACGATGAAGAAGTCGAAATGCTTAAAGACGAAAAGCAAGAATTGAGTCAAAAAATTCCAGAACTGGAAGAAGAATTAAAATTCTTGTTAATACCAAAAGACCCTAACGATGAAAAAGACGTAATTGTTGAAATTCGTGCAGCAGCTGGTGGGGATGAGGCTGCAATATTTGCTGGTGATTTATTTAGAATGTATTCTAGATATGCAGAAGCACATAGTTATAAAACTGATATCGTAGAAGCTACTGAAAGTGATCATGGTGGTTACAAAGAGATTAGCTTCTCTGTTTCAGGAACAGGCGCTTACAGTAAATTGAAATACGAAAATGGTGCACATCGTGTACAACGTGTACCAGCAACTGAGTCTGGAGGACGTATTCACACATCTACTGCTACTGTTGCCGTATTACCAGAAGTTGAAGATGTTGAGATAGAGATTCGAAATGAAGATATTAAAGTAGACACATATCGTTCTAGTGGTGCAGGTGGACAACACGTAAATACCACTGATTCTGCCGTTCGAATTACACATATACCGACAGGTGTCATTGCTACATCATCTGAGAAATCTCAAATTCAAAACCGTGAAAAAGCAATGAAAGTGTTAAAAGCACGTTTATTTGATATGAAATTACAAGAAGAACAACAAAAGTATGCTGCACAGCGTAAATCAGCTGTCGGTTCAGGTGATCGCTCAGAGAGAATTAGAACATACAATTATCCACAGAGTCGCGTAACGGATCATCGTATTGGATTGACATTGCAGAAATTAGAGCAAGTTATGGAAGGTAAGTTAGATGAGATTATTGATGCACTAACTTTAGCTGAACAAACTGATAAATTGAAAGAACTGAATGATGGTGAATTATAGAGAACGATTAAAAATCGCACAAGACAAATGCGAAATTAAAGGTATTGAAGTAACACGAGCTGAATGGTTAATGCTTGATTTATTTCAATGGCAAAAATTAGATTATTTGCTACACGCAGATGAAGTTATGACGGAAGCACACAACGTGTTGTTTGATAATGCGGAAGCAAGGATGTTACAAGGCGAACCGATTCAATATATTGTAGGAACGCAAACTTTTTATGGTGAAATATTTAAAGTGAATGAGCATTGTTTAATTCCAAGGCCAGAAACCGAGGAAGTATTACTACATTTTTATAATTTGGTAAAATCGGGAGATAAGGTTGTAGATATTGGAACAGGTAGTGGTAACATACCTATTTTACTAAAAAAAATGAATCAAAATTTGGATGTTATAGCTACAGATTTATATGATGAAGCCTTATCTGTGGCAAAAGAAAACGCTGAGTATCATGATGTAGATGTTATATTTTTACAAGGCGATACCTTAAATCCATTAATAGAAAAGCATATTAAAGTGAATGGATTGATTTCAAATCCCCCCTATATCGCTGAGAGCGAAAAAGCTTTAATGGATGATACTGTTTTACAATATGAACCTATGAGTGCTTTGTTTGCTGAAAACAACGGCTTTCAAGTTTATGAAAAGATTTTAGATCAATTACCAGACGTATTATTACCTAATGCAATTGTTGTGTTTGAGATTGGTTATAAACAAGGAGCTATATTAAAAAGCAAAATTGAAAAAAAATATCCTGCTGTAAGTGTCCAAATAATAAAAGATATTAATGATAATGATAGAATGGTTTCTTTTAAATGGTAATTTAAGAAGTTGTGTACCTAACATGATATGTCATGAAGGTGCATAACTTCTTATTTTGTTTTAAAATTGAAATTAAGATGAAAGGGTGAGTATAAATGAAAACAAAAATATGGGATTTAAGAAATCATGTGACAGAAGATGCAAATGTAGATGCTTTTAATGAGATAAAAAATATTTTTGAAGCTGGTGGACTCATCGCTATACCAACTGAAACTGTATATGGTTTAGGTGGTGATGCAAGAAATGAACAAACTATAAAAAATATTTTTGCTGCAAAAGGTAGACCTTCAGATAATCCACTCATCGTGCATATACATAATGTTAAGCAGCTAGATGTATTTACGAAGCATATTTCACAAGAAGTTAAAATACTGATGAATCAATTTTGGCCAGGACCAATTTCGTTTATTTTACCATTAAAAAAAGGATATTTATGTGAAAGTGTAAGTGGTGGACTTTCATCCATAGCGGTTAGAATGCCAAGTCATGTGATTGGGAGAAAAATATTAGAGTTTGTAGACATACCGATTGCCGCACCGAGCGCTAATTTAAGTGGTAGACCTTCTCCAACTAAGTTTGAACATGTATATCATGATTTAAACCAAAGCATTGATGGTATTGTTAATGGTGATCAAAGTGAAGAAGGTTTAGAAAGTACCGTGTTAGATTGCACGCAATACCCATTTAAAATTGCTCGTCCAGGATCTATCACCAAGTCGATGATTGAAAATGTTTTGCCAGGTTCTATTTCAGCAAAAGATGATTTAAATCAAGAAAAACCTATAGCCCCCGGAATGAAATATAAACATTATGCGCCAGATACGCCAATAACGATTGTATACGGCGTTCATCAACAACCATCCTCATGTAAAGATTGGAGTGATGTTGCGTTTATATTCCCGAAAGATAAATGTAAATATATTCCAAAAAACGCAACTTTCATTCCACTGTGTGAAAATGAAAGAGATATTAAAGGGGCAAACCATAATTTGTATCAAATATTGCACGATATAGACAAAAATAAAAAGATAAAAGAAGCTTATATATTTGGATTTGAAAATAGTGGCGAAGCAGTTGCTATTATGAATCGAATGCAAAAGGCGGCAAACTTTACCGTCGTTAAAGGAGAAAAATTATGAAAATCGTTTTTGTTTGTACTGGTAATACTTGTAGAAGTCCAATGGCAGAAAGTATTGCAAAAGCTAAAATACCTGACATCGAAGTTGCTTCGCGTGGTTTATTTGCATTAGATGGCGCACCTACCTCAGAACATACGCGTGCTATCTTAAAAGAAAAACAATTGCCAATACCTGACAATGCGCAACAATTCACTGAGATGGACATGCATGCAGATCTTATTTTGACAATGTCAAGGAGTCATAGAGATGCGATTAAACAAACGTATGGCGTAAATACACATATATTTACTTTAAGTGAATATGTATTGCATGGTGATGATGTTTCTGACCCATTTGGAGGAACTAAATCAGATTATATTGAAATTTATAATGAATTAAATTCATTGATTGAAAAATTAAAAAATAAAATATTAGAGTAAATAAATATGTGAAATTAGTATGAGTAAGTCATTAAATACGTTATAATAATTACGTGTAGCAAATGTGCTAGCAATTAAATTTGCCAGATTGGACTTATGTATTTTGGCTTACTTTTTTATCAAAATAAATAAGGGGTGTTTAATATGGAAGATTTAAGAGCATTGTTAGATGAACTAAAGTCTAAATCTTTCTTTAAAAAGGATGAGCTTTGTATTGTAGGTTGTTCTACTTCAGAAGTGATTGGCGAACGCATAGGTAGCGTCGGTTCAATGGAAGTAGCTAAAGATATATTTGAAGCATTAAAAGAGATTGAAACGGAAACAGGCGTTTCTTTTGTATTTCAAGGCTGTGAACATATCAATAGAGCAATTACGATTGAAAAAGCTAACTTCGACCCCGCAACGATGGAAGAAGTAACCGTTGTACCCGATGTCCATGCTGGAGGTAGTTTAGCTACGTATGCATATCAGCATATGGAAGCGCCTATGGTGGTTGAAACTATAACTGTTCCGAAAGGTATAGATATTGGTCAAACATTAATTGGTATGCATATCAAACATGTAGCAATACCCGAACGTACAAGCGTGAAGCAAATTGGCGAAGCAATTGTTACAATCGCTTCTTCAAGACCTAAAAAAATTGGTGGCGAAAGAGCAAAATACAACTAATACAGAAACGAGGGTTTACTAATGTCATTTATTAAAGATCAAGATAAAGAAATTTATGAAGTGATTCAAAACGAGTTCAACCGTCAAAATAACAATATAGAGTTAATTGCGTCAGAAAACTTTGTGTCGGAAGCAGTTATGGAAGCTCAAGGTTCAGTATTAACTAATAAGTATGCTGAAGGTTATCCGAACAGAAGATATTACGGTGGTTGTGAATATGTCGATGTATCTGAAACATTAGCTATTGAGAGAGCAAAGCAATTATTTGGTGCAGAACATGTTAACGTTCAACCACATTCTGGTTCACAAGCAAATATGGCTGTTTATCTCGTGGCATTAGAACACGGAGATACTGTATTAGGTATGAATTTAAGTCATGGTGGGCACTTAACTCATGGTGCGCCAGTAAACTTTAGTGGTCAATTTTATAACTTTGTCGAATATGGTGTCGACAAAGAAAGCGAACAAATAGACTATGACGAAGTATTAAAAGTAGCAAAAGCGCACCAACCTAAGTTAATCGTTGCTGGGGCTTCTGCATACTCAAAAACAATAGACTTCAAACGTTTTAGAGAAATTGCTGATGAAGTAGGCGCTAAATTGATGGTAGATATGGCTCATATCGCTGGATTAGTCGCTGCAGGCTTACACCCAAGTCCAGTAGAATATGCTGATTTTGTAACTACAACAACACATAAAACATTACGTGGCCCTCGTGGTGGAATGATTTTATGTAAAGAAGAATACAAAAAGCAAATTGACAAAACAATCTTCCCAGGCATTCAAGGTGGCCCTTTAGAACATGTTATTGCTGCCAAAGCAGTAGCATTCGGTGAAGCACTACAAGATGATTTTAGAACATATCAGCAACAAGTTATTAAAAATGCAAAAGTATTAGCTGATACACTAAATAAAGAAGGATTTAGAGTAGTATCTGGCGGTACTGATAATCACCTAGTATGCGTAGATGTAAAAGGATCAGTCAATATTACTGGTAAAGTAGCAGAAGAAGCCCTTGACTCAATAGGTATTACTTGTAATAAAAATACAATACCATTTGATCAAGAAAAACCTTTTGTAACAAGTGGTTTAAGACTTGGTACACCAGCAGCTACTACACGTGGTTTTGATGAAGCGGCATTTGAAGAAGTAGCTAAAATTATAAGCTTAGTGTTAAAAGATCCTGAAAACGAAACAACATTAAAAGAAGGAAAAGAAAGAGTTAAAGCATTAACTACGAAACATCCTTTATATAATTAAATTGGAGGAAGTAATTATGGGCAACGTACATGTTTTTGATCACCCACTTATTCAACACAAATTAAGTTACATTAGAGATGTACATACAGGTACAAAAGAATTTAGAGAACTCGTAGATGAAGTAGGCATGTTAATGGCTTACGAAGTGACTAGAAATCTAGAGTTACAAGATGTAGAAATTGAAACGCCTGTTACTAAAATGATAGCTAAGCGTTTAACTGGTAAAAAATTAGCATTTATTCCCATTTTAAGAGCAGGTCTTGGCATGACACAAGGTATCTTAAATCTTGTGCCGGCAGCAAGAATAGGTCATGTTGGCTTATACAGAGATCCTGAAACGCTAGAAGCAGTTGAGTATTTTGTGAAATTACCACAAGATATTGAAGAAAGAGAAATTGTCGTAGTTGATCCAATGCTAGCGACTGGTGCTTCCGCAATTGAAGCGATTAATTCACTTAAAAAACGTGGCGCCAAGCATATCAGATTTATGTGTCTAATTGCAGCACCAGAAGGTGTAGAAAAATTACAAGAAGCACATGAAGATGTCGATATCTATATCGCAGCATTAGATGAGAAATTAGATGACCATGCTTATATTACACCTGGATTAGGTGACGCTGGTGACCGTTTATTCGGTACAAAATAGTTTGACCCAGGAGTGGAGTAGTATGAAAAAAGTTATGACTGTATTCGGGACACGGCCTGAAGCTATAAAGATGGCACCACTCGTTTTAGAATTGGAGAAAGACGCTGAATTACAACCAATCGTTGTAGTGACGGCACAACATAGAGAAATGTTAGATTCTGTGTTGAAAAGCTTTGACATCACACCTGATTATGATTTGAACATTATGAAGCAGGGACAATCATTGTCTGATATAACTTCACGCATACTCGTACGATTAGAGGATGTTATAAAAGAAGCGAAACCAGATATGATACTTGTTCATGGTGATACCATGAGTACATTTGCTGGAAGTCTTGCAGCATTATATAATCAAGTCCCAATCGGGCATGTCGAAGCTGGTTTGAGAACTTGGAATAAATATGCTCCATTTCCTGAAGAAATGAATAGACAAATGGTAGGAGTAATGTCCGATTTAAACTTTGCTCCTACCAATAATGCTGCAAATAATTTGATTGCTGAAAACAAACCAGAAGACTCAATTGTCGTAACAGGTAATACTGCTATTGATGCAATGAAAACGACAATTCATAATGGTTATCAATCAGAAATTATAGCCAAGCACAAAGATAAACGAATTATTCTACTCACTGCGCATAGACGAGAAAATATTGGGGAACCAATGGCACATATTTTCAAAGCAGTACGAGATATCGTCGAAGCATACGAGGATGTTGTTGTCGTTTACCCAATACATAAAAACCCTAAAGTAAGAGAAATTGCAGATTATTATTTATCAAATCACACGAGAATTGAGCTTGTAGAACCCTTAGAAGTTGTTGATTTTCATAATTTTGCGCATCAGTCTTATTTAATTTTAACTGATTCTGGTGGTGTACAAGAAGAAGCGCCTTCTTTAGGTAAACCAGTACTCGTTTTGAGGGATGTTACAGAAAGACCAGAAGGTGTAGCGGCAGGTACATTAAAAATTGTAGGCACAAATGAAAAGAATATATTCGCAGCAACAAAAGAACTATTAGATAACAAAAATTTGTATGAGATCATGAGTACAGCTCAAAATCCATATGGAGACGGCAATGCATCATATAGAATTTGTCAAAATATTAAATATTTTTTTGGTTTAATTGATAAAAAACCTTCTTCTTTCAAATAATTTTCGTATTTATGTGTCATTTTTGTGACATTCTTGTAAAAAATTGAATTACAATTTGAATAGAATTGACACGTAAAGTACCCTATATTATTATTAAAATTGTATGATTGGAATGGTTTTCATATAAGAAAGATAAGGTGAAGCGAGGCACTGAAATGAAACGTTTCAACATCATTTTTAAACAGTACATGCAATACTATATATATTGTATTATTGTACTTGTAATTGTGTTTATTTTCACATACTCTGCATTTATATTAGGTCTTATAATTGGAATGATCGGATCGCTAATCAATACTTTTACTTTTGAATATTATTTGGCGGAAGCAAAAGAAAAGGATAACATACATATTTCAACGGGCAACATTTGGAGATATTTGGTTGTGATATTAGCTTGTACGACATGGTATTTTTATAAGGACCATATAAACATTTTTGGAGTAGTTGTTGGTTTAATGATTTCTTATGTTTTAATTGTTTTCAAACCATTTTTACACAAGAAATAAATTTTATAATGAAAGAGGTGAGAAAGCATGGATCATAAAGACCCTCTAGTCAGTTGGAATGTGTTCGGTCTAGACATCGTGTTTAATCTATCATCGATTATGATGATGTTGATTACGGCGTTTATTGTTTTTGTAATAGCTATTATTTGTACACGTAACCTCAAGAAACGTCCAACAGGCAAACAAAACTTTATCGAGTGGGTTTTTGATTTCGTAAGAGGGATTATCGAAAGTAACATGGCTTGGTCAAAAGGCGGTCAGTTCCATTTCTTAGCCGTTACATTAATCTTTTTCATATTTGTTAGTAATATGCTCGGTTTACCGTTCCAATTAATTTCGGGACACACCCTGTGGTGGAAATCTCCCACAGCCGATCCAACTGTGACATTAACATTATCAACGCTCATAATATTATTAACACATTATTATGGGGTTAAAATGGTTGGCACTAAAGGGTATTTTCAAAATTATACAAAGCCGATATTCCTATTGCCTATCAATGTGTTTGAAGAGTTCACTTCAACATTGACGCTAGGACTACGACTTTACGGAAATATTTTTGCAGGTGAATTATTACTAGGATTATTAGCAGGTTTAGTATTCGACTTCCCAGCATGGGGTTGGTTAATTGGATTACCTGGCCTAATCGTATGGCAAGGGTTCTCAATTTTTATCGGTACGATTCAGGCATATATATTTGTAATGCTTTCGATGGTATATATGTCACATAAAGTACAAAAGAGTCATTAAATTAAAAAATAAAAAGAACAAATTAGGAGGATTTTTAAATGAATTTAATCGCAGCAGCAATCGCAATCGGCTTATCAGCACTTGGTGCAGGTATTGGTAATGGTCTTATCGTTTCAAGAACAGTAGAAGGTGTCGCTCGTCAACCAGAAGCACGTGGTCAATTAATGGGTATTATGTTTATCGGTATCGGATTAGTTGAGGCGCTACCAATTATAGGTGTAGTTATCGCTTTCATGTCACTATAAGTAAACTAGTCTTTATGGCGAAGTCTTCTAGGCTCTCGCCGTTCGTTTTTATCAAAATACCTTATGATTATACTGGATGAAAGGAGTGTCTATGAAAGTGACTGCTACGACTAATATGTTCGTTCTAGGTGCGGCTAGTGGCGGTGGTGTACAATGGGGAACAATCATTGTTACGATTGCTACATTCGCCATATTACTCTTACTTTTGAAAAAGTTTGCATGGGGCCCACTTAAAGAAGTAATGGACAAACGTGAACGCGATATCAATAAAGATATCGACGATGCTGAACAAGCTAAATTAAATGCTCAAAAATTAGAAGCACAAAACAAACAAACACTAAAAGAAACACAAGAAGAGGTTCATAAGATTTTAGAAGAATCTAAAATACAAGCCCGTAAACAACACGAAGAAATTATTCATGAAGCCAATATTAGAGCTAATGGCATGATTGAAACAGCACAAAATGAAATTAACAGTGAAAAAGAACGCGCACTTGCAGATATTAATAATCAGGTTTCTGAGCTTTCCGTACTCATTGCTTCAAAAGTACTGCAAAAAGAAATTTCAGAAAAAGATCAAAAAGAATTAGTTGAAAAGTACATTAAAGAGGCAGGCGATAAATAATGGCTAATGTAGCAAAAAAATATGCAAAAGCGTTATTTGATACTGCTAAAGAAAAAGCGTTACTTGATCAAATGTATGAAGAGTTTTCAACAATTGACGAAGCAGTGCGACCTGAAGTAGGAAAATTAAAAGAATTAGATACAGACCCACAAAAAGATGTAGCACAACGCCAACGTTTTGTTGCTATTATTTTTGGACACGCACATCAATATTTACAAAATATGTTTATGGTGCTTGCAAGTAATCGTCACCTTACATATACTCATGAAATATTCTTAGCTTTTGAAACTTTATATAATGCGTATCACAATCAAGACTTTGCGATTATTGAATCAGTGTATGAACTATCTGAGGATGAAATAGCAAGTATTGATTCAATTATTAGATCGCGCACAAAACTATCAAAACTAATGATTACAAATGAAATAAATCCAGATCTTATCGGTGGTATCCGAGTTAAAGTTGGTACGAAAGTGATGGATGCAAGTATTAAAAATGATCTTGCCAAACTTGAAAAGCAATTTATTAGAGTGAAATAAAAATCGAAGGAGTGACATAGATGGCCATTAAAGCTGAAGAAATCAGTGCATTACTTCGCTCACAAATAGAAAATTATGAGTCAGAAATGGCTGTTACTGATGTAGGTACAGTTCTGCAAATTGGTGATGGTATCGCTTTAATCCACGGATTAAATGACGTTATGGCTGGTGAGCTTATTGAATTTAATAACGGCGTTCTAGGTTTAGCACAAAACTTAGAAGAATCCAATGTCGGTGTAGTAATTTTAGGGCCTTACACGGATATTAAAGAGGGAGATGAAGTAAAACGAACTGGACGTATCATGGAAGTTCCAGTTGGTGAGGAGTTACTTGGTCGTGTCGTTAACCCATTAGGACAAGCAATTGATGGTCAAGGACCAGTCAATACTACAAAAACACGTCCTGTAGAGAAGAAAGCAACTGGTGTAATGGATCGTAAATCTGTAGATGAACCATTACAAACTGGTATAAAAGCAATTGACGCGCTTGTACCAATCGGCCGTGGACAGCGTGAATTAATCATCGGAGACCGTCAAACGGGTAAAACGACGGTTGCCATTGATACGATTTTGAACCAAAGAGATCAAGATACGATCTGTATATACGTTGCTATCGGACAAAAAGATTCAACTGTACGTGCAAATGTTGAAAAATTACGTCAAGAAGGTGCATTAGATTATACAATTATTGTTTCTGCTTCAGCAGCAGATCCAGCGCCTATGCTTTATATCGCGCCATATTCTGGTGTAGCAATGGCTGAAGAATTCATGTTTGCTGGCAAAGATGTTTTAATCGTTTATGATGATTTAACAAAACAAGCAGCAGCTTATCGTGAACTATCATTATTATTACGTAGACCTCCAGGCCGTGAAGCTTATCCTGGTGATGTATTCTACTTACATAGTAGATTATTAGAGAGAGCGGCTAAACTAAATGATGATTTAGGTGGCGGTTCAATCACAGCATTACCTATTATTGAGACACAAGCAGGCGACATTGCCGCTTACGTTCCGACAAACGTAATTTCTATTACTGATGGACAAATATTCTTGCAATCTGACTTGTTCTTCTCTGGTGTAAGACCAGCGATTAATGCAGGTCAATCAGTATCACGTGTCGGTGGTTCTGCGCAAATTAAAGCAATGAAAAAGGTTGCTGGAACTTTACGTCTAGATTTAGCATCATATCGTGAATTAGAATCATTCGCGCAATTTGGATCTGATTTAGATGAATTTACTGCTAAAAAATTAGAACGTGGTAAACGTACAGTTGAAATATTAAAACAAGATAAAAACAAACCACTACCTGTAGAAAATCAAGTTTTAATTATTTATGCTTTAACAAAAGGACATTTGGATGATATCCCTGTAGTTGATATCACACGTTTTGAAGACGAGTTGAATCAATGGGCTAAATCGAATGCATCTGATTTATTAAATGAAATCAAAACGACGGGTGCTTTACCTAATGATGAATCATTTGAATCAGCGATTAATGAATTCAAGAAGAGTTTTAGCAAATCAGAAGAAGCATAATAGTTAATGTAGATAAAAGGTGGTGAGATAATGGCATCTCTTAAAGAAATCGATACACGAATAAAATCAACAAAAAAGATGAAACAGATTACGAAAGCAATGAACATGGTTTCTAGTTCGAAATTGCGTCGTGCTGAAAAAAATACGAATCAGTTCAGACCATATATGGTTAAAATGCAAGATGCAATTACAGCTGTTGCTGGAGCGGACAAAAATTCACATCACCCAATGTTACAACAACGAGAAGTGAAGAAAAGTGGTTATATCGTAATTACTAGTGACCAAGGCCTTGCGGGTGCATACAATGCGAATGTGTTGAAACATCTAATGAAAGATATTGAACGCAAACATAGTAGTAGTGATGAATATTCCATCTTAGTTTTAGGCCAAACAGGTGTTGATTTTCTTAAAAATAAAGGATATGACATTCATGATTCTTTAACAGAAGTTCCTGATCAACCTTCATTTAAAGAAATACAAGCAATTGCTAAAAAAGCAATAGATTTGTATAACGATGAGATTGTGGATGAGGTGAAAATTTATTACAGTCATTTCGTCAGTGTTTTAGAAAATACACCGTCGATGAAAACTGTGCTTCCATTGTCTCCAGAAGATTCAAGCTTAGGACATGGTCAAATGTCTTCATATGAATTTGAACCAGACAAAGAAGCAATTTTAAGTGTCATTTTACCTCAATATGTTGAAAGTTTAATATATGGAACGATTTTAGATGCAAAAGCAAGTGAACATGCAACACGTATGACGGCTATGAAAAATGCATCTGATAATGCGACAGATATCATTGATGATTTATCTATCGAATATAACAGAGCGAGACAAGCAGCAATCACTCAACAAATTACTGAAATTGTTGGTGGCGCAGTTGCACTTGAATAATGATTAAAGGAGGAAAATAGCATGGGATTAGGCCGTGTAACACAAGTTATGGGTCCAGTAATTGATGTTCGCTTTGAGCACAATGAAGTTCCAGAAATTAATAATGCCTTAGTTCTCGATATAGAAAGAGAAGAAGGTACTGTTGAATTAACGTTAGAAGTTGCATTACAACTTGGCGATGACGTAGTACGTACAATCGCAATGGATTCAACTGATGGTGTTAAACGTGGTACAGAAGTAAGAGACAGCGGAAACAGCATTAGCGTTCCAGTTGGTAATGAAACGTTAGGTAGAGTGTTTAATGTATTAGGTGATACGATAGACTTAGATGAAGACATAGATGACTCAGTACGTCGTGATCCAATTCATAGAGAAGCACCTGCATTTGATCAATTATCTACGAAAGTTGAAATATTAGAAACAGGTATCAAAGTTATTGATTTATTAGCACCTTATATTAAAGGTGGTAAAGTTGGATTATTCGGCGGTGCAGGTGTTGGTAAAACTGTATTAATCCAAGAATTGATCAATAATATCGCTCAAGAACACGGTGGTATATCAGTGTTCGCTGGTGTAGGTGAACGTACTCGTGAAGGTAATGACCTATACTTTGAAATGAGTGATAGTGGTGTTATTAAAAAGACAGCGATGGTTTTTGGACAAATGAACGAACCACCTGGTGCTCGTATGCGTGTAGCACTTTCTGGTTTAACTATGGCTGAGTATTTCCGTGATGAACAAGGACAAGATGTTCTACTATTCATCGATAACATCTTTAGATTTACGCAAGCCGGTTCAGAAGTTTCTGCACTATTAGGACGTATGCCTTCAGCCGTTGGTTATCAACCTACATTAGCAACGGAAATGGGACAATTACAAGAACGTATTACTTCTACAACTAAAGGATCTGTAACGTCAATTCAAGCAGTATTCGTGCCAGCTGATGATTATACCGACCCAGCACCAGCTGCAGTATTTGCGCACTTAGATTCAACTACAAACTTAGAGCGTAAATTAACTGAAATGGGCATTTATCCTGCAGTTGACCCATTAGCATCTACTTCTAGAGCCCTTGATCCATCAATTGTTGGTCAAGAACATTATGAAGTAGCACGTGAGGTACAATCTACTTTACAAAAATATAGAGAATTACAAGATATTATTGCTATTTTAGGTATGGATGAACTTTCGGAAGAGGATAAACAAACTGTAGAACGTGCGCGTCGTATTCAGTTCTTCTTATCTCAAAACTTCCACGTAGCTGAACAATTTACTGGGCAAAAAGGATCTTATGTGTCTGTTCAAAAAACAGTAGAAGGCTTCAAAGCAATATTAAATGGTGATTACGATCATATTCCAGAAGATGCATTCCGTCTAGTTGGAAGCATGGATGAAGTAATTGAAAAAGCTAAAGATATGGGTGTTGAAGTTTAAAATTAGGAGGTATGGATAATGAATACATTAAGCCTAAATATTGTCACTCCTAATGGTTCTGTTTACGACCGAGAAGATGTCACTCTGGCAGTTTTACAAACTACTGCTGGAGAAATCGGTGTCATGTATGGACATATTCCAACAGTTGCAGCACTTGAAATTGGCTATGCCAAAATTAATTTTGACGGTGGTTCAGAATATATTGCAGTGAGTGAAGGTTTTGTTGAAGTAAGACAAGATAAATTATCAATCATTGTTCAAACTGCAGAGCCTGCGAATGAAATTGATGTTGCTAGAGCAGAATTAGCTAAGTCAAGAGCAGAATCTCATTTAAACAATGAAGAAGATAGCAGTGACATAAATAGAGCCAAACGCGCATTAGATCGTGCTAATAACCGTCTTCGTGTCGCTCAATTACAATAATGAATAAAAGATATACTATGACGAATATCTAAAAAAGTCGACAAAGTTTTTACTTTGTCGACTTTTTCTTTTCTAATTAAACATGTCAAAATTAAATTTTTAGCGTTAATTTAGCAATGAAACATTAATTCAAAATATGGATTATAGTAACTTTCTTAAATCACAAGTGAATTATAATAATGTACTAAAGATTTAAGAGTGTAGTATGAATAAAAAAGTAAAAGTTTTACTTTCACATATACTTTTAATCGTTTAGAAGTAAAGTAAGTAAAAATATTTAATTTTAATAGTTATGCATACATGATATATATAATGGGAAAATAATATTAAATTGACGCTTATTATTTAAAAGTCAGTAATCTAATTATTAAGTATCTTTTGTTTAGTGTTTCGTGTAAAATATATAAATAGTGTTTATCAAGGAGAATGGCTTATGGAATATTTAGGACAATTTTCAATTGTACATCTCATACTACATGTCCTTTGTATTTGTATTGCTTATTGGGCATTAAATGCAGTGAGATTAGAGCAATTTTTTAAAAAAGGTTTTCCAGTACAAGTTCAAATTTGTATGATATTTTTAGCAATATTAATTGGAACTTCGGTCAGTAATTTTATTGTAGATTTATTACAATTTTCTACACAAATAAAATATTTGGTACAATAATTCAAATAATTGTATATTACGTATGATTATCGATATAATTTAATAGTAAGTTTGAATAAAAATTTTAGGCAATATATAAGTAGTTAAGTGGAGGATTTAAGATGGATAAGATAGAAATTAATGGTGGTAAAAAATTAACTGGTGAAGTGAAAGTTTCGGGTGCAAAAAACGCAGTATTACCAGTATTAACAGCATCACTATTAGCATCAAAAGGCGTGAGCAAATTAAAAAATGTACCAGCACTTAGTGATGTAGAAACAATTAATAATGTAATATCTACATTAAATGCTGAGGTCTCTTATAATAAAGAACAAGAAGAAGTTACAGTAGATGCAACAAAACAATTAAATGAAGAAGCACCATATGAATATGTAAGTAAAATGAGAGCAAGTATACTTGTAATGGGACCTTTACTAGCACGATTAGGTCATGCCAAAGTTGCTTTACCGGGTGGTTGTGCAATTGGTTCAAGACCGATAGAACAGCATATTAAAGGTTTTGAAGAACTAGGTGCTGAAATCCATATGGATGGTGGTTTTATATACGCAAACACTACTAACGGATTGAAAGGTACAACGATTCACTTAGATTTTCCAAGCGTAGGTGCGACTCAAAATATTATCATGGCTGCTTCATTAGCTGAAGGTAAAACTGTTTTAGAAAACGTCGCACGTGAACCAGAAATTGTTGATTTAGCAAATTATATTAATGAAATGGGCGGAAATGTGTTAGGTGCTGGTACTGACACCATTACGATTGAAGGTGTTGAAGCCTTGTATGGCGTCGAGCATTCAATTATACCTGATAGAATTGAAGCAGGTACATTATTAATTGCAGGTGCAATTACAAGAGGAAATGTTTTAGTTAACGGTGCAATCAAAGAACATATGACGAGTCTAGTTTATAAATTAGAAGAAATGGGAGTTAATCTAGAATACCTTGATGATGCTATTCGTGTAAGTGCTGAAAACGAATTGAAACCGGTAGATATCAAAACACTTCCACATCCTGGTTTTCCTACAGACATGCAATCACAAATGATGGCGTTATTATTAACTGCAAATGGACATAAAGTAGTAACGGAAACTGTGTTTGAAAATCGATTCATGCATGTCGGTGAATTTAAAAGAATGAATGCTAAAATCACTGTTGAAGGAAGAAGTGCAAAAATTGAAGGTAAAAGTCAACTTCAAGGCGCTCAAGTAAAAGCAACGGATTTACGTGCAGCAGCAGCACTTATTTTAGCGGGACTAGTAGCTGAAGGAACAACATATGTTACTGAACTAAAGCATTTAGACAGAGGGTATGTTGATTTGCATGGTAAATTAAAGGCATTAGGTGCTGACATCAAAAGAATACAAGATTAATGTTATAATATATTATATTAATAAATTGGAAACAGAGAGAAGTAAAGTTGGAGGAAGCAAATTATGGAAACAATTTTTGACTACAACCAAATAAAAGAGATTATTCCACATAGGCAACCATTTTTATTGATTGATCGTGTTGTAGAATACGATGAAGGTCAACGATGTGTAGCAATTAAACAAGTTTCAGGTAATGAACCATTCTTTCAAGGTCATTTTCCAGAATATGCAGTAATGCCTGGCGTATTAATTACTGAAGCTTTAGCACAAACAGGTGCAGTCGCTATGTTAAATAGCGAAGCAAACAAGGGAAAACTTGCACTATTTGCTGGTATCGATAAATGTCGTTTTAAAAAACAAGTAACACCTGGAGATACTTTGCGCTTAGAAGTTGAAATCACGAAGCTCAGAGGCCCTATTGGTAAAGGTAGTGCTAAGGCAACAGTAGATGGACAGTTAGCATGTAGTTGTGAGTTAACATTTGCTTTACAAGACAAATAAATAAAAATAGTGTTACAGACTGTTTATAACGGGCTGTAACACTATTTTTTATTTATCTACTTTTTCATCCTTCAGTCTTGGTTTAGATTGCATCATTCTATTAAAGGATTTCTTCAAGTCTTCACCAGATAAACCTTCATCTATTAATTGTTCTAACAAACTTTCAGCATAAACTTGTCTTAATGTGTAAATGTGACATTCACAAACAACAGAAATTGTATTTTCTAATTGAATGATATGTTTAATGGTTGCATCAAATAAAGCTGGATCGTTAGCAGGTCTAGTGATAACGACACGTATGTCTAATAATGTTTCGTTATCCATATATGTTTTCATAGTTTCATAATGATAATCTGAAATGACGATTTCAAGCAACCAGCCAGTGCCACTGTTTTCCTTATTGATGATGACACCATCTTCTAATTCGTACTCAGTTAAGCCACCATTTTCTGATACGATTTGAAATCGAACGGCTTTAAATGTTTTCATCGTCTCACATCCATTTAATTAATTTAAACTCTACATAAAATGTATTTATATTATCATTATAACGTAATTTTCTATGATAAAGGTGAAAAAAGTAGAATTTTGTAGTCATTTACTTTTTGAAATTATAAAAACTGTATTTTGACGGAATCATGTGAATTTTTTATGATTTACTTATAGAGGAGGTGACATATGATTAACAGTATTGTCATTGTAGGGAGACTAACAAAGGACCCTAAAATTTATGAGAAGGAAGGTAATAAACTAGCTACATTTTGCGTAGCTGTCTCAAGAAATTATAAAGATAAAAATCAAAAAGTTATTTGTGATTATTTATTTTGTAAGGCATTCGGAAAAATTGCTAATAATGTCGAAAAATATATCAATCAAGGTTCATTGGTTGGTATAACTGGACAAATGCAATCGAGAAAATTTGAAAAAGAAGGACAGATGCATTTTGTATCAGAAATTTTTATTGAAACTATTAAATTTATGTCCCCACGTTCTAAAAATGAAGATGAAACACTTTTTGATCCACTTCCAATAGATCAAAACCCAGATCTTATAAGTCAATTTGATTTTGAAGAAAACGAAATTTATGAAATTGTATAATATTTCAAGCACTCCCAACTCCCCGTTAATTTAACCCATAAAATCTAATATATTTAATCCTACTATTTAATTATACTTCTATCAGGCTATTCTTATTGTCTATTAAATTAACAATAGACAATAGGAATAGCTAAAATACATACTTTATAGGAAAATGTACTTTTATAAGAAGGTAGAAATTTATCTAGAAATAATACAGAATAATCTGATAAATTACAATTTTATTACACTCATTATATTTGTTAAATAGTCACATAAACTTTCATAGCAGTTTTCAACATAGTTGATGATGCTTATATTCTATTTTATAAATGTAATCACCATGTAAAGAAAAGGTGTACTTTTTTATTTGGCTGTAACCTACTACTGTTTTTAAGATGTTATAGTTGTACTTGCAAATTAATCATAACGAAAAAAATTATTTACCTTATAGGAGGAATTTTTAAAAATGAAAAAAACAGTATTAGCTTCAACATTAGCAGTAGGCTTAGGCGTAACAGGATTTGCAGCAGGAAACTCAGCAGACGCAGCTGAACAAGGTGTTGACAAAGCAGAATTAGCAAACTTAGCACAATCTAATCCAGAACAATTAAATGCATCACCTGTACAAGAGGGTGCATATAACTATAACTTTAATTATAATGGTACAAATTATAATTTTGAATCAGATGGCCAAACATGGTTATGGAGTTTTGGTGGAGGTTCTAGTGAAGATGTATCATCAGAACAAACAACTTCTGTTGAACAACCTCAACAAGCACAAACTGAACAACCAGCACAAGAAGTACAAACTGAGCAACCAGCTCAACAAGCTGCTCCACAAACTGAACAAACACAACAACCACAACAAGAAGCAACTACAAAAGCTTCAACTCAATCATCAAGCTCAAATGAAGCTTCAACTAGCTCATCAGGTGTGAATGCACACTTACAACAAATTGCACAACGTGAATCAGGTGGCGATATTCATGCTACAAACCCATCATCAGGTGCTTCAGGTAAGTTCCAATTCTTACAAAGTACATGGGATTCAGTAGCTCCAGCTGAATATCAAGGTCAACCAGCTGCTAACGCACCAGAAGCAGTTCAAGATGCAGCAGCTCAAAAATTATATGATGAAGTTGGCCCTTCACAATGGGTTACAGCATAATATAACAAAATACAATAAAGTTTATTTTTGGAAAAGCTGAGACAATTTAATTGTCTCAGCTTTTTATTGTTATATTAAGTTAGTGGTAATTATGCATGAATGATAGCCAAAGTCCTGCATATTTTTTCTTATAAATAATGTGCATCTAGAGTATATAAAGCTAATTATAAGTACATTTAACTTAGTTGATAACTGTTGGGAGTACAATCATATTAAAGGTTTTTGTATTACTAGAAGGTTTATATAAACCATTTTATTGCAATAGTTGATGTACTTTGATATGTTTTATATAAATACATAATAAAGAAACTACTAGGGGAGCCTTATGGCTGAGATGAGAAATTCAGACCCTTATAACCTGATTTGGTTAAGACCAACGTAGGAAAGTAGCATACATTAATATTTGGGAAATTGCTCTAATATATATTAATAAACTACATTCCTACGTGGGATGTAGTTTTTTTAATTAGGAGGGCTAAATTTGTTATTTTCACAGGAATTAAAAAAAGCTTCACAACCAATTATTGAGGATATCTATAATGATCCATTTATCCAAGAAATGTTGCATGGTACGATTTCTGAAGAGGCTTTGAAATTTTATTTGAGAGCAGATGCTTCTTATTTAAAAGAATTTGCAAATATATATGCATTGTTAATACCAAAAATGAGTAGATTGGAAGAGGTTCAATTTTTAGTAGAACAAATACAATTTATAGTTGATGGTGAAGTAGAAGCACACGAAATCTTAGCAACATATGTACAACAAAACTATAGTGAAATCGTTCAAGAAAAAGTTTGGCCACCAAGTGGAGATCATTATATCAAACATATGTATTTCAATGCCTATTCAAAAGAAAATGCTGCATATACAATTGCAGCAATGGCACCTTGTCCATATGTGTATCAAGTGATTGCTAAAGAAGCGTTGAAAGACAGTGAATTAAATAAAGACTCAATTTTATCAAAATGGTTTGAATTTTATAGTACGGAAATGGATGAATTGGTAAATATTTTTGATGAATTAATGGACCGATTAACGCAAAATCTTGCAGTTGAAGAAAAAGAAGCAATAAAATCTTGTTTCTTACAAAGTACGATACATGAACGAAATTTCTTTAATATGGCATATATACAAGAAAATTGGTTATACGGAGGTCAAAATAATGAATAAACCTAAGATTGCGTTAACGATTGCTGGAACAGATCCTACCGGTGGTGCAGGTGTCATGGCAGATTTAAAATCATTCCATGCATGTGGTGTATATGGTATGGCTGCAATAACAAGCATTGTGGCTCAAAATACTAAAGGCGTACAACATATTCATAATCTAGATTCACATTGGTTAGAAGAGCAAATGGAAAGTGTATTTTCAGATGAACTACCACATGCTTTGAAAACTGGGATGATTGCATCTAGAGAAATGATGGAGATTATTCAAATGTATTTAAAAAAATACGACAATATTCCATATGTTATCGATCCAGTTATGTTAGCAAAAAGTGGTGATTCTTTGATGGATGATGATGCTAAAGCAAACTTACAAAATATTTTATTGCCTTACGCTACAATAGCGACGCCTAACTTACCAGAAGCTGAAGAAATTACAGGTATTACAATTAATGACCAACAGTCGATTTATCAAGCTGGCAATATATTTATCAATGAAATTGGTAGCAAGGGTGTTGTTATAAAAGGGGGACATTCAAGTGATAAAAATACAGCTATAGACTATTTATTTACACAAGATGATTTGTTTACCTTTGAAGAACCTAGATATGATACAAAACATACACATGGTACAGGATGTACTTTTTCAGCTGTTATTACTGCAGAGTTAGCAAAAGGTAAATCGATGTTCGATGCAGTTCAAAAAGCGAAGAAATTTATTTCACTTAGTATTAAACATACACCAGAAATTGGTTTAGGTAGAGGTCCAGTAAACCATTTTGCATATATGAAGGAAGTTGGTTTAGATGATGAATAATTTAGAAAAATTAAGGGCGGATCAACCGCTTGTCATTTGTTATACAAATGATGTAGTTAAAAATTTTACTGCAAATGGTTTGTTAAGTCTTGGTGCTAGTCCAGCAATGAGTGAGGCGCCTGAAGAAGCACATGATATGCTGACAGCTGCAAACGCTTTGTTAATAAATATTGGTACGTTAACAAAAGAAAGAGAACAAGATATTTTAAAAATCGCTAAAACAGCGAATCATCTTGGCAAACCGATTATATTTGATCCTGTTGCTGTAGGTGCTTCACAATACCGCAAAGATTTTTGCAAAAAGTTTCTCAATGAAATAAAAGTTACTGTTATTAAAGGAAATGCTTCTGAAATTTTAACGTTAATTAATAGCGCTACTAAAATGAAGGGAACTGACAGCGATAGTAGTTTAGATTCAGTATCAATTGCAAAAGAAGCACGCAAACACTTTAATACGTCGATTGTCATAACTGGCAAAGAGGATATTATTGCTCAGAATGAACGCATATTTAAACTATCTAACGGATCTCCATTGTTGGCAAGAATAACTGGTGCTGGTTGCTTATTAGGAGCAATAGTAGCAAGTTTTGTTGACTCAGAAACTCCTTCTATAAATGCGTTAATAGAAGCGGTCTCTCTATATAATATCGCTGCAGAAAAAGCTGAACAAATTTCAGCAGGACCTGGTAGTTTTAAAGTAGAATTGTTAAATGCATTGTATAATATGACCTTTGAAACTGATATACAATATCAAAATAAGCAAGAGGTGTAACTATGTTTAACAAAGCGTATTTAAAGCTATATTTTATTTGTGGTACACAAGATATACCAAAACAAACATCAATCATAGATGTGGTGACTGAAGCTTTAGAATCAGGAATTACAATGTTCCAATTTCGAGAAAAAGGGGACGGTTCATTAACAGGAAATGCCAAAATTGAACTTGCACAAAAATTATTATCTTTATGTAAAAGTTATCATGTTCCTTTTATTGTTAATGATGATGTAGACTTAGCAAAAGCAATAGATGCTGATGGAATACATGTAGGACAAAATGATGCCAATATTGATGCATTCGCCAGTACATTTAGTAATAAAATAATAGGTCTTAGTGTAAGTGATTTAGAAGAATATCAAGTATCGGATTTAACCAATGTTGATTATATCGGTGTTGGACCGATGTATCATACGGGCTCAAAATCAGATGCTAAAGCTCCAGTGGGCCCAGGAATGATTCAAACATTAAGAACTAAAGTTCAAGATTTTCCAATCGTTGCAATTGGAGGTATTAATACAAAAAATGCTCAAATCATTATGAATCATGGTGCAGATGGATTATCAATTATTTCTGCAATCTCGAAAAGTTCAAATATCCAAGAAACTGTACAACAATTTTTACAAACTGTTGAATAATGCGGAAAATTTCTTTTTTTGTTTTCTACTTTCCTTTGAGTATGATAAAATAAATTTTATGTGAATATATCATTAGAGGTGGAAAAATGAAAAAGAAAGCGCTACTACCTTTATTATTAGGTGTAATGGTCCTTTTAGCAGGCTGTGACTACTCTAAACCTGAAAATAGAGATGGATTTTTCTTTAATACGTTTGTAGAACCAATGGACAAGTTAATTCATTGGTTGGGAACAAGTTTCAACAATGATTATGGTTTAGCAATAGTAGTACTTGTATTGGCAATACGTGTTGTATTATTGCCTTTCATGTTATCAAACTATAAAAATAGTCATATGATGCGAGAAAAAATGAAGGTTGCAAAACCGGATATTGATGCAGTTCAAGAAAAAGTTAAGCGTTCTAGAACGCAAGAAGAAAAAATGGCTGCAAACCAAGAAATGATGGAAGTATATAAAAAATACGATATGAATCCAATGAAGAGCATGTTAGGTTGTTTACCAATCTTAATTCAAATGCCAATCATTATGGGCTTATTCTTCGTATTGAAATACCCGTCAAGTGGTGGATTTACGGAACACCCAAATTTCCTTTGGTTTAACTTGTCTCAACCTGATATTTGGATTACTGTTATCGCTGGTATTTTATACTTCTTACAAGCTTTTGTATCAAGTAAGAGTATGCCAAATGAACAACGTCAAATGGGTTATATGATGATGATTATTTCTCCAATTATGATTGTTTGGATTTCTTTAAGTTCTGCGTCAGCATTAGGTCTTTATTGGTCAGTCAGTGCGGCATTCTTGATTGTACAAACTCAAGTTGCCAACATGTATTATTCTAATCTTGCTAAAAAAGAAGTTGCTCCAATGATTGAAGCAATGAAGAACAATAATTCTGAAAAAGCTAGCAAAGGTAAAAACACACAAGTAGCACCTAAGAAATCTAAAAAGAAATAATGCATTACATCATTAATTTAAATGATAGACCTGGCACATAATATATAGCAGGTATAAAGTTTAGAAGCACTTGAGATGATTATCTCAAGTGCTTCTATTTTTTATATTTAAAATAAATGTATCTTAGTTTCGAAAGTGACGTAGCTATCCAATATATAAAGATGGTCTACAAAGTCTGGAACAAACATACTTGAATTTTTAAAAATACCATTCTTTGAAAAAAGTATCTACATAATTTTTCATAAATTCATGTCGTTGTTGCGCTAAATTTTTTGCTGTTTGAGTGTGCATGAGTGATTTAAGTTTAAATAATTTTTCATAAAAGTGTTTTATTGCAGAAGGTTTCCAATCAAAATATGATTGATTAGATTTTTTTATATTATTGGATTGTTGGTCAATCCACATAGGTTCACCAAAATGACCTGCAAATTGAAATGTGCGTGCTATACCAATTGCACCAATCGCATCTAAACGATCAGCATCACGAACAATTTGTCCTTCAATCGATAATTTAACATGATCATTTTTACCATTTTTATAACTGATATGTTCAATAATATGTAACACATCTTGTTGTATTACGAGATCAAGTTCCAAACCATTGAGGAATTGTGCTAACTTTACTTTTGCTTCTTTAGTATTTGTAAGTTTGCTATCGATAGTATCGTGTAAAATACTTGCTAATTGTATGGTGAGTAAATGACCTTGTTGTTCATTGTTAGCAATATATTCTGCTAATCTTGTTACGCGTTGTATATGTGCAATATCGTGCCCGGTTGTATCATCTTTATGAAAAAGTTTCATGTAGTTTTGCGCTTTAGTGATTATATCTTCATTAGTCATATCAAGTTGCCTCCATTTTGACAAAAAACTAAACTAAATTATTAATTGAGATTTAATTGTTATAAAATTATAAATAATACATTGATGTGTTTAAATAGTGGGTGATCAACAATCTTTCTAAGATGAAAGTATTAAGTGTTTTTACTAGAGTGACAAACAACATGTATATACTTTAAGCTTTTATAAGCGTAGAAATACATTTTTTAATTCGGTTGTTTATAATTACTAAGATTAAAAATGTCCGAGACATATGATAAGTCTCGGACTGATAATGATTCTATAAAATCGGAGATAATAATCTTGAAATGCCTTCTTTAAATTTGACCCATAAACTTCTTTGTTCATATAGTGCTTTAGTTAATCTATAAGAGACATTTAAATCTTCTTCAAAAGCCATTCTTAAAGCTTTAGCAATATGTGGGTCATAGATGAATGCGTTTATCTCAAAGTTTAATGTGAAGCTGCGGTGATCCATATTTGTTGTTCCAACACTGGAAACTTCATCATCAATGACGAGTGTTTTAGAATGTAAGAAACCATTATTGTAGTGAAAGATATTCACACCAGCATCTAATAAAGAAGCAACGTTATTGTATGTTGCCCAATAAACAAAAGGATGATCCGGTTTATTAGGTATCATGATATTTACGTTCACGCCACCTAAAGAAGCAATTTTAACAGCATCTAAAAATGCTTGATCGGGAATAAAATAAGGCGACTGTATATAAATAGAATGCTTTGCTGAAGCAATCATTTTTAAATAACCGTATTTTATTTGTTCCCACGTTTCATCAGGACCACTAGAAGCAATTTGCACACCCGTCGTACCACCTGAATCTACGTCTGGAAAATAACGTTCTTCATATCTTAAATTATCACGTGTTGAGTGTGAGTTCCAGTCAAGCATAAAACGAAGTTGTAAAGCGTTAACGGCATCACCAACGATACGGAGATGTGTATCTCTCCAGTATCCAAATTTTTTCTTAAGTCCCAAATATTCATCACCGACGTTAAATCCACCTACGTAACCAATATGTCCATCGATAACAACAATTTTTCTATGATTACGATTATTCATTCTCAAATTGATTAATGGTAATTTAGATGGAAAGAATGCTTCAACGAGTCCACCTTTTTTTCTAAAAGCTTTAAAGTCTTTTATAGATAAACCTCTAGACCCCATGTCGTCATAAAGCATTTTCACTTCGACACCTTCGTCAAGCTTATGTTCTAATGCAGTTAATATTCGTTTTCCTAGATAATCATTACGGAAAATATAGTATTGAATATGTATATAATCTTTGGCATTATATATATCTTCAATAAGTGCATCAAACTTTTCTTTTCCGTCTATAAAGATGCTTATATCATTATCAGTAGTTAAGAAAGCCGCATTATTATACAATAACATTTGAACCATATCTTTAAATTTTACGATTTGATGATTGCCTTTAGAAAAATCATCATTTTTCAAAGCTTCTAGTTGTTCATTTACAATCATTTCAATGCCGACTTTATCTTCTTCGTCTAAACTAAAGATATGTTCGCGTTGGATTTGGCGACCAAAAAGTAAATACACGATAAAACCTAAAATAGGTATAAGACCCAAAACCAATATCCATGCCCAAACAGAACCAGCAGATCGTCGCTCCATAAAGATAATTGTAAATGCAAAGATTAGGTTTAATATAAATGCGCCAATCAGAATAACATTAATGATGACGTTTGTATGGTTGTAAGTTATAGCAAAAATATCTATCATATTAAACCTCCAAATTGCTATTCAATTAATTTACAATTGATAAATTCTTCATCATTGTAACATGGTACCACGTTTTTATCACTTGACTAATACCTGATAGGGGTATATTATAAATGTATATTAAGAGGGGGCGTTGGATTATGGCAGAAATGCAAAAAGCGCATCATTCTGAACAAATTAAATCAAATTTAAAATCTCGTTTAAATCGCATTGAAGGACAAGTAAGAGCGATCAATCGTATGATTGATGAAGATGTATATTGTGATGATGTGCTTACACAAATTAGAGCGACAAGATCAGCACTTAATAGTGTTGCTACGAAATTATTAGATCACCATATGAAAAGTTGTATTATGGATAAAGTGAACCAAGGTGAGCAACAAGAAGCAATGGATGAGTTGTTGGTAACTTTCCAAAAGTTAATGAAAGATTAGAACAGGTGACGCCAATGGAATCACAAACGATTTATTTACGTAAAATAGATAATAAACAAGATAAGCTTCAAATAGAAAGAACATTATCACAAATCATCGGTGTGAATCATGTTTCAGTTGAAATTGAAAAAGCACAAGTGTTTATAGAATTTGAAACACCAGCAAGTTTAAACAATTTAGAAAAAGACTTATATGATTTAGGATTTGAAATTTTGTATTAAATCGACTTTAGTCATTGAAATGTTATCTTTCTCATATCATGTTATAAAGTACAGGGTGAAACAATCAATAGACTGACTGGTATTGATTTATATTCTGTTTTTGTTTTTATTGCTTATAATAATTATAAGTGAATGTTTTAAAATTACGTAATAAAACAAAAAATTATTTTATAAGATAAAGAAAATTTCAATAACATGTAGTAATTCGGAAATAAATAGGGTAAGATATAATAGAAGCTAGAATTTAGGAGTGATGATATGAGTAAAGATAACGAAAAGATTCAAAATGTAGTTAAACTATTATCATCATTAGGGGTAAACATAAAGAAAACTAAATCAAGATTAGAAGTTATGCATACTTTACCAACGACTGTGAAAACCGCTAACGAATTGAAATAGTGCGTTACCCATACAAAGATTAAAAGCATATATGCAAATTTAAGAGGCTGAGACATTGATTGTCTCAGCCTCTTATTGTTAAAGCAGCAGTTAATCTTGACTTGAAGGGATGGTACGGTGAAGCCTTATTAAATAAATTGATTTTCTACTCATTCCATTTTAGTGTGCCGTGTTGAACGATAAATTTATAAAAAACAAAAGCGTTGAAAACTTTTTGATCTAAGAGTTTTCAACGCTTTTTAAATATGTCAACGCAAAACAAATAGCTATTTGTTTTGCGTTGTATATTGTCTAGATTGGTGATAATAAATTGATAATATCACACCAATACCACACATTAAACTCCATAATGAGCTACCACCATAACTAATAAATGGCAATGGTATACCCGTAATTGGTAATAACTGAATGGTCATACCAATATTTTCTAGGATATGGAATAGAATCATTGTAGTAAATCCAATGATGAAAATTTTACTGAACGGTAATTCAATTTTAGTAGCAAGTCTTACTAAGTGAAAAATAAATGCAAGAAAAATCAATAGCAAAATGACTGAACCAATAAAACCAAATTCTTCCCCAATAACTGAGAAAATAAAATCCGTATGGTTTTCCGGAATATAAACTTCACCTTGATTGAACCCTTTACCAAATAGTTGTCCAGAACCAATCGCTTTAAGTGATTCTGTTAAATGAAATCCATCACCACTACTATAAGTATAGGGATCAAGCCACGAATTGATACGACTTAATTGGTAAGGTTGAATGCCGAAACTATTTTCTAAAATAGAAGGTTTATAAATCACTGATAATATCACCGTAGAAGCAATAACGACTGACCCTATTAATATAGGTGCTAGTATCTTCCAAGTGATTCCACTGATTATCATAACACCGACAATAATCGCAAAGATAACTAGTGTTGTACCTAAATCATTTTGCAATAATATAAGTACCATAGGGATAAAAGCTATACCGATAATTTTAAAGAATAATTTAAAGTCAGTTTCTAAAGATTTGTTAAATGTAAATTGGTTATGTTTAGTTACAATTTTGGCCAAAGCTAAAATCATAACTATTTTCATAAATTCGGATGGTTGAACACTAATTGGTCCAAACGTATACCAACTTTTTGCCCCGTTAATAATCGGTGTGATAGGTGTTTCTGGAATAATTAGTAATAACAACAATGAGAAACAAAGTATAATATAAAGTAAATATGTATATTTCATAAGTTTTTTAGGTGAAATTAGCATTATTAGAAATGCGATAATCGCCCCAAAAACATAATATAGTATCTGGCGTATACTAAAGTTAGCGCTATATTGACCTCCGCCCATTGCAGAACTAATAAACGTAATACTTATGATTGCTAGTAATGCGATGAAGCCAATTAAAATCCAGTCTATTTTTCGGATCCAATGATTATTTTTTGATTGACGTGAAGTATTCATTTCTTACTCCTTTGGAAAACTATTATTTCAATTACTTGTAGTATATATAGATTTTACCGAACTTTATACGATTTTGCTAGAAGTAGGGTATGTAAAACTTAAATAATTATTTTAAGTGTCATTGAAGTTTTCACTTTAAATACTTTAAAAACTTCAATATACTTATAAAAAACAATTATTTTACAACTACATAACAAATGCAAAATGCTAATAAATCGTGATATGATGTAGTTTAAGAATTCTATATGGAGGCTAAAATATGGCTAAAGAAAATGTTTGTATCGTATATGGAGGGAAAAGTGCTGAACACGATGTATCAATATTAACAGCACAAAATGTCTTAAATGCGATTGATAAAGAAAAATATCAAGTGGACATTATTTACATAACAAACGATGGAGATTGGAAAAAGAAAGAAAATATCGTAGATCCTATAGATGACATAGATGCGTTACGATTAGCAGATGTTCCTGCCGGAGAAATCTCCAAATTATTAAATGAAGGCAGCCTTGGCACAGCATATAGTGCGGTTTTCCCATTACTACATGGACCGAATGGTGAAGATGGAACAATTCAAGGTTTATTTGAAGTGTTAGATATTCCATACGTTGGTAATGGTGTGCTAGCAGCCTCAAGTTCAATGGATAAGCTTGTGATGAAACAACTCTTTGCGCATAGAGGCTTACCTCAATTACCATATGTAAGTTTCTTAAGAAGCGAATATCAAAAATACGAAAATAATATTTTGAAATTAGTACATGACAAGTTAGAATATCCTGTATTTGTGAAACCTGCAAATTTAGGATCAAGCGTAGGTATTAGTAAGTGTAACGATGAGGAAGAGTTGAAACAAGGTATAGAAGAAGCATTTCAATTTGATCGTAAATTAGTAATTGAGCAAGGCATCAACGCTAGAGAAATTGAAGTGGCTGTCTTAGGTAATGACTACCCAGAAACGACTTGGCCGGGAGAGGTAGTTAAAGATGTGGCATTTTATGATTACAAAGCTAAGTATAAAGATGGAAAAATCAAATTGGATATTCCAGCTGACTTGAATGATGATGTAAAAATGACTTTAAGAAATATGGCTGTAGAAGCATTTAAAGCAACAGATTGTTCAGGATTATTGCGCGCTGATTTCTTTGTAACGGAAGATAATCAAATTTTTATAAACGAGACAAATGCTATGCCTGGTTTCACAGCTTATAGTATGTATCCAAGTTTATGGGAAAACATGGGCGTAAGTTATGCAGAACTCATAAGTAAATTAATTGAATTAGCAAAAGAAAAACATGAAGATAAAAAGAAAAATAAATATAAAATTGATTGAGGCGGTTAAATCATGATTGAAGTAACTTTAGAACAAATTCAAGACTGGATTCCATGCGAGATTGATAATGACTATTTAGATTACACAATTAAAGGTGTTTCTATAGATTCAAGAAAAATCGACGAACAAAATTTGTTTATTCCTTTTAAAGGAGAACATGTCGACGGACATAAATATGTGAATCAAGCGTTGGAAGATGGTGCGGGAGCGGCATTTTGTCAGAAGGACAGTGTTTTAGCCCCTCAAATTTCTGGCCCTATAATTTGGGTAGATGACACATTGGAAGCATTGCAGCAGTTAGCCAAAGCCTATTTGGCATTTGTTAATCCATTTGTGATCGCTGTTACAGGTTCTAATGGTAAAACAACGACTAAAGACATGATAGAAAGTGTATTAAAGCCTCAATTTAAAGTAAAAAAAACACTAGGAAATTATAATAATGAAATCGGTATGCCGTTAACCATTTTGCAATTAGATCAAGATACTGAAATTTCTATATTAGAAATGGGTATGTCTGGTTTTCATGAAATTGAAGCATTATCACAATTAGCTAACCCAGATATTGCAATTATTACTAATATTGGCGAATCACATATGCAAGATTTAGGATCGCGTGAAGGTATAGCGAAAGCTAAAGCTGAAATTTCATTTGGTCTTAAACCTCAAGGTCTATTTATCTACGATGGAGATGAGCCATTATTAAAGCCTCATGTCGATAAATTAGTAGATATAGATTTAATGAGTATAGGTAAAAAAGAAAATAATGATTTAGTTTGTAAAATTGACAATATAGATGATACTGGTATTGTTTTTAATATTAATGAAAATGAGCATTATGAATTACCAATTTTAGGTGAACATAATATGAAAAACGCTACTATAGCTATTGCTGTTGGTAAAAGACTTAATCTGAGTTATGAAACGATACATCAAAATATTCAAGCGGTTCAACTTACAGGTATGAGAATGGAACAACACCATACCGACTCCGATACGCTTGTTATCAATGATGCTTATAATGCTAGTCCAACTAGTATGAAAGCCGCTATTGATACACTCAGCAGTATGGGAGGCCGCAAGATACTTGTGTTAGGTGATGTCTTAGAATTAGGGCCTAATAGTCAAACAATGCATGAAACGGTTGGTGATTATTTAGTTAATAAACAAATCGATGCGTTATATACTTATGGAACAGAAGCGGGTCATATTCATCGTACAGGCAAAGCGTTTGTAAAATATGCAGAACATTTTACAGATAAAGCTGCACTGATACAGTCATTAAAATCAAATACTGAACCACAAGATAAAATACTAATTAAAGGTTCAAGAGGGATGCAATTAGAAGAAGTTGTAGATGCCTTAATTTAAAATTATTAACACCACATTTCATATCACTTTTATTAGTGGGAAAGTGGTGTTTTATTTTGTTATAAATAAAATAGATATTTCGATAGTTAGTAACTTGAACTAGTTCATTTAAGTTACTATTTTTAAAAATTACTAAAAATTATCAATATAAATAAATCTACAATTTTTTTTCGTAAACAAAAATAAATACTGGTAAATATAATTAAACGCTTACAACCTATATATCACAGTATTTTCTCAGTTTACTTTGATTATTAATGAGGTGAATTATGTCATTATAATAAATTTGGTTTATTGCGATTATAGACTTGAGGTGGTACTATAAAGAAGTTGAAGAAACTTAGATGAACATATATGTAGAGAAATACAGATAAATAAAGGAGAATTATATTGCAAAATTTTAAAGAATTAGGGATCTCAGATAAAACGGTAGAAACCCTAGTATCAATGGGGTTCGATGAGGCCACTCCTATACAAAAAGAGAGTATCCCTCTTGCCTTAGAAGGTAAGGATGTTCTTGGTCAAGCGCAAACAGGTACAGGAAAAACAGGCGCTTTTGGTATTCCACTTATTGAAAAAGTGGCAGGACAAGATGGAGTTCAATCATTAATATTAGCACCAACTAGAGAATTGGCGATGCAAGTTGCTGAATCACTTAGAGCATTTGCGACCGGCCAAAATGTACAAATAGTAACTGTATTTGGTGGAATGCCAATAGATCGTCAAATTAAATCACTTAAAAAGGGTCCACAAATTGTTGTAGGTACACCTGGACGTGTTATTGATCATTTAAATCGTCGTACGTTAAAAACAAACACTATTCATACATTAATATTAGATGAAGCAGATGAAATGATGAATATGGGCTTTATTGATGATATGAAATTTATTATGGATAAAATACCAGCAGAACAACGTCAAACAATGTTATTTTCAGCTACAATGCCAAAAGCTATTCAAACATTGGTACAACAATTTATGAAATCACCAGAAATTGTTAAAACTATGAATAATGAAATGTCAGATCCTCAAATAGATGAATATTACACAATTGTAAAAGAATTAGAAAAATTTGATACATTTACAAATTTCTTAGATGTACATCAACCTGAGTTAGCAATTGTTTTTGGTCGTACTAAGCGTCGTGTTGACGAACTAACAAGTGCGTTAATTTCAAAAGGATATAAAGCTGAAGGTTTACATGGCGATATCACACAAGCTAAACGTTTAGAAGTATTGAAGAAATTTAAGAACGACCAATTAGATATCTTAGTTGCTACAGATGTTGCAGCAAGAGGACTCGATATATCAGGTGTAAGCCATGTTTATAACTTTGATATACCTCAAGATACTGAAAGTTATACTCACAGAATTGGCCGTACGGGTCGTGCTGGTAAAAAAGGTGTAGCAATTACTTTTGTTAACCCAATTGAAATGGATTATATCCGTCAAATTGAACAAACGAACAAACGACAAATGACAGCATTGAGACCACCGCATCGTAAAGAAGTGCTTAAAGCACGTGAAGACGACATTAAAGGTAAAGTTCAAAACTGGATGTCAAGAGATAGCGAACCAAGACTGGAACGTATTGCAACAGAATTACTGGAAGAATATAATGATGTAAATTTAGTAGCAGCATTATTGCAAGAGTTAGTTGAATCAAACGATGAAGTTGATGTTCAATTAACATTTGAAAAGCCATTATCTCGAGGCAAAGGTCGCCAAGGTAAAGGTGGACCAAAACGTGGTGGAAACCATAAACGTGGTGGCGGCAAATTCGATAGCAGAAATCGTCGTCCAAATAAAGGCGGCTTCAACAATAAAAAGAAAAATGATAGATCATCAGATAGAAACAACAAAAAATCAATGAAGGGTCGCACATTCGCAGACCATAAAAAATAAAATACTTTATCATATATGAATTTTAGGTTTAGTCACTCCAATTTATTGGAGTGATTTTTTTATATCTAAAATCGATTCAATCACATAAAAGTGATTAGAAAAAGTGGGAAATTAAAGTGATGATAAAAATATTAGAATAATCATTGCCTTCTACGACGATAATGAAGCAAACATGTCCCTATGTTATAATGAATTGAAAAATTTTATGGAGGAGTGTAATTATGACTAACGACCAACAATTTAGGCGCATCCCTAAACAAGCGATGAGATATTATTACATACTAGAAGCTCTTGAATTGATTGTTAGTTTATTATTTATGATTGCATTAGTATTTTTATGGAATCATTATAATTGGTGGCATTTTTTAATTTACATATTTATTGCAATAACGATTTTTGATGTAATATATATGCTGTTGAGACCTTGGTTGAAGTATAAATATACTTTTTACTGCGTCAAAAACCAATATATTGAAATCAAAACAGGAATATTTTTTAAAAAGAATGAAATTGTTAAATATGAGCGAACGCAATTTTTAAAAAGAAAAAGCAATCCATTATTAAAACAATTACATATATCAAGGCTAACTTTGGTGACAGCTGGCCACTCACTTGATTTCCCGTTGATGTTAACAAAGGAAATTGAAGTATTTGAACATAATATTTTAAAATACTTACGAGGAGCTGATTATGATGTATAGTCCTCAAAAATTACATCCAATTTCATACATAACTGGAATAATAGAGGCGATTAAACAAAATATTATTTTGATTTTTATTTTTTTAGTGTTTAATTTACGCAACTTTGATTTTACGGATTATAAATCATATATCTATCCAGGCATTGTTACTATTATCTTTCTGATTTCGTTTATAATACAAATATTAAAGGTTTATAACACTAGATATTGGATTGAAAATGATCATTTTATTTTAGCCACTGGTATTTTTAGTAAAGAAAGGAAAGAGTTAAATATACGCAGAATTCAAACGTTAGATACTTCACAAGGTATTATTAATCAAATTGTGGGTGGGGTAATACTTCAAATTAAAACGCCTAGTGATGGTATAGAGTTAGACACTGTATCCAAAAATCAAAGTGATTTTATACAGCAAACATTAAAAGAAAAACAGCAAAAACTGACTCAAAATAGCGAAATCATTGACAACAATAATTCTTTTGCAGAGCAGGATGCTGAAAAAGAACAAAAAATGCAGTCGCCAGCTATGAATATTTATAAATTAAATTTTAAAGAACTTTTATTTATGGCTTTAACAAGTGGTGTCATTGGTGTAGCTTTTGCAACATTGTCACCAGTCATGTTTGCATTAAGTGATATTTTACCTTGGCATAAAATTACCAATACATTTTCTGAAATTTTTCAGACTGCTTTTATGATTATTTTAATGATTGTTGTCTTGGTCATTGTAGTGAGTTATATTTTTGGCACTATCATAGAAATAGTTAGAAATTTTAATTATACGGTTAAGCAACAAGGTACACAGTTAAATATTCAATATGGTTTGTTTAATGTCAAAAGTATTACTGTACCAACTGACCGTGTGCAAGCGATTGTAGAACGTCAATCATTTATAAGAAAGTTATTTGGCTATACTTCAATTCATTTTGTAATTACGAGTGATATGGATGGTGTTGATAAGGATGATGTTACTCTAGGCGGCAATGTAATGATTTTACCATTTATTAAGAGGCAAAAAGCATTTTATCTGATAAAGCACCTGATACCAGACATGAAATTCACTGAACCAAAACTAGGCATGCCTTGGAGGGGATTTCATAGGTATTTTTGGAGAGAATCACTAGTATTACTTATCGGTGCTACGATTGCTACTTATTACTGGTCTGTTTGGTCATTTGTTATTGCAGGGTGCCTAATATTAATAATGATTCTTCACAGTTTTATCGTTATTAAATCCTCTGGTTTAAACTTAAATCACGATGAATTAGTTGTGCGGAATGTAACTATGTTTGGATTTAAAAACACATATTTTAAACACAACAAATTGTTAGGTATGGAAATGTCAGAAAATCCGTTTCTTATTCGAAGTAACCTAGCAAACTTTAAATTTATCATTGCTAAAGCGGCTGGCAGTGCAGAAATAGGGTTAAAATATAGTGAAGTTAGTCATGTGGAAAAACTAAAATCATGGTATTTGAGAGGTGATTTTGATGAATGAATATAATTATATGGATCCATCAGGCAAAACAGTCATTTGTATTGCTTCAATAATTACTGCAATTTTATTAATTTTGGCTTTATCAATCATTACAGTAATAGATAAGGTATGGTTACATTTCATAAGTTCTAAAGTCATGTTTTGGTTATGGACGATTAATATCATAATTGCATTCATTGTTATCATTATCGGTGGTATGATTAGACCGATTTATAAATATAAAATATTTAGATATAAGTTAGAAAATCAAGAAATCACGGTTAGAAATGGCTTGTGGTTTATTAATGTAGTGAAAATTCCTTTGTTTCGTATTCAAAATGTCGATACCCATGAAGGTATCTTAATGAGAAAATATAATTTGGCGAGTTTAACCTTGTCGACAGCCGGTGGAAATACTGAAATAAAGCTAATTGACAAAAATAAAGCAAATACATTGAAACAAGAAATAAAAAAAGGTAATCATTCTATGCCACAGAATTTATAATAAAAAACTTGTCATAGAAAGGCAGGAGTAGCTAATGATACATGGTATAGGCGTTGATTTAATAGAAATAGCTAGAATAAAAAAACTTTACTATAGACAAGACAAATTGGTAGAACGTGTATTGTCAAAAAATGAGCAACAACACTTTCATCAATTTAAAAGTGAAACGCGTAAAATAGAATTTTTAGCAGGAAGATTTACCTGTAAAGAAGCTTTTAGCAAAGCGCTCGGTACAGGACTTGGAAAAACTATAGCATTAAATGAAATAGATTGTTTTAATGATGAACTTGGAAAACCATGTATACATTATGATGGTTTTACAGTTCATGTAAGTATTTCACACACAGAACATTACGCAATGAGCCAAGTCATTATAGAAAAATAAAAAACGATTTTAATATAAAGTTTTGGCTATCTTTATTTAATTGTTATAAAATTAATTTAATGTATGTCAAAGTGTAACTTTATTTTTGAAATGGAGGTCTCGTTTAATGACTGATAAGTATTATAGATCCACATATTTAAACGTAGATTTAAATGCAATTGTGGCAAATTTTCAAGTTTTCCAAAAATTACACCCAAATAAAACGGTGATGCCAATCGTAAAAGCGAATGCTTATGGCCTTGGCAGCGTGAAAATCGCACGTTACCTTATGGATCATGGCGCTGATTTTTTTGGCGTAGCAACTTTGGATGAAGCGATAGAATTAAGAATGCACGGTATAGATGCTAAAATTTTAATATTAGGAGTTATACCTACATATAATATTAATAAAGCCATACAACATCGTGTAGCAATCACAATTCCATCAAAAGCATGGTTAGTTGAAGCGTTAAAAGAAATTCCAGAAGATAACGACAAAGATTTATGGTTACATGTAAAAATAGATACTGGCATGGGAAGATTAGGTATTAAAGATGCAGCGGAATATAAAGAAGTTATTGAGTTAATCCATAACCATGATCATTTAGTATTTGAAGGGGTATTTACGCATTTTGCATGTGCAGATGAACCTGGAGAATCAATGAATCAGCAACAAAGTTTATTTGAATCAATTGTCAATGAAGAAGAAAAGCCACAGTATATACATTCGCAAAATTCTGCAGGCGCATTAATGAAAGATAGCCAATTCTGTAATTCAGTGCGGGTGGGTATATCATTATACGGTTATTATCCTTCAAGTTATGTTAAAGACAGTGTGAAAATACATTTAAAACCAAGTGCGCAATGGATTAGTGAAATTGTACAAACAAAAGTCTTGCAACCAGGCGAATCTGTGAGTTATGGCAGTATTTATACAGCGACAGAACCTACAAAAATAGGTATTATTCCTGTTGGTTATGCAGATGGATTTCCAAGAATGATGACCGGATTTAATGTAAATGTTAACAGCAAACAATGTGAAATTATTGGAAAAGTTTGCATGGATCAAATAATTATAAAAATTCCAGAAGAAATTCAAACTGGTGATAAAGTGATATTGTTGGATCATCATTCAGACAGTGAACAATCTGTGGAAGCGCTGGCATATCAACAACATACTATCAATTATGAAGTTTTATGTCGCTTAAATAGGAGATTGCCACGTATCTATTATGGTACTCAAGACCTAGAAATCCTTAATGAATTACTAAAATAGTATAGTCACTGTATTTAAAATTTGTTATTATATATCTAACAAGAAATCTCAATATATTCTATTTTAGTCACATGGAGGTCTTTATTCATGGCAAGTTTTAATCAAAGCAGAAATCATAGTATTGAACAACTATTAAAAGAAGGCTATTCGCAAATGGCTGACTTGAATCTCTCCCTTGCGGCGGAAGCATTTCCATTTGAATGTGAAGCTTGCGATTGCAATGAAGTCTACATTATATCTAAGAATAACAATGAATGATGAGAAGAGGAGACGTTTATTTAGCTGATTTGTCACCAGTACAGGGTTCTGAACAAGGGGGAATAAGGCCCGTAGTCATTATACAAAATGATACTGGTAACAAGTATAGTCCTACCGTAATTGTAGCTGCAATTACAGGTAGGATTAATAAAGCTAAAATACCTACACATGTAGAAATAGAAAAAAGCAAGTATAAACTCGACAAAGATTCTGTTATATTGTTAGAGCAAATACGGACGTTAGACAAGAACAGATTAAAAGAAAAACTGACATATCTATCTGAAGAAAAAATGCAAGAAGTTAATAATGCTATAGATATTAGCCTAGGTTTACATAATATTAGAAATCATAGAACATAATTTTTAAAAGTGAGCGTAATAAAATAACGAATAACAGACATCAATTCCTTATACATGCAACAAACACTTAATTCCAAGATAATTTGAAATAGAACAGAGAAAATAAAGCGTGTGTTTGTAATCAAATATTTATGAATAGGATGTTTAAGTTGAAAAGCTTTAGGTTATCCTAAAGCTTTTTTCGATATCAACGTAAAGTATGTATTTAAAAACATCTCACTTTGCTAGAAACAAAACTGTATTGCTTGATTAAATATTTAATACACATACATATAACAGAATATATTCTTGTTAAAACCGATGTATGCGATTTATATTTGCATTTTGAGGAGGAAATACTGAGTGAAAGAGTTCAAAAATCAATATAAAGCGCTAATTGACGAAAGTCTACACACAGTAAATGAGACAGATTTATTAAAAAAGTGTGAAGGCTTCACCGAAGAAGTGAAAAGAAAAGACTTGCTACCAGAAGATATCGTTGAAATTCATAAAAATTATGTTCAAGCATTAGAGTTAAGTAGTGAACAAATTTCTAAAACATTCAACGTACTTAAAGAAGTAGTAAAAGGATTTGGCTATAATTATAGAGATTATCAAGATCTTGTAAATCGATTACAATATCATGATAAAGAAATCGACTTAGCATCCCGTTTACAGCAAACGATGCTTAAGACAGATATTCCTCAATTCGATAGTATTCAAATCGGTGTAATTTCCGTAGCTGCGCAAAAGGTTAGTGGCGATTACTTTAATTTAATAGATCATAAAGACGGTACGATGAGTTTTGCAGTAGCAGATGTTATAGGTAAAGGTATACCTGCTGCCTTAGCTATGAGTATGATCAAATTTGGTATGGATTCATATGGGCATTCCCAATTGCCAAGCGATGGTCTTAAACGATTGAATCGCGTGGTAGAAAAAAATGTGAATCAAAATATGTTCGTAACGATGTTTTATGGACTGTATGAAGAATTAAACCACTTGTTATATTGCAGTTCTGCTGGCCATGAGCCAGGGTATATTTATAGAGCTGAAACCGAAACATTTGAGGAAATTAAAGTGAGAGGTCGCGTTTTAGGTGTTAGCCAACAAACACGATACAATCAACAAGAAATACCCGTTCATTTAGATGACTTAGTTATCATTTTTACAGATGGTGTCACAGAAGTAAGAAATGAAGCTGGTGACTTTTTAGATAAAAGTTATTTACTAGATATGATAAAAAAGTATAAACATATGCATCCACAAGACATTGTTCAACTTTTATATGAAGCAATTTTAAAAATTCAAAATCCAGAAAAAAGAGACGATTTAACAATATTGATAATAAAAAGAGTGAATTAGATAAGATTAATGATTAAAATAAAAGGGTATAACGGTTATTAATGAGACTATGCTTAGGAGTGTAATTTATGAATCTAAATATTGAAACAATATCACATGATACACATTATGAAGTTAAAGTTGGCGGAGAATTAGATGTTTATACTGTTCCAGAACTTGAAGAAGTACTCATGCCGATGAGACAAGAGGGAACGCATGATATATATGTAAATTTAGAAAATGTTAGTTATATGGATTCAACCGGTTTAGGACTATTTGTCGGAACATTAAAGGCTTTAAATCAAAATGATAAAGAATTATATATATTAGGTGCTTCAGATCGAATAAGTCGACTATTTGATATCACAGGTTTAAAAGATTTGATGCATGTTAATGAAGGAACGGAGGTCGAATAACATGCAACTTAAACAAGATTATATAGAAATGCGTTTACCAGCATCAGCAGAGTATGTAAGCTTAATACGTTTGACTCTATCAGGTGTATTTTCACGTGCTGGGGCGTCATATGACGATATAGAAGATGCCAAAATAGCAGTGAGCGAAGCAGTAACAAATGCAGTAAAACACGCATATAAAAACGATGCTACGGATGTAGGAATGATTAACCTTTGTTTTGAAATTTTTGATGATAAAATTAAAATAGTAATTTCCGATCAAGGGGAAAGTTTCGATTATGAAGAAACAAAAGCAAAATTAGGACCATATAAAGACAATGAAAATATAGATTTCCTTAGAGAGGGAGGTCTTGGTTTATTTTTAATTGAATCTTTAATGGATGAAGTTACAGTGGATAAAAACTCTGGTGTAACCATTAGCATGATTAAGTATATAAAAAAAGAGCAGGTGCGAAATAATGGCGAGAGAGTCGAAATCAGTTAATGACGTATCACCTGAACAAATCAACCAGTGGATAATGGAGCATCAAAATAATGAGAATTCAGATGCTCAAGATAAACTTGTTAAACATTATAAAAAGTTGATTGAATCATTGGCATATAAATATTCAAAAGGTCAATCTCATCACGAAGATCTCGTTCAGGTTGGTATGGTTGGTTTAATTGGTGCAATTAACCGATTCGACCTATCTTTTGATAGAAAGTTCGAAGCTTTTTTAGTACCAACTGTAATTGGTGAGATCAAGCGTTATCTACGTGATAAAACGTGGAGTGTGCACGTTCCTAGGCGAATTAAAGAAATTGGACCCCGTATTAAGAAAGTGACTGATGAATTGACAAATGAGTTAGAGCGCTCACCTTCTATTGCTGAAATTGCCGATAGGTTGGAAGTCAATGAAGAAGATGTGCTCGAAGCTATGGAAATGGGTCAAAGTTATAATGCATTAAGTGTAGACCATTCCATTGAAGCGGATAAAGACGGATCGACTGTTACATTATTAGATATTATGGGGCAACAAGATGATAATTATGATTTAACTGAAAAGCGTATGATATTAGAAAAAATACTCCCAATTTTATCTGAACGGGAAAGAGAGATTATACAGTGCACATTTATTGAAGGTTTAAGTCAAAAAGAAACAGGTGAAAGAATAGGTTTAAGTCAAATGCATGTATCCCGGTTACAACGAACAGCAATTAAGAAACTTCAAGAAGCAGCAAACCAATAAAATATATGCTTAAAGCAGAATTCATTTAATGAATTCTGCTTTTTTATACTTCGATTATTTTTAGGAAAAGAATCAAGATAACGTTATATGTTAGAATATATAAGTATTAGTAATAAATTTTTTATTTATGAGTGGAGGATACTATGGATAGTAATTTAATACAATCTATAAAAGAAAAATATAAATTTTCAAGTAAACAAATTAATGCAGTATTAACGTTGCTTGAAGAAAAAAATACAGTACCATTTATTGCACGCTATCGTAAAGAACAGACTGGCGGGTTAGATGAAGTAGAAATAAAACAAATTAATGATGAATATCAATATATGGTTAATCTTCAAAAAAGAAAAGAAGAAGTTATACATAATATAGAAGAACAAGGTTTACTGACTACAGAATTAAAAAATGACATTTTAAAGCAAACAAAGCTACAAAGAGTTGAAGATTTATATAGACCTTATAAACAGAAAAAGAAAACAAGAGCTACGGAAGCGAAAAGAAAAGGTTTAGAACCTTTTGCAAAATGGCTCAAAAATCCTAGTTTAGAAATGACAATAGAAGAAAAAGCAACTCAATTTTTCAATGAAGAAATAGAAAATATAGAACAAGCAATACAAGGTGCGCAAGATATTATTGCAGAAAAAGTTTCAGATGAACCTAAATATAGAACTAAAATACTTAAAGACACTTTTCAGCATGGCAAAATTGTTACACAAAAGAAAAAGAATGCTGAGGATGACCAAGAGATTTTTTCAATGTATTATGATTATTCAGAACCAATTAAAAAAATTGCAAATCATAGAACATTAGCAATCAATCGGGGAGAAAAAGAAAAAATACTATCAGTTAAAATAGATATGGATATTCAAGGCATTGAGAATTTTATTCGTAAGCATGAAATGATTCATCATCATGAAGGTTCAACAATTATTGAAAATGCGATTGCTGATAGTTTGAAAAGACTAATCATGCCTTCGATTGAAAGAGAGATAAGAGGTGACCTAACAGAAAAAGCTGAAAAACATGCTATTGATGTATTCAGCGAAAATTTAAGAAATTTATTATTACAACCACCAATGAAAGGGAAACAAATTCTAGGAGTGGATCCTGCTTTTAGAACAGGTTGTAAATTGGCTGTAATAAATCCTTTTGGCACTTTTATAGCTAAAGGAGTAATATACCCGCATCCACCAGTAAATAAAAAGGAAGACGCGGAGAAAACGTTTGTTCAGTTTGTAAATAACTATGATGTTGATTTAATTGCTATCGGTAATGGTACAGCTAGTAGAGAAACAGAACAATTTGTAGCTTCAATGATTCAAAAACATAAATTAAAAACACAATTTATAATTGTTAACGAGGCTGGAGCTTCTGTTTATTCTGCTTCAGAAATCGCTCGTTCAGAGTTCCCAGATTTTCAAGTAGAAGAACGTAGTGCTGTTTCGATTGGAAGAAGGGTACAAGATCCGTTAAGTGAGCTTGTAAAAATTGACCCAAAATCAATTGGCGTTGGTCAATATCAACATGATGTTAACCAAAAAGCATTGGAGGGCGCGTTAACTTTTGTTGTCGAAACAGCTGTTAACCAAGTAGGTGTTGATGTAAATACAGCTTCACGCTCACTATTGCAATATGTGTCGGGTCTGTCTTCGACTATAGCCCAAAACATAATTTTATACCGTGAAGAAAATGGGCCTATTAAACACAATAAGGATATTGCCAAAGTAAAAAGGTTAGGTGCTAAAACATTTGAACAAAGTATTGGTTTTTTAAGAATTATCAATGGTAGCGAACCTTTAGATAATACATCAATTCATCCAGAAAGTTACCAAGCAACTTATCAATTGTTAAGTGAGATTGGTTTTAGTGCAGATGATTTAGGAAAAGCTGATTTGAAAGCAGCTTTAAATCATGTGGATTTGACTGACATGGCTACAAAGCTAAACATTGGTGAACCCACCCTTGAAGATATTATCAAATCATTAATTGCACCAAATAGAGATCCACGTGATGAATTTGAGACACCAATATTAAAATCGGATGTCTTATCGATTGAAGATTTATCGAAAGATATGAAGTTAAGTGGAACTGTAAGAAATGTAGTTGACTTTGGAGCCTTTGTTGATATTGGTGTTAAACAAGATGGCCTTGTACACATTTCAAAATTATCTAAAAAATTTGTTAAAAACCCAATGGATGTTGTCAGTGTTGGAGATATTGTTGATGTTTGGATATTAGACATTGATGACAAGAAAGGGAAAGTATCACTAACTATGATTGATCCTCATGGATAATGAAAAATTACAAAGCATGACAGAGTCTATTTCTATCACAATTTTTAAAAGGCCGTTTAAACATAAAGCTTATTTTAATAAACGACTTAGAACAACTGGGGGGCGTTATATACTGAATACACACAATATAGAAATAAATGCAAAGCAATATGACGCTTTCGGTGAAAAGGCAGTTATTGATATTATTAAACATGAATTATGTCATTACCATCTTCATATACAAGGAAAAGGATATAAACACAAAGATAAAGATTTCAAGTTACTCAGTGCGCAAACAGGTGCCCCGAGATTTTGTTCAGCAGTTGAAAGCTATGAGAATCGAGTTAGGTACATCTATAAATGCTCAAACTGTGGTGTGAAATATGCTAGAATAAGAAAAGTGAATTTAAATAAAATGCTTTGTGGACATTGCAAAGGGAAATTGATAGAACAAAGCCATTTTTAAATAGTGAATTTAAGTAGCAAGAGAGCTGATACTTTTCAGCTCTTTTTTATTTAAGAATCACTTTACACGTTTGATATTAAAAAGACGATATAAATATATGAAATTTGTGCATTTAATTAGATAAAATAAATAAAAATGAATATTTTACTCTAATTCGTTATTTGTATGTGTTGACGATATATAATTTATGTTATATGATATTAAACGTTGCGAAAATAATATGAAATTAAATGAAGGACTTATTAAGTTTGTTAAAGAAATTTTAAAAACTTATTGACAAAACATTTCAAACATATTACAATTGAGTACGTTAACTTGATGAACGGAAAATTTTAGCGTCAACCGAGCGGCCGTGGCGGAATGGCAGACGCGCTAGGTTGAGGGCCTAGTGGGATTTATCCCGTGGAGGTTCAAGTCCTCTCGGCCGCATCAAAATACATTACATATGATTTATATGAAAATATGCGGGTGTAGTTTAATGGCAAAACCTCAGCCTTCCAAGCTGATGTTGTGGGTTCGATTCCCATCACCCGCTCCATTATGAAATATTAA
>NZ_JBFDVL010000009.1:0-94921 GCF_041008415.1 Staphylococcus cohnii species complex 1663
TTTGAGATTAGCTCTTTTTCTATGAGAATGAGATTTAACTTTCACATCCTCAACGAAAAACGTTTTATTCTAATACACTACTCTAAATTAGCATGATTACTTTGCATCGTTTCCTCATCGACATTAAGTTCGTTCATTAAATCTAGTACTAAACTATCTAAAAAGACTTGCGCTGCTTGTTCAAACAAACTACCTAAGGGTTGTGCAGATCCTTCTGCATCATATTTTGTACCTGCAGGAAGTTCTATAACAGTGTTTGCCAATGCGCCAATTGCCGAATTTGGATTCGTAGATAATAACACAACTTCTGCATCAACAGATTTTGCTTTTTCAACTAATAATCTCAAGTGTTCCGTTGAACCTGAACCTGAAATGACAATAAATAAATCATTTTCAGTAATTGAAGGTGTTGTTGATTCTCCAACAACATAAGCAAATTTCCCAAGTTGATTTAAACGCATAGCAAAACTATTTGCTACAAATCCAGAACGTCCTTTACCTGCTACAAATACATGTTTTGCTTTAGTCACTTGCGATAAAAAAGCTTGTGTTTCACTATCTCTAACATGAGATAACGTATGATCTAACTCGTCTAAAATCAAACGATAATTTGTAATTTCACTCATCTTATCTACCTTCAATCGCATCTCTACATTGTTTTGCTGCTTCAACTGGGTCATCTGCGTTAGCAATGCCGCCACCAACTACAACTAAATCTGGGTCCTCAGCTACCACTTCTTTAATTGTATCTGGTTTAATACCACCAATTACAGCAACTTTAGAATTGTTAATTACGGATTTAACTTGTCTTAAGCTTTCTAATGGTGATTCACCTTCTGCTTGTAAATCATAACCAGTATGCACAGCGATATAATCTGCACCTAATTCATCTAATTCTTTCGCACGTTTTTGTAAATCTTGTACTGCAATCATATCTACAAGTAATTCTTTATTATTTTTATGTGCTTCGTCTACCGCAGCTTTAATAGATGCATCTTCTGCAACACCTAGGATTGTAACTACATCTGCACCATACTTAACAGCTTGGCTTACCTCATAATCTGCCGCATCCATAATTTTTAAATCTGCAAGTACTTTCACACCATCGATATTATTATCTAAATGTTGAACAGCCGGTAAACCTTCATTAATCACAATAGGTGTACCAATTTCTACAATATCAACATAATCTTTAACTTTATTTGCAAGTTCTGCCGCTTCCTCTTTATTTAATAAATCAATTGCTAGTTGTAATTCCAAAATGATCATCCCTTCTTGATTTAATGATAGGCATGGAAATCATGACCTAACTTACTTTATTTAAAAAACTTACGCATAAATGCTTTACCCTTAAAGTAATAATTTAAACTGAGAGATTATAAGCGAGGTGCTGCAGCGTCATCAACGTAAATTTCAACATCAGGATGTGCAAGCAGAATCGTAGCTGGAACCTGTTTATTAACTTCATGCTTAGCTAATTGTTCAATTGCTTCTCTTTTTTTCTCTCCAAATGCTAACAAAATGATTCTTTTCGCTTTTAAAATTGAAGCTAAACCCATGGACACAGCTTGTTTAGGTACTTCACTTTCATTATCAAAATAACGACTATTTGCATTGATTGTACTATCAGTTAAATCCACAACTTGAGTGGTACTATTCATATCAGTCCCTGGTTCATTAAAACCGATATGACCATTTTCACCAATACCTAATATTTGTATATCCATTGGTCCTTTTTGATTGATTAAATCTTCATATCGCTTCGTTTCTTCCATTAAGTTTTCTGCAGCTCCATCAGGAATGTGTATCAAAGATTTCGTAAAATGTGGATAACGATTAAATAAAATATCATTCATATAACGATGATAACTTTGTTCATGCGTCGCAGATAAACCAACATATTCATCTAGATTAAATGTTTCTATTCCAGATACATCTAATTGATTCTTTTGCAGTAAACTAACTAGAAATTCGTAAACTTCTACCATTGTCCCACCTGTAGCTAATCCTAATTTACTATGTGGTTGTTGACTCATTTGTTTAAACAATTCACATGCAACATAAAATGAAGCATATGCACTAGACCCTAAATTTGTGATTTTCATGTTATTGCCCTCCCAAATATATTGAATTTGTCATTAGCTATAAACAAAATGTGAATACACTTCTATTATACGTGCTTTTAATCGTTTTTACAGAAAATCGATATTTGATAAATTGTAATGATTGTTTAAAATGACTAAAAGTATAATGAGCAGACTAATACATTTTCATCGCTGTTTTTAGTAAAATAAATAGATAATCAAAATTTTATGTATAAATCTAAGTTGAAATTCATTTTTCAGGTAGAAAATGTTTCAAAGTCAGTTTACACTAAAGATTAGACTGATTATTTTTATTAACACTTGTATCGTACAATTTATTGCATAAAAGTATAGGGGTTTGGAATCAAGGAGGCAAAAAGTTTGGAATCAATAATAGATGAAAAAGTACAAACATTACTTTCTTCATATGAAGATAAACCCGTGTATTTACATGTAGAGACGACGAATGGTGCATATGCTGCACATTTTGACCAACGTGTATTTAACGCGGGCACTTTTTTAAGAAATATTCAAGTCACTTTTGAGCATGCACAGCTTAAAGGTGGTAATAAAGACCCATATCGTGTAGGTTTAAAACTAAAAGATGGCGGTTGGGTCTACGTTCAAGGTTTAACACATTACGAAATAAATGAGCAAGGTGAATTTCTATTAGCTGGCTTTAACTATGAAGGTCAACTAGCTGCTGCTTTAGAAATAAGCACTCAACCATTTAAAGCATAAGGAGGATGAATCATGACAGAGGAAAGCCATGTATTAGTTATTTTTCCACATCCAGATGATGAATCATTCTCATCTGCAGGGACATTGGCACGTTATATAGATAACGGTGTACCAGTCACATACGCTTGTTTAACATTAGGTCAAATGGGACGTAATTTAGGTAATCCACCATTTGCCACTCGTGAATCTTTACCTGACATTCGTGAAAAAGAATTAGAAGCTGCGATGGCTGCCATCGGTATAACTGATTTACGCAAAATGGGCTTACGTGATAAAACTGTAGAATTTGAACCTCACGACGAAATGGATGAGATGGTACAGTCATTAATTGATGAATTAAATCCATCCGTCATCATATCGTTCTACCCTCAATTTGCAGTGCACCCAGACCATGAAGCTACAGCAGAAGCAGTCGTGAGAACTGTGGGACGCATGAAGCCATCAGAAAGACCCCGTCTACAACTTGTTGCATTTAGTAATGATGCGCCTGAAAAATTGGGTGAACCTGACATTCTAAATGAGATCAGTGATTATAAAGAGGTAAAACTTCGCGCATTTGAAGCACACGCATCTCAAACAGGACCATTCTTGAAACAACTTGCTACACCTGATGTTTCTGGAGAAGCGCAAAGCTTTTTAGAAGTTGAACCTTATTGGACTTATAACTTTGAATCTTAAGTGGAGGCAATATCATGACAGAATTTGATTTATCAACTCGAGAAGGTCGATGGAAACATTTTGGTTCAGTTGATCCAATCGAAGGTACAAAACCAACCGTTAAAGAAGAAATGAAAGATTTGCAAAGTACGAACAAAAACTACTTATTTGAAATTGAAGAAGTAGGTATTAAAAATCTTGTATATCCTGTATTAGTTGACCGTTTTCAAACAGCTGGAAACTTCAGTTTCTCAACAAGCCTTAATCAAGATGAAAAAGGTATAAATATGAGCCGTATTCTAGAAAGTGTTGAAAAACACTATGACAACGGCATTGAATTAGATTTCGATTCTTTGTATCGTCTTTTGCGTAGCTTACAAGAACGCATGGAACAAAATGCTGCTGGCGTTGATGTTTCAGCTAAATGGTTCTTTGATCGCTACAGTCCAATCACGAATATCAAAGCTGTAGGCCATGCAGATGTGACATATGGTATGGCGGTAAACAAAGAAAATATTACAAGAAAAGAAATTACACTACAAGCTGCAGTTACAACATTGTGCCCTTGTTCAAAAGAAATCAGTGAGTACTCGGCGCATAACCAACGCGGTATCATTACCGTTAAAGCAATTTTGAATAACGAAACTATTTTAACAGATGACTACAAAGAAAAAATTTTAGATGCAATGGAAGCCAACGCAAGTTCTATACTTTACCCTATATTAAAACGACCAGATGAAAAAAGTGTCACAGAACGCGCTTATGAAAATCCAAGATTTGTTGAAGATTTAATTCGCCTAATCGCAGCAGATTTAGTCGATTTTGATTGGATAGAGGGCTTTGACATTGAGTGTAGAAACGAAGAATCTATTCACCAACATGACGCTTTTGCAAAAATAAAATATAGAAAATAGTAATTATAACTATAAATTAACACAGCAAATCATCAAAAATAGGCTACTTAATTTCTAAATGATATAGAAGTTTAGTAGCCTATTATTTTTTATTCAATTTTTATTTTAATTTCAAAACATTCTCTCAACAATTAAACTTTCCATCCTTACTAAATAATGTTATTTTTCTCCAAATTCATTAGTTAAATTTGTAATAGTAAAATTTTAATGGTTCATTTAAAAATACCACCACTAAATATATCCATCTACAACTAATTATAAAATAATGTATATTAACTGTTAAATTTTATTAATGTTCTATATACAATTTTCATATTAAAATAATTACAGTAGTAGTTTATAATTAATTTTTATTTTGATGTAAGTGGTGAAACCAATAAAATGGATGATACTTTTAAAATAAAACATGCGCAGTATGGCTCTATAAGCCAATTAAGCAGACCTCATTTTCTACATATTTTTTTAGTAACAGAAGGAGAATTTGTGGCTTTGAAAAACACTACTTTCCATCATTTTAAAGTAAGTGACATATTTCATATCCACGACTATGAATCCATTAAACAAATCTCTTTTAACGGTAGTTTAATCTGTCTTTCACTAAATAATTTTTACTATTATCAATACTTCCAGCAACTAAATTTTAACACGTTTAAACATATATCGTTAAAAAAAGAGATACGCCTCAAATTATTAGATATAATTGATGCGATTCAACATCAATCTATAACCAATCCGAACAATGCCATTAAAGATTTAATTAAAAGTATAAAATATTCTGAGCATCAAAATTTTCAAAGTTCTGAATTACAATGCAGTTATAAAACATCTTTAATTAAAGATGTCGTACAATATGTTAATACGCATTTAACGACTAAAATTACCTGTAAAGAAATTGCTAATTATTTTTTTGTAAATAATAGCTTTTTATCAAGAGAATTTTCAACATTGATGAACTGTAAGTTATCTCAATATATTACGTCATCTAAAATTCATGCTTCCATATGTGATTTGCTTAATGGTGATCATTTAAACATTGTTCAACAACGCTATGATTTTCGTAGTCAAAATGAATATTGTTATCTGTTCAATAATATTATTGGTTGCCAACCTTCTGATTTTAAATACCATAAGAAACTAGTCAGTAATTCAACATTTAAAATTCTATTTCTATCAACAATTTCAATTTAACGCATAAAAGCAAAATATTAAAAGTGTGGTGACAATATGAATACAATTATTTATGAAGAAAAAAGAGGATTGATTAATAAAGTAGTGAAACAAAATTTGAATCTTACGATTTCTGAGGTAATCATTTTGGATAAATTGCTCTATCTTAATAAGAATAAAATAAATGCCATTGAATTAAAAAAGTTATTACAAGTCCAAAATTCACCTGTTTCTTCACAAATCAACCATTTTATCGAACTTAACCTTTTAAAAAAATCTCGAGATCAATCTGATGAAAGATGTATTTATTTGCATGATATCAAGTTAGAAGAAATTAAACAGCTGATTGAACAGTATCATTTAATAGTTAATTCAATACTTCACAGTACTGCCTAATTAAACCTCAGCAACATAAGAGCGCATTATGAAATCAAAGTAATGTTTGATTTCATATGCGCTCCAAAACCCTTTAGATTATGTACATAGTGAGATACAACTTGCATCGTAACCCCTATTCAAAAATGACTTCACATTATTTCAAGTGTTCATACGGACTATTTTTCACAAATGAAATAATTTGATCCACAAATAGTCTTGAACGTAATTGAAACTCCTCGTTATCCAAGTAATACGTACCATCATCTAATTTATTATAGTCTGTATCATGCGTCGCAATCTGCGTTGGTACTGCGATTCCGAGTAATGAACGTACTATCAAACGTAAATGAGACAATGGTTCAGAGCTTACAATTCCACCACTGTTACCGATTAATCCAACTGGTTTCATTTTAAAATCATCCATCGTTAAATGATCCAATGCATTTTTTAAAATACCAGAATATGACCCATGGTAGTTTGGTGTTCCTAATATAAAGAAATCTGCATTTCGCGCTTTCGTTTGTAATAATGTTAAATTATTTTTATACACTTCACTTGGTGAAGAAACGCCAGAGACATCCAGTTGATGAATTGGGTGTTCCGCTAGATCAAAGATCTCAACCTCAAAATATTGGTCTTCAAAATGACCTTTTAAATAATGAGCTAAAGCATTTGTATGCGAGCCCATTTTAGCACTCCCTATTATGATTAATCCTTTCATTTATCCTTTCACCTCATGCTATGATTTGTTATTTTCTCTAAGTAGTTTCATTATCGCTTTACCAACACCACTTTGTTCATTAGAGTCAGTTTCATATTTTGCGATTGCTTTAACTTCTGGAGCTGCATTCTCCATTGCAACTGAATAACCGACGCGTTCCAACATTGAAACATCATTCATATTATCACCGATTGCCATAACATTTTCCATATCAATATTTAGACGCTCTGCAATCGTGTTTAAAGCAATACCTTTTTGTGCATCTGAATGCGTAATTTCTATATTTCCGCGTGATGAAGAAGAAATTGCCAAACTTTCTGATTTTGCTAATGTTTCACTTACTCGATCAATTTTTTCTAAATCACTATCAAAAGCTAATATTTTCATCACAATTTCACCAGGTGTATCTTGAATTTTGTCATAATTCTCAACTACTTTTAATGTACCGTTATCTATACGTTTTTGAATGCCACTTTTAATTTTTTCTACATCTGCTTCTTGACCAGCACGTTGTGCAATATCAATATAAATCTCTAAGTCTCGTAATGGATTCTCAGTATAGATGCCTAAGTTTGTATACACTTGATAGAAAATGTTTTCTTTATTTAATTCTACCGTAATGCGATTTATGAGTTCTCTATTTAAATTTGAAGTGCTCATAATATTAAATGATTCATCTCTGACTTCTGCACCGTTCAAACAAATATATGGCACTTTTAAGTCTGTTTGATTGATTGGTGCATTTGCTTCATAAAATGCCCGACCAGTAGCAATGACTACAGTTATGCCTTGTGATTGTGCATATTTGATAGCTTGGATATTTTCTTCTGATATTTCATGTGCAGCGTTCAATAACGTACCATCCATATCTGTTGCAATTAAATTTATCATTGATTTACCTCGTTTCTACTTTATCTCAAAACACCGATTGAATACTCATTTACAAATTGCCATAATTTTGTAACACATTTCATATTTTACCAAATGTTTCACTATTTGTATTATCCTCTGTTCGTATGATTTTCTTTTTTTGTCTAATATCTTTAAAAAATGTCTTCAATAAATGGCTACATTCCTCTGCTAATACACCTGTAGTAACTTTGGCCTGATGGTTAAATCGCGATTCTTGCAACAAATCCATCAAACTACCTGCACAACCACCTTTTAAGTCTTGTGCACCATAGATTACTTCGGGAATACGACTCATGACGATTGCACCTGAACACATTACACAAGGTTCCAAAGTAACATAAAGTTTACAGGACGCTAACCTCCAACTATTAAGTTGTTTTGCAGCTTTTTGAATCGCAATATGTTCAGCATGTGCAGTAGGATCTTGAGTGGATTCTCGTAAATTGTGCGCTCGTGAAATAACTTCATTATCTTTCACGACAATAGCTCCAATTGGTACTTCTCCAATAGCACCAGCTTTCCGCGCTTCTTCTAGCGCAATTTTCATATAAAATTGGTCAGTATACATGTGTCTATCACCTCACATATGGTACAATATTTATTGTCTATTTTAACATTGGAGCGGTAAAAACATGAAAAAACAATTTATTGCTGTTGAAGGGCCGATTGGCGTCGGTAAATCTTCATTAGCACATAAACTTAGCCAGACTTTTAATTATTATGAAGAAAAAGAAATCGTAAATGAAAATCCTTTTCTATCCGATTTTTATGAAGATATTTCCAAATGGAGTTTTCAAACAGAAATGTTCTTTTTATGTAATCGTTACAAACAATTTCAAGATCTTGAAGCAATTTCTACAGGTATTGTAAGTGATTACCATATTTATAAAAATAAAATATTTGCAAATAATACTTTAACACCTTCTGAATTCAATAAATTTTCTAGAATTTATGATATTTTAACTGAAGATTTAGAAATGCCAAATGTGATTATCTTTCTAGATGCAGATTTAGAAATATTGAAAAAGCGTATCGCGTTACGTAATCGTAGCTTCGAACATCAGATTGAAGACGACTACTTACTTAATTTAAAACGTGATTACAATGCCTATTATCGTTCGTTAAAAGCAGATGGTGAAAGTGTCATTCGAATAGATACGACTGATTTAGATTTTATGAAGCAAGAAAATGATTATAATTATATTTTAGATTTAGTGCAACCATTGATTGGAGGAAAAGATGATGAATAAATACGGTATCCCTCAAGATGCTGTGATAACAATCGCTGGTACAGTCGGCGTTGGAAAATCAACATTAACGAAAGCATTGGCACAAAGATTAAATTTCAAAACATCGTTTGAAAATGTAGATCACAATCCTTATCTAGATAAGTTTTATCATGATTTTGAACGTTGGAGCTTTCATCTACAAATTTATTTTTTAGCAGAGCGCTTCAAAGAACAAAAACGTATGTTTGAATATGGCGGCGGCTTTATCCAAGATCGCTCTATATACGAAGATGTTGATATTTTTGCTAAGATGCATGAAGAACAAGGGACAATGAGTCCAGAAGACTTCAACACATATTCCGAACTATTTAATGCTATGGTCATGACACCATACTTCCCAAAACCAGATGTACTTATCTATTTAGAATGTGATTATGATGAAGTGATTGATCGCATCAAACAACGTGGTCGACAAATGGAAATTGAAACAGATCCAGAATATTGGAAAAAATTATTCAAACGATATGAAGATTGGATTAGTGAATTCAATGCGTGTCCAGTTGTAAGAGTGAACATCAATGAATATGATTTACATGCAGATCCAGAATCACTAAATCCTGTTATTGATAAAATCCGTCACATTATTGAAACTTATAGAAATGTAGATCAACGATAATACGTTTGTTGCTTAAAACATTTGCAAAATCAAGAATAGTACCATATAAAACAGATTTTGTAATGTAGAACAAAACGCAGGACAACAATATCTTTTGAAAGAAATCAATTCTTTCCTGCACGCACCATCAAGTTAACCCATTACCTGAGCCATTGCTCATGCATAAGTCCCACTAACCCAACAAGTTGGGAAGTGCTTTAAAGGTTTACCTGAGCTTCTGCTCATGCATAAGTCCCACTAACCCAACAAGTTGGGAAGTGTTTTAAAGGTTTACCTGAGCCATTGCTCATGCATAAGTCCCACTAACCCAACAAGTTGGGAAGTGCTTTAAAGGTTTACCTGAGCTTCTGCTCATGCATAAGTCCCACTAACCCAACAAGTTGGGAAGTGGGACTTTATTCAATATGTTTACGATAAATAATCTTTTCTATCTCGTCTTCATCTACATACTTACTATAATAATATTCATCAGTTTGGTCGAGACCAAATGTACTTGCTTTATCTTCGTCTTCAGTACCTATATATAATTGCCCCTCTAAGTCTTGATATAAATCAAAAATAGCACCACTATATCTCGCTTCTTGATATAGTTCATAAAGTTCATCAACATCATCTCTCGCTACATGTTTATAATATAATGTATGTGCAGCGTGACGATGCGTTTGTGCTTCAAAACCATGTTCCGTAGCTCGTTCATCCTCAGTGACTAACAATACTTCATTACTTACAATTTCTACAACTTTATATGTTTCACCGCGATAATTTGCATATCTTCCATCAATCATTCAACCACCTCGTTTACGTTTTTTTACAAATAGAGACTAAGATATAATGGATTCGTACCAACCCCATCCCATATTGACAGTAGGTGATTGAACTCAAAATGCGCTTTAAATCAAGTTTTTTCAATTCTAGCCATACTTGCCAAGGTGGAACGACGAAATCTATTTAATAAAATTAGATTTCTGTCCCGCTCCTATATTTTGTGGATTAGTCCTATTATTATAATATGTCCACTACACTATTTGCAGTTTCAAAAATATAATCCGCTTTAGTAAATGATTCTTTTAAACCAACACCTGTTAAAACTGCAACTTTCAACCCTAATTTAGCATTGATGCCAGTTTGGATATCATTCGCAGTATCACCGATAATGGCTACATTTTCAGGTTCTACATCATATCTATAAAAAAGTGGATTTAGCACTTCAGGATTTGGTTTTTCAACTGCATCCGCTTCAGTAGAAATCACAATATCGAAGTAATGGTCGAATTGCGTGTATTCCAAGAATTGTTCTACCCCTCTTTTAGAATCACTTGTCACAATACCTAGTTTGTAACCTCTTTGCTTTAACGTATCTAATGTTTCACTGATGCCTTCAACTAAAACATTTTCTGGCACCCTATTATCGACGAGCACTTGACTTCTTTGTTGAGCCCAACTTGTTACATCTTGATTTGCAATTTTACAAAATGCCTCAATCATTTCATCTAATGCGCCTGAAGCCATAATCGTACCTGGTTGAATTTCACCATCTATAACACCTAAATACGCGTAACCTTCATCTATATCGTCAATTGCATCCTTATATGTTGCCATAAAATCATCAACGAGTTGCAATCCGATTTTCATCCAACTGCGATCAAAATATATGATTGTGCCATCTTTATCAAATAATATCCATTCCATGTTTTAAACAGCTCCTATGTTTAACAATATGTATCCCTCAACTTACTACTTAATTTTAATATAAAAATCGTTCTTAAAACAAATAACTCAACTAACATACCGATTGTGAACACCGTTTAAAATCCTAATATTTAGGTTATGAGATATAGTAATACCTATAAAAGAGGTGAATAGTTTGGCGCCTAACCCTAATGTTCAAATTGAAACCATTTCTTGCGACAGTGATGATTCAATTCCCAATAACCCTAAATATGCCGTGCTGCTATATAAAAATGTAATCAAACAAGAAGAAAGATCTCTAGATATTTTAAATAAAAACAATTGGTCAAACGCTTGGCGTAGCGGCATATTTCCAATACATCATTATCATAGCAATACACATGAAGTCCTAATTGTCGTTTCAGGAAATGCCATCGTACAACTAGGTGGTGAATTGGGGCCTCATGTAGATATTCAGCAAGGCGATGTCATTATCATACCAGCTGGTTATGGTCATAAACGAGTTCACAGTTATCATAATTTTGCAGTAATAGGTGCCTATCCAAATGGTCAAGATTATGATTTTTGTACTGGAAACCCTGACGAATGGCCACAAAATATAGAGAACATCAAAAACGTAAGTTTACCTGACACAGATCCAATATATGGCAAAGATGGCCCGCTATTTAAATATTGGCATTAAGTTAAACCATCGCAGACTGTCTGTTAATAGTTTTCAACAAAAAAGAAGGAGCAAGACGCTGAAATCTTTAGTAACGTGAGATTTCTGACTTGCTCCTTTTATTGTGCTGTTTATTGTTATCTTTTGGGGAGAAATTTAATATCTTGGTACGACTACTCTCCAACCATTCGGATCCTCAAGCTTACCACTTTGAATACCAACATAATGATCATATAAATTTTGAGTTACTTCTCCTGTTTCATTATTATTAATAACGATTTCAGTATCGCCGTATTTTAATTGACCAACTGGTGAAATCACCGCTGCTGTTCCAGTACCGAACACCTCAGTCAATTCACCATTATGATGCGCTTCAATCAATTCATCGATAGATACACGACGTTCTTCTACCTCATAACCTAAGTTTTGCGCTAATTCAATAACTGTTTTTCGTGTGATACCTGGTAAAATACTACCATTTAATGCAGGTGTTACCACTTTTCCATTTTCTACAAAGAAGATATTCATACTGCCGACTTCTTCCACATATTTCTGCTCTACACCATCTAACCATAGTACTTGGTCATAGCCTTGTGCTGATGCATTTGTTTGTGCTAAAAGGCTAGCCGCATAGTTACCAGCTACTTTTGCATGACCAACACCACCACGGACTGCACGTACATATTCATCTTCTACATAAATTTTTGTCGGATTTAAAGAGTCACCACCGTAATAAGAACCTGAAGGTGATAAAATAATTAATAATTTATATGAATATGAAGGTCGTACACCTAAAATACCCTCTGTAGCAAATACATATGGTCGTATGTATAATGATTGGCCTTCTCCTTCTGGTACCCAATCACGTTCGATATCTACTAATTGTTTTAAACCTTCTAATAACGTATCTTCATCAACTTGAGGCATATCTAGACGTGCTAAAGAATTGTTAATACGTTTAAAATTTTCAGATGGACGGAATAAATCTACTTCGCCGTCATGTTTATAAGCTTTCAATCCTTCGAATACTGCTTGTCCATAATGTAATACTTGGGCCGCTGGAGAAAGTTCAATCGGTCCATAAGGCACAATTTTCAAATCATGCCATCCTTGATCAGTATCGTAATCGAAACTTAGCATATAATCTGTGAAATATTCCCCAAATCCTAAATTACTTGGATCTGGTTTTTCTTTAAGGCTTTCACGCTGTATCAATTTTATTTTTTCTGACATGACTGTTTCCTCCAATGTTCTATTAATAACTAATACATTAAATTATACCAATCAGAATAGTTTCATTCAATAATTTTCAAAAAATTTAAAAAATAACAACATCTTTGGTTAAACTAATGAAATTAATTGATTCAAGTGTAACATCATATAGAAGATAATACATAGATGTCACTGATTAAAGCATGAACGTTCACATCTTTTGAGATACTACGGAAATCGATATTGATATATCACAATCTATTAATATTAGTAACTAAGTTCAAAATTTTCATTGATATTGTGTAGTGAACGATAGGGAAAAGGCTTTTTTGAGTATTAAAAGCTGTACAAAGGTATTGTACAACACTAACACTCAAGGAACGTCATAACTGCAAGATTATATGGCTAAACCATATATCAGACAAGAAGCATTCACGTACATGATGATATAACTTCAAATATAAAAAGCACTAATCCAAAGTGAATTAGCGCTCTTACTTTTTAAAAGTTTATACCTTAATCGCTTTGTCATCGATTATTTCAAAAGTAATTATCTTACTTTATCTTTATTTGAGATTTCTTTAAGCATAACTTCTGTCATTTTAGTCAAATCATATTTAGGATTAAAGCCCCACTCTGCTCTAGCACAACTTGTATCAATACTATTTGGCCAACTGTCAGCAATACCTTGTCTGTCTGGGTCAACTTCGTAATTTAATTTAAAATCTGGGTAATGCTCTTGAATTGCCGCTTTGACCATTTCTGGTTCAATGCTCATCGCACTCAAATTATAGGCGTTACGATTAATTAATTTTACGCCGTCTGCTTCCATTAACTTGATAATAGCGTCAATTGCATCTTCCATATACATCATATCCATAAATGTATCTTTAGCAATATAGCTTGTATACTGACCTTCACGAACTGCTTTAAAATAAATATCTACTGCATAATCTGTTGTACCGCCACCAGGCTCTTTAATATGTGATATTAATCCAGGGAATCTAACACTTCTTGTATCTACACCAAATTTATCAAAGTAATATTGGCATAATAACTCACCAGCAACTTTGTTAACGCCATACATAGAAGTTGGTCGTTGAATCGTAACCTGTGGTGTGTTCACTTTCGGTGTTGAAGGTCCAAAAGCTCCAATTGAACTTGGTGTAAAGAACTGTAAGTCATATTCTCGAGCTACTTCTAAAGCATTTAAAAGACCACCCATATTTAAATCCCATGCAAATTGTGGATTTTTTTCAGCTGTTGCAGATAATAATGCCGCCATATGCATAAATGTATCTGGTTTAAAAGACTCAACAATTTCCGTCATTCTGTTTTTATCTGTAACATCTAAAATTTCAAATGGTCCATTAGCAATCGCCGAACCTGTTTCTGGCTCTCTAATATCTGTGGCAAGTACATTATCATTGCCATATAACGCTCTACATTTTACTACGAGCTCAGTACCAATTTGACCTAAAGCACCTGTAATCATTATCTTTTTCATAATCAAAAACTCCCTTGTTTATTACAGAAATCGTAATGTATTTTCGTAGTGGACAAACATCTATCATTTACAAATATTGTACTATAAAAGCGCTTTTTTGTATACTACGCGTGTACATGAATCGACTAATTATATTTTACCGGTATTGTCGTTGCAAGCTGATGATTGTTAAGCTTTTGACTTCTCGCTATATAGGAAAATTTTATAATATATAGATTTTGACATTTCTTTGGTAATTTGATATAAAACAAACAAATACAATATGTGGAGATGATGATATGTTGCATAACAATGCTTCATTATTAATACAAAGCAATTACTGTCTATAGTATGATGCTTTGTTTAAAATTTCTTTTCACAAAGCATCTTTTGCTTTTAAGAATTATAATGTGAAAGGAATTTAAAAAAATTGGAAAAACAAATTTATCCATATCAATTTAACTATATTAAAGAACGAATCGCACATTTACTTAATGCTTATAAATCAGTAAATGACTTAAATACAATTGCTTCTATAAAAGAAACAACTAAAATAGACATTTATCAGCAGTTTCATCAAACAGATGATACGTTGACTGAAGCGATTGAAAAATTAATGAACATACGTATTACTAAAGTACAAGTAGATAAAATATTAGAAACTTTACAGACATACGTTATACCCTTTGAACACCCTTCAAAAAAACAAGTCGAAAAAACTTTTCGTAAAATTAAAAAGCTTAAATCACCGCTTATTAGTGATGAAATTCTATTGGAAAGTACTTATATCGGATGGAACGATATCGCTTCAAACAGAAAATTTATCATCTATTATAACGAGCAAGGAACTTTAACAGGTTTTTATGGCGACATTGCTAACCAAACCGTTAAGGGCTATTGCGCAATTTGTAATAAAGAATCTAATGTCGCTCTATTTATGCGTAAAACACGTACTTCTGGTGATGGACAATATACCAAAAAAGGTGACTATATTTGTTTTGACAGTATCAAATGTAATCAACAATTGTCGGATATTACACAATTTTATCAATTCGTCGATAAAATCCACTCATAAGTTTTATAGTTCCGCTAGTATGATTATTATGTTAGTACTTTAACTTCAAAATACAAAGAATTACTTGAGCTTTCGCTCATGCATAAGTCCCACTAACCCAACTAGTTGGGAAGTGGGACTTTAATTTTTCAAATACTCAATAAAAGTACGAATGGTTTGTTCGTTCACGCGATCAACATTTGTTAAAGCTGTAAAATAAATATAATAATCAAATGGTGAGCCAATGGGGAGCATCTCAATCAAACCATTAAGTATGAACGGATCATCTTCTAGCATCAAACTCGATACAATACTTACACCCAACCCCTCGGAAACTGTTTTAATCAATACACTTGGATTATTCGTTCTAAACACAATTTTTAATGGACCATTTTCATCTTCAAATGCTTTAAAATTATTATGATAAAAATTGCGATCATACAAGACAAAAGGAAATTGTTTAATTGATTCCATTTCAACCATGCTTTTTAATGATAGTTTAGATTTTTTAGGTACAATTAATTTAAAGTCAGTAGATAAATTCAATGGTTGTGGGACGATGTGATGACTAAAAGTTTCATTTTCAGTTTTCCCTATAAGTCCGATATCAATCTCATTATTTTCAATCATTTTTATAATTTCTTGTCTATCACTTTCAAATACTTCTACATCAATATGCGCATAGTCTTTTTTAAAATTTGATAAAGCTTTTGGTACAATTTTATTAAATAAGGTTGGTATCGTCGCTATTTTTAATGAACCTTTGATATTACTATGCAATGCCTCTACTTCCGATAATAAACTCGTCTGAGCTTCTAAAATATCTATAATTAAAGGTATAAGTCGCTTTCCAACTTCCGTTGGCAATGTCCCTTTACGTGAACGATTAAAAATTTTATACTCTAACTCTGACTCTAAATTAGCAATAGACTGACTCATCGCTGATTGGCTAATATGCATTGCTTCCGAAGCGTGAACAATAGATTCTAACTCATAAATCTTTTTAACATACGATAATTGTTCAAAATTCATTGTATCCTCCTTATATCAGTAAAGCTTATGTAAACTTAAAAAATTCTAATTATACATTAGTATACATTATCTATTATAATAAATGATGGTTGAAAAAATTTATATTAAAGGACGGTATTAAATATGTACGATAAACTCTGGTCAAAAGATTTTATCTTCATTACAATGACAAACTTTTTAATGTATTTAATCCATTATACATTAATCGTCACTGTCACTATATTTACAATTGATAAATACCACGCTTCAGAAAGTATGGGTGGTTTAGCAGCTGGTATATTTATCATCGGTATGTTATTTGGACGCTTAGTTTCTGGAAGAATCATCGATAATCTGCAGCCTAAAAAAGTATTAATATATGGTATTATTTTCTCAATTATTACAGTTGGCTTATACTTTGCAATCAATAGTCTTCTTATATTAATGATCGTAAGATTACTGCATGGTATTGCTTTTGGTTTATCGTCAACTGCAACTGGAACCATTTCATCTAGAATTATTCCAGATAAACGAAAAGGTGAAGGTATCGGTTATTATGCATTAAGCGTAACGACCGCTTCAGCAATCGGACCATTCACTGGTATTATATTAAATCAAAGATTTGGTTTTGAATCTATTTTTATCGTTAGCTTGGCAGTCATTATTTTCGCTTTTGTTATCTCATTGTTTATCAAAGGGTTACCAAAAGCAGAACCGTCAACAACAGACAATAATTCCAAGGAAAAAGGACTTAGTGCTTATATCCAAAAAGAAGCATTACCAATATCTGTTGTAATCATCTTCGTTGGTATCGCTTATTCTAGTGTACTATCATTTTTAACTGTTTATACAGAACAAATCAATCTTGCTACGGCATCTAGTTTCTTCTTTATTGTATATGCAGTGAGTACATTTGTTACACGTCCGTTTACTGGAAAAATTTATGATCATTACGGTGAAAATAAAGTGATGTATCCAGTATTAATTAGTTTCATGCTTGGACTTATACTTTTAAGCGCAACACACACAAGTTTATTATTGCTTATTTCAGCAATTTTCATTGGCGTTGGATATGGTACTATCATTCCAAGCGCACAAGCCATTGCTATACAACAGTCTCCAGTTAAAAAAATTGGACTCGCGACTTCTACATTCTATATGTTTGCAGATTTCGGCGCTGGTATAGGACCATTTATTTTAGGTGTGATTATTCCAATTATGGGTTATCGTAACCTATATATCACCATGGCTGCGCTCGTTATTTTATCAATTGTACTTTATTTCCTATTACATGGAAAAAAAGCAGCTAAAAACAACAATTATTAATATAATCATTTATAATCTAATCTAATCATCTAAATGTGGATGTAACAAAATTTGTCATCTACCATATACTTATATCACATTAATAAGGCAAGCAAACGAAAACGAACTGTCGTTTGCTTGCCTTATGTTTTGGAAGCATTTTTAATGCCTTTCACTTTAAATCACAGCTAAGCTGGCTTCAATTTCAGTTTTTTTCGCATCAAAATCACAATCCTGTTGTGATAATGGCTTGCCTGTTTCGGCAATACTTTTGATACTTTCGGTTTGAAATTGCCAACCAGCAAAATCTAATGTAATATGTGGAAATTCAAAAGGTAAATATTCATAAAAAATGAGTTCTACATATGATTGATGTTCAAATAATTCAAATTTCACTTTTCCAATATCCCATGTAAAACCAATCGTTTTATTTGGTTCGAAATGTGTAATACGCATTTCTAAATCTTCACTATCGTCTAAGTGAAACAACATTTTCCCGCCTTCTATTCGTTCTTGAAATGACAACTGCGGAAACCATTGCTGTATCCCTTCTGTAGTACTTAAATAATCAAAAATACGATGCACGTCACTCTTAATTTTCAAATTTATTGTTTGATAAACGCCTGATTTATCTTTAGCATACTGTATTGCCATTTTTTCCCTCCTAAAAATAGGAATATAACCTATCAGTAATCATTACTTTGGTTATATTCCCTAAAATTATTTTTATTATACTTTTTCTTTAACTTGTGATTGAATCGCTCTTTCTTTTTTCGTGTAATTAAAATAGATAAGCCCCAGTAAGATAAACCATATTGGTGATAATACAACACCCATTCTTGTGTCAGGTACAATAAATAATATCAACAACACAAAGACAAAGAATAATTGTACAAATCTTGCAGTGTGAATACCACCTGGTAACTTAAACTGACTTTCTTTGTGATGGTTAGGATTTGATTTCACATATTTTGCATACGCATGCATGATGAACATCCATACAACAACTAACAAAATAGTTGAAATTGCCGTTACATAGAAAAATACTTGAGTCGCATTTGGAATAAAATAATTTAACAGTACAGTTATAGACAGTAATGCACAAGTGACAAGTATTGCAACAAAAGGGACACCTCTATGATTCGTCTTCATTAGCAAATGGTGTGTTTGACCTTTTTCTGATAGTCCAAATAGTATTCTACTATTCGCAAAAATACCACTATTACAAGCTGATGATGCTGCAGTAAGTACTACAAAATTGATTAAACCAGCTGCAAATGGTACGCCTATTAATGCGAATAAGCTGACAAATGGACTATTGTTCGGATCTATATCTTGCCAAGGAATAATTGACATCATAACTGCTAAGGCCCCTACATAAAACAATAAGATACGTATAGGCACACTATTGATTGCTTTAGGTATCGTCTTATGTGGATTTCTCGTTTCCCCTGCTGTAATACCTAGAATTTCTATACCTGTAAATGAAAAAACAACCATTTGAAATGACATAAAGAAACCTGAAGCACCATGTGTAAATAATCCACCATTACTATAAATATTAGATATACTCGTTTTTCCAAATGGCGTTTGAATCGCAAATATAATCATCACTACACCTACAACTATGAGTGCTAGTATAGTCACAACTTTAATAATGGCAAACCAAAATTCTAACTCACCAAACATTTTTGTACTCGTTAAGTTGAAAGTCATGAGTATCAAGATACAAGCTAATGATGTAATCCAATTTGGTAAATCTGGAACCCAATATTCTACATATTTAGCAACAGCTGTAATTTCTGCCATACCTGAAGTTATCCATGTTAACCAGTACGTCCATCCTGTTATAAAACCAGCAAAAGCTCCAATTTGATCATGAGCTATATCAGCAAATGTTTTGTATTTCGTATTAGCAAGTAACATTTCCCCCATTGCGCGCATAAATAAAAATAAAACAAAACCTACAATTATGTAAGTGAGTAATATCGATGGTCCAGTCAAACTGATAGACTGACCCGCCCCTAAAAATAGGCCAGTACCAATGGCGCCACCAATAGCAATAAGTTGAATGTGTCTATTGCTTAACTCTCTGTTTAATTTATTTGTCATAAATTTGCTCCAATTCCTTTGTTTTAAAACATAATCAACATATAGAACTTAAAATCATACCCCTTAATTTCAAATTGCAAAATACTATAAATCAAAAATGTTTGATTGTATAATATTATTTTTTTCTGAAAATTACAACTATTCTTCAAAATTATTTTAAATAAAAATGTGTTATTACACTATTGTTTCATTTATACTATAAAGTTTATTAGTGAATTACTATTTTATTTATTTTTACTTTCATTGTACATCATGATATTTGCGTGCTATATCTTCGTTGTGTGTTAAAGTCTATGGTAATTGTAAATAATTCATATTAAAAAAGTATGTCTCTTAATGCTTCACAGCTATAATAAAGTAGTTACATTATGGCATAGTTCTTAACTCAGATAGACAAGTCACAGTACAATGTGTAACAAAAAATATAGCCTTTCTAATAGATATACATGTATTTAATCATTACTATCCATTTACTCATCCCTATAAATCGATTGTAACTATAAACGATTACTCATATTTAAGTAACATTAAATTTTACTATCTACAACATCATATACCTTTCTATATCTATTAATTTTTCAGTATAATTAATCAATTATACGACGCTGTTTTTCAACACTATAAGCAATCACTTAAAGTTCTCGGCTATAATCACCCCCTATCCAAGCATAAAACTAGACAATTTCTCTCCAAAAAGTCATATATTTTGTATTAATTGAATTTTCAAACTTTTATAAAAATTCAGTCATTATGTATTGATTTTATATCTTATTATCGATAACATTTATATATAAGTAACTTATAAGTATTGAAGTAATGATAGAGGAGATAAACATGACAGAAAACAATAACTTAGTAACTTCGACTCAAGAAATTATGAAAGAAGCCTTACATAAATTAGGGTTTGACGATGGTATGTATGAACTTGTCAAAGAGCCTTTAAGATTTTTAGAAATACGAATTCCTGTACGTATGGATGATGGCACTGTTAAAACTTTTAAAGGCTATCGTGCACAACACAATCAAGCCGTAGGACCTACCAAAGGTGGTATCCGCTTCCATCCTGATGTGAATGTTGAGGAAGTGAAAGCATTATCCATGTGGATGACAATGAAGTGCGGCATCACAAACTTACCTTTTGGTGGTGGTAAAGGTGGCGTCATATGTGATCCAAGAGAAATGAGTAATTTAGAACTAGAACGTTTATCACGTGGTTATGTTAAAGCTATTTCACAATTTGTAGGACCTGCCAGTGATATTCCAGCACCAGATGTTTATACAAACCCACAAATCATGTCTTGGATGATGGACGAATACAGTAAAATCAACCGCTCAAATGCATTTGCATTTATTACAGGCAAACCGCTTTCATTAGGTGGTTCACAAGGACGTAATCGAGCCACAGCGCTAGGTGCTGTAATCACAATTGAAGAAGCTGCGAAACATCGAAATATTAATATCGAAGATTCTCGTGTAGCGATTCAAGGTTTTGGCAATGCCGGAAGTTTTATTGCTAAAATTTTGCATGATAAAGGGGCTAAAATTGTCGCGATATCAGAAAGTCGAGGCGCTTTATATAATCCTGAGGGGCTGGATATTGAACATCTTCTAGCATTAAAAGAACAACATGGTCGTGTAACACCATTATTTGAAGACGTCCTTCCTAATGAAAAATTATTTGAACTCGACTGCGACATTTTGATTCCTGCTGCACTATCTAATCAAATCACAGAAGCAAACGCCCATTTAATTCAAGCTAAGATTGTGGCAGAAGCAGCTAATGGCCCTACGACACAAGAAGCGACTAAAATATTAACCCACCGTGACGTTTTAATCATACCAGATGTACTTGCTAGTGCAGGTGGTGTAACAGTGTCTTACTTCGAATGGGTGCAAAATAATCAAGGCTATTATTGGTCGGAAGAAGAAATCATCACGAAACTTGAAGAAAAAATGGTTGAAGCATTTAATAAAATTTATGATTTAGCAGAAAATAGAAAAATGGATATGCGTTTAGCAGCTTATGTTGTAGGTCTAAAACGTACGGCTGAAGCAACGCGTTTCCGTGGTTGGGCATAATACTTTATTCCCTATTCCATGTTGCAAAAAGCTGATTCAAATTTGAATCAGCTTATTTTTTATACATTAATTTTCACACTCAGACTATATTTCTATATAAAAATACTTTCCTATTGAAATATTTTCATTTTCAAAAGGTTTAAAAATAGAATTTTCTGAATTTATTTGAAATAAAAAATCATCCAATATATACTTATTTACAATAAAGGGGAGGTTATACAATATGAAAAACAATATTTATGGTAATGTACCATGCTTTTTAAATAGTAAAAATCTCACATCTACAGATAATTTAGATACAGATGTCATAATTTATGGTGCGCCTTTTGAAGGTGAAAGCACTTGGGGTGACTATACTGGCGTTGAATTAGGTCCAAAGCAAATTAGAGTTTGCTCAGCACGTTACAGTCAATATTTACCAGAATTAAACCATATTGATATTAGTGAACATTTAACAATGGGCGATGTAGGTGATGTGCCTTTTGTTGCGCACAATAATCAACAAAGCTACGAAAATATTGAAAAATTCACTAAAAAGCTATGGGAAAGCGAGAAATTTTTAGTTGGTTTTGGTGGTGAACATGGTGTCACTTACCCTATTCTGAAGTCACTGGCGGAAACGGGTAAAAAAGTGGGCATTATACATTTGGATGCGCATTATGATAACATGCCCGATTATGAAGGAGAACCCTACGCACGTAACACTCCATTCATGAGACTATATGAAACAGATGGTATACGTAATGAAAGTATCATTCATACAGGTATTCATGGTCCTAGAAACAAACCAGAAACAGGCCGTTACGCTCAAGAAGCTGGTGCAGTAACACTTACGATCAATGATATTAGAGCTGCTAAGGATTTAAAACAATATGCTAGAGATATTTATGCACAGGCGAGTAAAGATGTAGATGTCGTGTATTTAACAATATGTAGTGATGTACTAGACTTTGCCTTTAATCCAGGCGGGCCAGTAGATGGCAATGGACTAAGTTCTTATGAGCTATTAACAATGATATATGAATTTGGTGCATTAGGCTTATGCGGTATGGATTATGTTGAAGTTTACCCAATGCAAGACACTAACCAAAACTCTGCCCATTTCGTTTCAACAGCTGTATTATATGTACTTGCGGGCCATGTGAATTATTTAAATAACACAAAATAAATGAGGGGTGATGACATTGGTCAAAAATGTAAGGAAGATTATTAAATCTCTCGGTCCTGGTATGATTATCACCGCTTCATTTATAGGTCCCGGAACCGTTACAACGATGACACAAGGTGGTGCGGGGTTTGGTTATAGCCTGTTATGGGCTGTTGTTTTCTCAATTGTTGCAACCATCGTGCTCCAAGAAATGATTATTCGACTATCACTCGTAACAAGAGAAGGTTTAGGCGAAGCAATACAAGAATTATTTGCCCATAAAGTAGGAAAACTGATTATTGTATGGTTTACATTAATAGCTGTAACCATTGGTTGTGCTGCTTACATCAGTGGCGATTTAATTGGAACTTCACTTGGTGCAGCATATCTATTAAATTTACCAGAAAACCTAGTAGCACCTATTATCGGTTTTATTATTTTACTTATCGGGTTATTTGGTAATTATAAATTTTTAGAAAAAATAATGATTTTCTTGATGGTCATCATGGGCATTATCTTTATTACAACTATGATCGTCATTAAGCCTGATATTTTTGGTATTTTAAAAGGTGTATTTGTACCTACAATTCCGAACGGTTCTATAATAACTGTCATAGCATTAATCGGAACGACTGTAGTTCCTTATAATTTCTTCATCCATTCCACAGCGGTACACGAACGTTTTAATGGTATAAAAGAACTCAAATTTGCGCGTTGGGATACTATTATTTCGATTACTGTTGGTGGTATCATTTCAGCAGCTATTCTTATTGCTGCTGCCACATTAATTCGTGGTGATGAAGTCAAAAGTATTATTCAACTTTCTGGTCCACTCAAACCTGTTTTAGGCGATGCCGCTCCCTTTGCAATTAGCATCGGTTTGTTTGCAGCAGGGCTTTCATCTGCTATTGCTTCCCCTACTGGAGCGGCAGCTACAATAAGCAGCTTATTAGGGTGGAAAGGTGGCATGGAAAGCAAAAAATACAAGATTGTCTTTGCAGTCATTATCCTTATTGGTATTACAACATCCTCACTCGGATTTGAACCATTAGAAGTATTATTAGTGGCACAAGCCTTAAATGGTATTATTTTACCCATCGTTGCTATATTAATTTTTATTATCATCAACAAGAAAAATCTAATGGGCCGTTTTGTCAATAACATTTGGCTTAATATTATCGGTTTTGTTGTCGTTTTAATCGTTACTTTCTTAGGTCTTTATAGTCTAGTCGACGCAATTACTAGCTTTCTATCTTAAATAAAAAAGACGTATAGCCCAATTATATACAAAATTGGTTACTATACGTCTTTTATTTATGTTTTTAGTGATTACATTAAACGTTTTTCACTAAATTTATTATAAACCCATCTAACTAATAGCGCAGCACTGATAAACAGGCCGATATAACCGAATGTTTTAAACACGAAATTCACTAGATCGACAAAGCCAATAAAACTTAAGATAAAAGCCACAATTAAAGAAATTGTTAATAGTGCAACATAACCTTTACTACTTGGTCGTGTAAATCTACTTAAAAATGGATACAACATACCGATACAGCTATTGAAAATAACACCTATCATCACCGCTGACATAAATATACCTATATAAGGGTGTATATCATTTGCCAATAATAATGTAGGAATGTCTACACTATTAGCGTTTTGGATATTAGCCATTAATCCACACGTCATAATTAATAACAATATACTAAAAGATAGGCCACCGTAAAATGCCCCCCTGCGTGCTGTTTTATGACTCATAGCATCACTACCAACGATGGTTAAGAAACTAAAGCTATTGCCAATGATTAATCCTCCATAAACAATCGCATCCCACCACCATATGGAACTAGATGTTTTAGATGGTTTTGTGTAATGTTCTATCTCTGAAAATGGAATTGTAGGATTGATAATATTATAGCCGGCAATCACTAAAACTGCGATGACTAAAAATGGTGTCACTACACTTAATATTGTCATGATTTTATTAAACCTAAGTTGTAGTACAATAAAAAGTAAAATTACAATTGCCAATGAACCTGTCCACATTGGAAGCCCAAATCCTTGATAAAGTGCAGAGCCGCCGCCTGCAATCATAACAACAGTTAAGCCAAATAAAAAGAAAATAGTTAAATAATCAATAATCTTACCTACATACTTTCCGAAAATATGGTTCAATGAAATTTCATATGTATTCGCATCCAAGCGATAACCAATTTTTGAAATTTGCCTAGTCGCAAACGTTACAATAATACCTGTAAGAATCACTGCAATGTATGCATAATTTCCATGGTTAACAAAGAATTGTAAAAGTTCTTGGCCAGTTGTAAATCCTGCGCCAACTATAAAACTAAGATAAGCGAGCGCAGTCTTAACTGCTGCCTTATTATCTTTACTCATTGATCATACATCCCCTTCGAAGTTAGTTACTATGTACTATTTATCAGGTTTTCAAAACAAACAATCATTGTGCTAAAAGATTAAAAATACATATGTCGAAGCAAATAAGAGCGAGACAAACATCATACTTTTCTAGTAGATTCCTTTGTCCCGCCCAACAAAAGTAACTAGGATGAAAGTACAGTTCATCTAGTCAACTTTTCACTTCATTCAACATATAACAATCATATTCAATCAAATCAAGGCCATTTAGCGATGCTTAAAAAACACAACAACACTTTAAATTTCAACCTAAATAGCTCCTGCCTCTTCTAAATTTTTCCCTTTTGTTTCCGGTGCCATATAAATCGACAGTATAAAACCAATAAATAATAGTGCCGATGAAATATACATTGTTACACTTAATCCATAATTTTCTAAAATCATCGGAAAGAAAAATGTACTTAAAGCAGATGCTGATCGACTCACAGTAGTAGTAAAACCTCCACCTGTACCACGTACATATGTAGGGAATAGTTCATATGGATAAATCCATTGATGACTGCCCATAGCTGTATTGAAAATACCGTAAATAATAAATAGTACAAGTATCATTAAAAATGGAGCGTTGCCACCAGATACTATACCTAATGATAACAAAGCTAGCGCAGTAATCAAGAAGGGCCATATCAAAGTAGGTCTTCTTCCATATTTTTCAACTAAGTATAATGCTGGAAAAATACCTATTAAATAAAACATATTAATAACAGCAGATCCTAAATATTTTTGTGAACCTTCATGGAATCCAAATTGTGAAAGAATCTCAGGGATATACGTTCCAATAGCAAATGTAGTCATCACTTGTAATGACCAAAACATGGAAACAAAAAATGTACGTCTGCCATAACCATTTTTAAAAATATCTGCCAAACTTGTTTTTTTATGTTCATGGTTTGTATTTGAAACAATCACGTCGTCACCAAATATTTTTTTAACAATCTGGGCTGCTTCTACACTTTTACCTTGTTTTGTTAACCAATGTGGAGATTCTGGCATATTAAGTCGAGCTAATAATAAAAAGATAATCGGTAAAGCCCCGCTTAATAACATCCATCTCCAACTATCTGCACCTAATGGAAGCATAAAATAACCAACAAGATATGAAATGGCATAGCCAATAAACCAAAACGCATTAATGCCGCCTAACAATGCTCCTCTATGCTTTTTAGGCGCAAATTCGCTCATTAATGAACCAGCTATAGGATAATCTGTACCTAGAGCAATACCAATCAACAGTCTCAACACTACTAACTGCATTGGATCTGTAACAAAAAATTGCGCAGTGGTAAAAACACCTAATAACAACATATCAATAATAAACATTTTCTTACGTCCTAATATGTCTGTAAAATAACCACCAACTAAACCTCCAATGATCATCCCAGCTAATGTCCCCATACCTAGTAAGCCAACCATCGTCACAGACATTTCAAAATCATTTTGCATTACTGAAAGTGCGATGGCTATAATTCCTAAACTATAGCCATCAACAAAAGAACTGCCACTCGCATAAGAAAAGATTTTCATGTGAAATTTGCAAAAGGGCATATCCTCCATAGATTTATTTGTCATAAAAAAGCCTCCACATCATTTTTGTAAACGCTTACAAAACTTCTCGTAAATCTTCATTTTTGGTAAAACCTAATAGACTATTAATATTTTGCGCAGCGGTATACCCAGTTTGAATGGCTGTTTCAGTATAAAACGTACCTAAATAATCACCTGCTAAAAATAAACGTCCTTCTGGTTCTATTAATGTTGATTGTATATCAGCGCGTCCAGGATACACATACGCCGATCCATAAGGAAATTTATTCACCTTAGCTTCTATAACATAATCTCTAAAACCAGGAAGAATCTCTTCTAAATCATTCAGGTATATTTCTAATATTTCATCTTCAGATTTGTCAATCAATGCTTTACCTCTATTCGCAGGTGAAAATGTCATAAAACTACTACCCTGTTCACGATTTTTCTGTTGGGCATGAATGACATTAGAATTGTGTATTAATATATCAAATGACCGCTTCGGCGTAGCAAATGCGTATACATCATCCCAAATTTGTTTACCTTGTTCATTCGTTAAAAATGACGCACTTACATGCGGTCCATATTTAATTTGGCTAAGTGCATAATCTAGCTTTGCACTTAAATTTTTTGTGATTTTACGTGTGATGGGTGCCGGCGTAGTTATGATGGCGTACTTTGCAGTTTCCACAAACTCAGTTCCATTTTGTTGATACTTTACTGTTACAAAGTCTTGGTTATGAATGATTTCTTGTACGTGTGCATTGATTTCAACTTTATTTTTTAAATGGTTGGCTATTGTGTTTGTTAATGTAGATGGCCCACCCATTATATTTTGAGATAGCCCGCCTTTTTTATTCCAAATCATATGAAAGTAACCGATGCCTGCTCCAGCCGAAATTTGTTCAGGTTCACCTGTTGATCTACTTACGGTTGGTCTAAAAATAGCATCTGCATCAATCGGTAATTTTCCTGTGAATTCTGAAAATGTTTTATTATTCATAAAATCTAAAATACGTTGTTGTTGGACACAATAATCTTCAACTTCTTTCTTTTGAGCAACTTTTGCATATTTCATCACTGCAGCTCTTACTTTTGCACCTGCAGTTAACATTGCTAATCTCGATTTCCATGACATAGGTACTCTAAATGGATATAATTCTACTCGACCATCTAATAAAAGTTTTCCATTTAAATGCATAGCAGATAGTTTTCCAGGCACTGGTAATGATTTAACACCTACCGATTTTAATAAATCGTCAGTTGCTGATCCTTCACCAGCATAAACGTGTCCACCCCAATTCATCCAATAATTACCACGTCTTTCAGACATTACGCGTCCACCAACACGATTTTCTGATTCTAATAATAGTATATCGTGGTTACTTAATCTCCATGCTGCTGATAATCCTGCCAATCCACCACCGATAATAATGACATCTTTCATATTAGCACCTTCTTATTCTAATTTTCTTGCACTTAGTTATTTATTTCATTCAATAATTGTGTCATTTTTTTCTCAAATGATTTAGATGCTGGTTGTAATGGTAATCGACATGTAGTGTCTGAAATTCCTAACGCTTTCAAACCAGCTTTAACTGTTCCAGGTACAGTTTCTTCTTCTAATAAATTAAATAAAGGCAGTAATTTTTTATTTAATTCAGCAGCTTCTTTTACATTATTTTCTTGGACTAGCTCATACAATTTTGCAATTTTATCCGGAACTAAATTATGTACTAGCCCTATTGCACCATTTGCTCCTATTGATAATGAAGGTAAAAATAAATCTTCAAAACCATTTAATAACGCAAAATCTGTATTATCTTTCACTAGGTTAAGTAATTTAGATGTATGAATACCATCTGCTGTATTTTTAATACCAATCACACCTTCAATTTTACTAATTTCATGTATTAATTCAGGTGAAAGTTCTACGCCTGTTGCGTCTGGATAATGATAAATAACGATACCAATGTCAGTGTTTTTTGCTACAGCTTTATAATGATCTAATATTCCATCGTCACTTGTAACCATATAATACGGATTGATAACTAATGCTGAGTCTGCACCAACATGTTCTGCAAATTTCGTCAATTCGATTGTATCAAGTGTCCTATGACACCCCGTTCCAGCCATAACTTGAACTCTTTGATTCACTTGGGATGTTACAAATGCTATGATTTTTTTCCGTTCCTCGAAAGTCATCAATGAATATTCTCCAGTACTACCGCCGACAAGTACACCATGAATTCCACCTGCAATCACATGTTCTATTAATTTTTCAAATGATTCAAAATCAATGTCTCCGTTTTCTAACATTGGAGTAGGTAATGCTGCAATCATTCCATAAGGTTTATACATAATATATTCTCCTAATCTCTTTATATTTTAATCTATATTAATCATGACACTTTTAACTGATGTATAGCTTTGTAAACCATACTCTCCGCCCATCTCTCTACCAATACCAGATTGTTTATAACCGCCGAATGGCATCGTTTCTATTTCAAGACCGACCGTGTTAATCCACACTGTTCCCGCTTCTAGCTTTTTAGATATATAATGACCGTGTTTAATATTTTGTGTCCAAACACTAGAGGCTAAACCATACTGACTATCATTAGCTCTATTAATGACTTCATCAATATCATCAAACACAAAGACAGACATTACTGGACCAAATATTTCTTCTCTCGCAATGGTCATATCATCTTCTACATCTGCAAAAATAGTAGGTTCAACATAATAGCCATGTTCATATGTTTGCTGACCACCAAATATTAATCTGGCACCTTCTTTTTTTCCTTTTTCTATATAATCTATTACCTTGTCTTGTTGTCTTTTAGAAATCAATGGTCCCATATTATAATTATCATCCATGCTTGGACCTAGTTTTATTGACGCTGCTTTTTTCTTTAATCCCTCTAAAACAGTTTCATATATATCTCTATGAACATAAACACGTGTACAAGCACTACAATTCTGTCCTTGGTTATACATTGTGCCAGCAAATGCACCTTCGATCGCTTCATCTAAGTCAGCATCTTTCAATAAAATAGCTGGCGATTTACCACCTAATTCTAATGTGACATTTTTTATTTCATCTGCTGCACCCTTCATGACATTCTTGCCTACATTTGTAGAACCAGTAAAAGCAATTTTATCTATTTTAGAATGATTAACGATAGCCTCACCTGCTGTGTTACCAGGTCCAGGCACAATATTAACAACCCCATCAGGAAATCCTGCCTGTTTAAATAACTGAGCTGCATACAATAACGATAATGGTGTTTCAGTCGCTGGTTTAATAACAATCGTACAACCCACAGCTAACGCGGCACCTAATTTCCAGGAAGCCATTAATAACGGGAAATTCCAAGGAATAATTTGTCCCACAACCCCAATAGGTTCATGAACCGTATAACTGACTAAATCATTTGAAATTTGAGTGGTTTTACCACTAATTTTTGTTGCAAATCCAGCATAATATTCAAATTGTTGAATTGTTCCATCAATATCATCAGCTAATGCAACATCATATGGCTTACCACTATCAATAGACTCAAGTTGAGCCAGTTCTTCTCGATGCGCTTTTAACAACTGTGCAAAAGCATAAATAATATTACTCCTTGTATGCGCTTCCATTTTTGTCCATTCACCAGTATCAAAAGCTGCTCTAGCTGAATCAACTGCATAATCAATATCTACTTCATCTGCTTCATGAACTTTAGTTATTACTTTTTCAGTAGAAGGATCCAAAACTTCAAACAGCTTGCCTTTTTTTGCATTACAATAAGCGCCATTAATATAAAGTTGAATATCTTCTTTCAAAAAAGATTGCACTTTTGGTTTTAAATTTTCAAATTTATAATTTAACAATATTATACCCCCTTGTTTTTATTAAATAGAATATTATCATTTATATGAATAAATGTAAACCCTTACATTAATAAAGGGATTGTTTTTGTTCTTTTTCAGAATTTTTATTTGCAATAAACCTTTGTTATGATATAGATAAAGTTATTTGAATCAACAGAAACGAGGCGCTTAGTTTTTATGAATCAAAATCCAGATTTAAAATCAAAAATTGTAAAAGTTAAAAAAAGTTTACCTAAAAAACAGCAAAAACTCTGCGACTTTATACTTAAACATTTTGAAGACTTAGGCTTAATAACAATTAAAGAATTGTCTCAACAGGCTGAAGTAGGCGTTTCTACAGTTATGCGTACCATGCACGCTTTAGACTATGAAAATTTCAATGATTTTCGTAAAGATATTTACAGTGAAGCCTTACCAAATGAAACTAAGTTTTCTCTTAAAAATGCTTTTGGAGACATCAATCGTGAACAAGGTTATGCATTGACTGATGTTTGGGATAAAAGCGTTGATTTATTAAATCAGTCATTAAAACCTGATTTGATTGAAAATTTTGCTACTGCTGTTGAATATATAGAAAATGCAACGAGTGTATGTATCCTTGGCACTCGTCCTTATAGGGCGACCGCTTTATATTTCGAGCATTTACTAAACGAATTTTATTTAAATATTCATCAGCTTAGTAATGATACTGATGCTATTTTTGATAAAATTACTAAAATGACTAAAAATGATATATTAATTGTTTTTGCTTTTGAACCCTACACAAATTCAGTGATTCAAACTGTCAAAGAAACAAAACGTCAAGGCAACCATATTATTTTAATCACAGATTATGACTCTTCACCAGTTTTAGAACATGCAACTATTACTTTAAAGCTTTCCGTTAGGAAGGATCATTTTTCAATCATTCCAATTATTGCGCTGATTGATGCATTAGTATTAGAACTCGGCAGACGTACTTCAGCTAATGCATTATCCAATTTAGAAAAATTAGAAGATGTATTATATCGCAATAATATTACTTACCATGACACATAGAATAACAACAATGTTAACCAGACAATCAAACAAAAAAATCAACACTTTCATCCTTATAACAATGAAAGTGTTGATTTTTATTTGATTTATTTTATTTAATTTATACGCCAGAATATGATGAGAAGCCACCATCTACTGGAACCACAATACCTGTTACAAAACCGCTCATATCATGGTCCATTAACCAATACAATGTACCTAAAATATCTTCAGGTACACCAAAACGATCCATTGGCGTTTGTGAAAGAATTTTTTGAGCACGTTCTGAATAAGAACCGTCTTCATTTCTTAGCAATGCCTTATTTTGATTTGTTTCGAAAAATCCTGGTGCAATTGCATTAACACGAATTTGCCCTGCAAAATAAGTGCTCAACCATTGAGTAAAGTTACTTACTGAAGCTTTTGCACCGCTGTAGGCTGGAATTTTTGTCAACGGCGTAAAGGCGTTCATAGATGAAATATTGATAATTGTTCCTGTTTCAGATGCCACAACATCTTTACCGAATACTTGTGATGGTAAAAATGTTCCAGTATAGTTTAATTTAAATACATTATCTACACCTTCTTCTGTGAGATCAAAGAACGTTTTGTCGCCTGCTTTATCGTACATTTCATCATTCGTTGTCGCATCAGGATGATTACCACCGGCGCCATTGATAAGTATTGTAATTGCACCAAATTTATCATTGAATGTTTGTTTCGCTTGCTCTAAAGCTGATTTATCTAGCACATCTGCAACGAGCGCTACAGTTTGTTGTCTATTTTTATCAATTTCATCTTGTAATTCTATAATTTTGTCTTCTGAACGACCTAATATACCTACATTAGCACCTTTTTCTACAAGTGCTTTGACAAAAGTAGAACCAATCACACCTGTCGCACCTGTAATAACGACATTAACATCTTTGAATTGTGTTGCCATTATTTACTCACTCCTTCTATTAAGCCATTAATATAAGTTGCACCTAAAGCTCTATCAAACAAGCCATAACCAGCTTTACCTGTTTCTCCCCAGATCATACGTCCATGGTCAGGTCTGATAGTCCCTTTGTAATCAATATCTCTCAGTGCTTCAGTAACAGCTTTCATATCTACTGAGCCATCTTTAGATAAGTGGCCTGTTTCTATAAATGAATTATCACCAATACGTTTAACATTGCGCATGTGTACAAAATGAATGTGATCACCAAATGTACGAATCATATTCGGTAAATCGTTTTCTGCTAATGAACCTAATGAACCAGTACAGAAACAAATACCATTATGTGTATCATTACTAATAGCTAATAAGCGTTCGTAGCTTTCTTTGTTTTTAATGATACGTGGTATGCCAAATATCGGCCAAGGTGGATCGTCCGGATGTATCGCCAGATCCACATCATGTTCGATAGCAGTTGGTAACACAGCATCTAAGAAGTACTTCAGATTGTCCCATAATTGTTCATCTGAGGTTTCACGATAGGATGTAATCAGTTGATTCATCTCTTCACGCGAGTAACTTTCATCCCAACCTGGTAGATTTAAATTCGTCGTTAGTGGATCAATATCTTTAATTTGATCATGGTTATAAATCAGTGTATTGGAACCATCTGACAAGTCATAGTCTAATTGTGAACGTGTCCAATCAAATACCGGCATAAAGTTATAAGTTACTGTTTTAACACCATTTTCTGCGAGATTAATCAATGAAGTTTTATAGTTTTCAATGAGTTGATCGCGTTTCTCTGTACCAAGCTTTATTTCCTCACTGACAGGTAAACTTTCTACAACTTCAAATTTCAAACCTGCATCTTCAATTGACTGTTTTAATGCTGCAATTCTTTCTTTAGTCCAAACTTCTCCAACTGGAATGTCATAAATTGCTGTAACAATTTGTTTCATATCTGGAATTTGTCTAATATTATTTAATGTTACTGGGTCATCTTCCCCATACCAACGAAATGATAATTCCATGGTTATACCTCCTCAACGCCTTCTATTTTGAATAATTTTACTGCATTGTTATAACAAATATCTTTCACTATTTGAGTGATAGTTTCTTCTGATAATTGAATCTCACCTTTTTCAATTCTATCTCCTAAGAAATTACATAATATTCTTCTAAAGTACTCATGACGTGTATACGAAATCATACTACGTGAATCTGTGAGCATGCCTACAAATTTAGATAATAAACCGACATTAGCATACTCTACTAAATGTTGTTCCATACCTTCTTTTGTATCGTTAAACCACCATGCAGCACCGAGTTGGACTTTGTGATTACTATTTGTAAAGTTCCCTGCAGTTGCTTGTACCATTAAATGATCATTGCCATTATTTGGGTAAATGATGGTATCTGATAACGCATGATTTTGCTCAAGATGATCTAGCAATGCATTTAATTTTTTAGCACTCAACTGTTCACCTACACTATCAAAACCACTGTCTGGTCCTGTAATTTTAAACATGTTTGAGTTATTATTTCTTGTTGGTCCAAGGTGGAATTGTACAACCCAACCTAATTCTTCATAAACTTTACTAATTTCAGTTAATATATAACCTGCTAATTCATATTGTTCAGTTTCTGTTACTTGTTCGCCACGTTTGAGCGCATTATAAATTTCAGTTGCTGTGTCAACCGTTGCTGTTACTAAAGGTGTCTTTTCAAAACTTTGGTCTGAACTGCGCGCACCTTGTCTATCAAAATAATGCACACGTGCTTTTAATGCATCAATATAAGTATTTAAATCTTGGATGTCGCAATCAGTCGCTTGATTCAATTGGTCAATTTTTGTATTGATAGATTCATGATTTAAGAAAACGTAACTATCCGGTCTAAATGTAGGTATAACTTTAAATGTAACGTTGCTATCTTCGTTTAATAACTTATGATACTTTAAGTCATCACATGGATCATCTGTCGTACATACCACCTTAACATTACTTTGCTTAATTAGATTTTGTGGTGTATGTGAAGGTTTTGCTAACTTTTTATTTAATGATTTATATAATTTACTGATATTCACTTTATCTAAATCTGTATCCTCATTAAAATAGCGTTTTAATTCTAATGCACACCAATGATACATCGGATTTACAATCGCATACGGTAACATATGCATAAATGCTTGGAATTTATCAAAATCATCAACACTGCCTGTAATAAAAGCTTCCTCAATGCCATAAGCTCTCATTAAACGCCATTTATAATGATCTCCACCTAGCCATAACTGTGTAATATTGTCATAATTTTTATTTTCGTAAATTTCTTTTGGATCTAAGTGACAATGAAAATCATAAATCGGTAAATCTTTAACTTTCTGGTATAGTTTTACTGCTGTTTTACTATTTAATAAAAAATTGTCATTAATTAAAGTCATATAATTGCTCCTTTTCTATAATCCTAATAGTTTTGGAAGGAATAATGATAATTGTGGTATAAAAGTAATGATTAGCATTAAAATAATTAAAGCTACAAAATATGGAATTAAATATTTAAATACTGATTCAACACGTACACCGCCTACACTTGCTCCTACAAACAACGCACTACCAACTGGTGGTGTGATATTACCAATACATAAGTTAAAAGCGATAATGATACCAAAATGAATGGGATCAAGACCTAATACTTCTGAAATCGGTAAAAAGATTGGTGTAAATATAAGTACTGCTGGTGTAATGTCCATAAAAGTACCAATGACTAATAAGATAACGTTGATTAATAATAACAGTGCAATTGGATTGTCAGTCATTGAGATAATGCCATTGGATATTGCTTCCGGTAAGCCGGTATAACTCATCACAAGTGAAAATAACGCCGAAGCGGTGATTAGAAATAAAATCATACCGCTAATTTCAGCTGTTTCTTTGATAACGTTGGATAATTGTTTGATTTTTAAGCTTTTATAAATTAGCGAAAGTACTACAGAATATAAAACTGCGACCGCTGCACCTTCTGTTGCTGTAAAGATTCCTCCGACAATACCACCAATCACTACTACTATTAAAAATAAACTCGGTAATGCATCTAATGTTAAGAATAATCTATCTTTCCAACTAATTTTCTCTGATACTTTATAACCTTGTTTTTTCGCCATGACATAAGCAACAATCATACAAGCAATACCCCATAGAATTCCTGGAATATAACCCGCGATAAATAACGCTGCAATGGATGTCCCGCCGCTGACTAATGAATAAACAATCAATAGTGAACTTGGTGGGATAAGTAAACCTGAAGGTGCTGAAGCGATATTTGCTGCTGCTGAATATTCTTTTTTATAACCTTGCGCTTTTTCCATTGGTCCCATGATACGACCCATGGCAGCAGCTGCTGCAACACTAGAACCAGAAATGGAACCAAAAAGCATATTCCCAACAATGTTGGTATGCGCTAATGATCCTGGCAATCTGCCAACGAGTACCTTCGCAAAGTTAACTAATCTAAATGCAATGCCGCCGTTATTCATGATGATACCTGCTAGCACAAATAACGGAATCGCTAACATTGTAAAATCATCAATGCCCGTAACCATACGCTGTGCTGCAGTTACGATAGTGACATCGAATGGTAAGATCAATAATAGCGTAATAATAGAACTTAAAATAATCGCTAATGCAATCGGTAAGCCAATGATAAGAAAGATGAAGAAAGTGATGAATAATACTAATCCCGCAATCATTGTCATAAGCCATCACCGCCTTCAAGCTCATCACGCGCTTGAATTGTAGTCATTGTCTCTTTACTAAATAAATTATAAAATGCATAGAAAATAATAAATATTCCTGAAACTGGCAATGCACCATACATTGCAGCCATTGATAAACCTGTTGACGGCGCGATTTGAGACCAAGTTAACTTCACAACTTCAAAACCGCCCCAAATCATGAGCACGAGTGCCACGATAATTAATATAATGTCCGAAATCTTTTCCAAGTATAACTGTACTTTCTCAGGCAATTTTTCTCTGATAAATACAATGGCAATATGCTGTTTGATTCCAAAGACATAGCTTGCACTCAATAACCCAAACCATATCAACAAGAATCTAACAATTTCTTCACTCGTCGTACTCGGTGTGTTAAAAATAAAGCGTGTTGCAACTTGATAAACCGATAAAATAACCATAACAAAAAGCGTTATACCAGCTAGCGTTAACAACAATTTATCAATGATTTGCTTTGCTTTTTTCATAGCGCTGTTCCTCCTTCTCGATTAGTTTATAATCCGCTTTCGTATCCGGATTATTTTTAAATTCATCTTGAAGAGGTTTTGAAGTCGCTTTAAATGTAGATTTGTCTACATCGTGAAACTTCACGTCCATTTTTTCTGTCGCTGTTTTTTTAGCATCGCTCACTGCTTTATCCCAAATTACTTCATGTTTTTTTGTGGAATAATCTGCTGCATCTTCTAACCATTTTTGTTGTTGTTTCGTCAAGCTGTCATAGGTCTCTTTGTTCATGATTAAAATATCAGGTACGGTTGCATGTTCTGTGTAGTAATAATTTTTTGCAACTTCACCATGGTTATTCGTTGTTAAAGATGTTTCATTATTTTCTGCTGCATCAATAACACCTGATTGCATTGCAGTATACACTTCACCATAATCCATCGGTGTTGGCGTGCCACCTAACGATTTAATTAAATCTACACTTGTTTTGCCTGGCTGAACACGAATCTTCAAGCCTTTCAAATCTTTGTTGTCTTTGATTTCTTTGTCTTTCGTATAGATACTACGCATACCTGCATCATAATAAGTAATACCTAAAAATCCTTGGTCCCCTGTCGATTTAAAGAAAGCGTCTTGTACGTTTTTACGTTTCATTACGTGTCGATAATTTTCTTCTGACTCAAATAAATACGGCATATTAAATAATGAATACGTTGGCGAAAAACTTTCCAATGCCCCAGCCGAAACTTTAGTCATTTGAATTGCATTCGTCTGTGTCATTTCTATTGCTTCACGCTCACTACCGAGCTGACCATTCGGATAAATATTCACTTTTATTTGACCATGTGATTCTTTTTCTAATCTATCTTTAAAAATTTTTAAAGATTTATGGACAGGATGTTCCGTTGGCTGATTATGCGCTAACATGATCTCTTTTGTCTTTGTTTTAGCAATCGTCTCCTTATTTGTAAGCAACATCGATACCATCCCCATCGTAAAGAATGCGCTTACAAGAAGGAGTGTAAATTTCTTCATAAAGATTATACCCCTTATATTGCAATTTTTATCGTTTCAGTTCTCCAAAATGCGTTGATAAATTAAATACATCACTTTCTTGTACACTTAGTGCATCTTCATTTGTCGTATGTTGTAGAACAGAACATTTTGTTGCAAAATCTACTGTATCTTCTGGTTGCCATGCTTTATTCAATCCATGTAATACACCTGCCATAAATGCATCACCAGCACCGATTCTGTTTAAAACAGTGTAAGTATATGCTTGGCCTTCAATATATTTTTCTTTTGTCAGCATAATACCTTGTAATGTACTTTGTTCTATATTTCTATTACTTGAAGCCATCAAATCAATGTCGTATTCGGATCGAATTGTTTTTGCACATATCTGTATATCATCATCTAAATCATTAGTTTCGAGCAAATGTGTAGCATCTTTTTTTCCAAAAAATAGAACATCGACAAATGGTAAAATTGACTTTATTATTGGTACTGCTGTTTCTTTTGACCATAAGTTACTTCTAAAATTAATATCGAACACTATGTTAACGCCTTGTTGCTTTAGTTGCTTTAATACATCGACAATTTGATGACGAATCATTTTATTTACAGCTAACGTAATACCTGTAAATACAAAGAAATCTCCACTTTGAGCATTGATTTCTTCCATTACATCTTCACCATGATTCGCAAATGTTGAATGTTCGCGATCATAAATCACTTTGCCACTACGAAAGCCGAAACTCTCTTCCATATAATATGTACCAATTCGGCCATTATTATATTTCACTGAAGCAGTACCTACACGTGTTTGAAACATTTTTTGTAATGCTAAATGTCCTAGCGCGTGATTGGGTAATACCGTTAACATTTCAGTCGTATGTCCAAATTGTGCTAATGTCACAAGTGCGTTCAATTCTGCACCACCAACATTTACTTTAAACGTATTGGCATCTTTCAACTGTTCATAATTTGGTGGCGTGTAACGTAATAATACTTCACCAAAACCATAGACCGTCATTGTTATACCTCACTTTTTATTTCTGAAATATATCTTTCTAAAGCATCTTTTCCTTCTTGTTGATAAATTTTTGTTATTTCGCTTCCAATGCCAACTGCAAAACTTCCAGCATCTAACCATGCTTTATGGTTTTCTTTACCAACGCCACCTGTAGGCACAATTTCAATTTGTGGTAATGGCCCTTTGAAATCTTTAATTGACTTAGGTGTGAATTGCGTTGCTGGGAATAATTTAAGGACTTTGCAACCATAACGTAATGATTCAACCATTTCTTTAACAGTCATACAGCCCGGAATATATGGTACATCATATAAGTTAGCGATTTTCGCTGTTTCTTTATCAAAAGATGGGCTAACGATAAATTTCGCACCATTTAAAATGGCAGTACGTGCAGAAATACTGTCTAACACTGTTCCTGCACCAATCAATGCGTCGTCTCTTTTTGATAATTCAGCTATAATTTCTATAGCGTTCGGCGTTGTTAAAGTAACCTCAATTGTGTGTAGGCCTTTATCAATAATGGTATGTGCAATATCTAAAAAAGATTTTGCATCTTCAGTTCGCATGACAGCAATGTGTTTGCCTTGTTGAATCTCTTTCATTGTATTCATTGAATCCATGTCTTCAACCCCTCAAAAATGATATCAATTACAATACCCTTCAAAATAACAACGTTGTTATTTTTGTACAAAAAAATATTGTAATGCTTATCTCTATGGTATAATTAATTTGCATTTAAATCAATCAATTTCAAGGAGAAATTTTATGGCTGTAACTTTAAAAGATGTTGCTGAAGCCTGTGGTGTCAGCTATTCCACAGTTAGTAAAGCACTTAAAAATTCTCATCTCGTAAAACCAAAAACCAAAAATTTAATTCAACAAAAAGCTTTAGAAATGAATTATATACCTAATCATTCTGCTAGAGCACTTGTTTCAAAGAAAAGTGGCACAATTGGATTAATCTGGCCTTCTGTAGATCGTGTAGCGGTTACACACCTTATTTCAGAAATCAATCACGCTATCAAAGATTTAGGTTATGTCATGTTTGTGTCGATAGACGATGTCGCTGCCGCTTCGAAAAAATTTGTTGAATTCGGTTGTGATGGTATCGTCATTTTTGATGAAGGTGACGCAACAAACTTATCTCCAGAAATTTATAACAATGTCCCAGTCGTTGCCTATGGTGTCGATCGTGACATCCCTTATCCGATTATAAACGTAAACCATTCAGAAGCGATGATCATGGCAATTGAAGCATTGGTCGATCAGGACATTGATCACATTGATTATATTGGTGATATACATACAAATGATACACGTCAAATCGCAAAAAAAGAAGCGATTGCTCAATATTGTGACAAACACAAGATAAATTATCGTATCATTGATTCTACAAGTTTGAATGCAATTGAAACGGAATCTGCCGTTAAACAATTTTTACAAACACACGCACTTGCACCAGGCGTGATTTGTGGCAGCTATGATATAACAGTCGGTACAATAAATGCACTAGGACCACAAGATCACCCTATCTTGTATTCTTATGACAATATCCCTCAAATTAAAAAATTAGATTACCCAGTCAACGCGATTGGCGTTCCAACCGCTGAAATTGCTCAAACGATTGTAGCAACTTTAGATAAAGTTATTAAAGATGAAGCAACTGAGTCGGCCTATCATCTTCACCCTAAAATACAAAAAAACATTTAAAATAAACATGCCCAAACCTATTGCTAAGGTTTGGGCATGTTTATATGTTTGTTTGATGTTTGACAAGAGGGTCGTTTATTAAACTGTACTGATTTAGAAGATAAGCTTAGTTTTTAAATATCATTGCTCAATAATATAATAATGAATAAGAATAGGGTGTCCTTATTTTAGTGAATGAATGGGGAGAGTTATTATATTAGTTAAATTCTATATAAATTTGTTATGAGCTTTAAATTATGAAACGCTTATATAGTTAATATTTTGGCGCTAGGGATTATCATAAATGTTTTAACTTTTATTCTTCTATTAATCATCAGTACTTACTACCTCTATATGTCTATTATATTACGCACTGAAATATGATTAAAATACATAGTTGGAATATATAACATTCTCTTATGGAATACATATTTCATAAACTATAATCGCTTTGTTAAGCATCATTATCTAGTATCTTTTAAAAATTTAATCCATTCGTGAGTTACATAATTCATATAGCTATCTTTTTTCCAAATAACTCCCAAATTCCATGACACATCTGCACCTGAAATTTCTATACCCACAAGGTCTTCATTTAAAATATTTACGATACTTTCTGGTAATATACTCACACCGATGCCATCTCGGATCATATTTTCAATAAAAGTAATTTGAGACATTTTAGCAACCGTTTTTGGATGAAAACCAACTTTTCTACAACTTTCAATAATTTGATCTTTTAAATAGTAATCATCATGAAACATAATAAAACGTTCATTTTTCAAATCACCTAGATAGACTGGTCCTTGTTTCGCAAGCATCGCATCTTTGTTTACGACTAGCAATAACTTTTCATTATATAGTGGGATAGCATGGTAGATATCATTATCTACAGGTAACGTAGTAATGCCTACATCAATTTCATCATTATTTAAATAAGACTCTACAGCTTTGCCTCCACCTTCAATAACTTCGTATGTCACTTTTGGATATTTACTATGAAAATGATTTAAACTTTCTGTAAAAAGTCTCACGTTCATAATTGCTGATATACCAACTCTAATATGGCCTTTTTCTAAATTTGTTACATCTCCCATTTCTAATGATAAATCATCTAGCACCGCTAAAGCTTCCACGCATTTATCATAAAAAATCTGGCCGATATCCGTTAAAATAATATGCTTTTTTCTTCTATCAAATAAAGTGATATTAAATTCGTCTTCAATACTTTTAATATTTTTACTTATTGTAGATTGCGCAATATATAAATGCTCGGATGCTTGTGTCATCCCCCCATTTTTCACAACTTCTACAAAATATTTCATTTGCTTTATTTCCATATTTAACCCCTCTGCACCAATCTAAGTTTCGCTTACTTGAATTTATTTTAATGACTTAATAGCTGTTTCTGCCGCTGTTTGAATAACTTTATCATCAGGTTTCGCATCTTTATCTGATTTTTTCGTGTAAATAGCAAGAATAATTGGCTTATTTTGCTTTTTTGGATATATAAAAGCTAAATCGTTTCGACTACCATAGGTTAAACCTTGACCACTTTTATCTCCTACAACATCATCCTTAGATACAGCTGCTTTTATTAACGTATCTCCAGTTTCATTATGAATCATTGTATGCTTTAGTAATTCAAGGTTAGCTTTGCTCATATTTTCACTCTGTAGAAGATGATTGAACGTTGTTGCAGCTCTTTTAGGTGTGGTTGTATCATCTGTACTTTGTGGATCATATAAATTTAAATCTGGTTCGAGTCTTTGTGGATTAGATATATGGTCTCCACGATGTATGAGTGATTGTTGAAATTCTTTAATTCCACCTATTTCTTCGATGACTTTATTATTAGCTGTATTATCACTCTGCAACATAGAAGCTTTTATTAATGCTTTTAACGTCATTTGCTTGCCGATATATTTTTCAGTGACGGGTGAATAAGCGACAATGTCACCTTTGGATATCGCTATTTTTTTATTTAGTTCTGACGTTGGCCTGTTTTGTAATAATATACCACTTGAAATTGCTTTATATGTAGATGCAAATGCAAACCGTTCACCTGATCTGTGCTGTACCACTTTGCCATTAGCTGTATTGACACCATAAACCCCTATAATTGTATCATTATCTTGTTCTATTTGATCAAAACTTTTTGCATCAGCAACCATTCCTGTCACTGTGAGTAAAAAAAGCCCAAACAAAGCACTTAAATAGAATTTTTTCAAGTTTTCAATCCCCCTATTCACATTTGAAAGCAATACGCTATACTTACGTTTAACTATAATCATAAATATAACAAAACACAATTATCTTTATTACGCCTAACCATTAACGAGTAGAAATAATTGGGACTAAATATATACCTTCAGTAACTTTAAAATTTAAAAATACTGCAATTAAGCTTTTCATCAACAAAATCTGCTACATTCACTCTTAATAAATACTTTATTTTATTGACTATACAACAGAATAGGCTGAAACATTTAATTTGCCCCAGCCAAAGCATACAATTTCAATTAAAGTAACTGTTGTTATAATCTCAAAAACGCGCGATTTCAAATCATCTCTGAGTTGAATCTTAACTTTTTTAATACTATTTAAACTACTGACCAATTGTTATTTCCACCAAATTATCATTTTGATCAAAGAAAGCAGTATAAAAGCCATTATTTGTTTCATATTTCACATAAGTGCCATCTTTATTGCCTAATTTACCTTCTCCTATGATTTCATTTGAAGTATGAGCCTTCTTAAATGTTGACTTAGATACTGAATCAGGTTTTGTGAAGAAAGTAAGTTGCACCACTTCATTGTCACTATTAAATTCTACGCTTGTATCATAAATTTTCTTAGAATGATCAAATTCTTTCTTGGCATTAGTGTCAACTTTATAACCATCAATCGTAACATTGTCATATTTTAAAGCACGTACGAAGTTATAATCTTGTGTAAAAGTTGGATCATATGTTGTATAACCTTCGTAATTATACCAAGGTGTTGTTTGTGCTTGTGAACGAACACCATTTTCACTATTTGCACCGCTTGCGCCACCTTCACCGTGTCCCCACTTTTGGACTTGCTCTGCTGCTTGCGCTGTTGGACTACTCGTTGAGATATATGCTGCTGAAGAACCGACAACCAGTGTAGATACAACGACAGTTGCTGAAATTAACTTTCCAACTTTCCGCATAATAAATCACTCCTTATTTGTAGTCTTCCATATGCAAAGTGTAATTGTTCACTTTCATCATACACCTCTCCATTTTATTTTCAAGTAAAATTACACTTTTTATGAAGATTAGTACAAATTAAATATGAAAATACTTTATTAATGTAGCTTTGATGTTATGTTAAACATTTTATTGTTTATATTAGAAAAGTGCTTGAGCTAAAACCATACTGCAATGTATTTTTAATTGGTATAGTAAACATAATAAATAATTTAAAAAGGATGGTTTATCATGATCTATATTTTACAAGTTGATTTTCCAATCGATGGTCCTTTTGGACAAGAGATGTCCAGACAATTCGCTGATTTAGCGAAATCTATAAATGGAGAACCAGGTTTTTTATGGAAAATTTGGACAGAAAATGCTGATGAAAAAGAAGCGGGTGGCATTTATGCATTTGATAGTTACAAAAATGCTAAAAACTATTTAAATATGCATAGTGAGCGCCTACAATCCATGGGTGTCCCAACTGTAAATGCTAAAATATTTGCTACAAATGACGCACTTACTAAAATCACACATGGACGATTAACATAACCGTATTGGGATGATAAAATACAACAAGCCTTTCAAATGTACACACATCTCGTGTGTTTTGAAAGGCTTTTTAGACATAGATTGAACGAAAAAAATAAATATTTTTAAAAATGATAATTTTCCAGATTATTATTTATTCATTTGTGACATTTCATTGATAAAATCTTGATACGTGATTTCATTTTTAGATAACCTAGCCACAAGCATATACATTTGTTCATTTTTAGTAAATTCAGTTTTATATAAATCTTGTTCTCTTTCGCTCTCATTATCTAAAGGATTGACGACGTCCTTTGATTTTGAAAATGCATCATAATACCTAATCCCAAACAAGCGTTGTGAGAATCCATCTATATGAATACCATCTGGATTTGCCGTTAAGCCTTCTGCTGTAACAAAGTAACAATCATGTTGTTTCTGCGCGACGTTCTTGATACTGTTATTAATTTCTTGATACTCTGTAGCACTAGCGCCAAACCCTTCTTTTCCTAAAAACGTTCCTAACAATCCAATGACAAAAGTAAGTTTAGGCAATTCAAGTGCTTCTCTAAAATAATCAATGAGGTGTGATAATTTTGTTTCATATGTTTGAAATTTATTATTTTGACTATCACTTTCACCTTGATGCCATAAAACACCAATCAATTCAGACGTTTCCATAGCAAATCTCGCTTCACTTACAGCATGCCGCGTCAGCATACTTTCATCTGACCATTCTTCAATAGAAGTACCTCCATCAGCACATGGAATGAACCCTATTGTTTCATTTGGATGATCATCGAGCCATTGCTTTGCAAACGATGCAGCTGGTCCAATTCCAGCGACAGAACGATCGCTATGTATCGGTTCTTCCATCATTTGTCATCTACCATTTCTAAGCATAAAAATACGTTCATCAATGATGGGATTTACACTATCTAAAAATCCTCTTCCTGCCATATTTGATTGACCAATTAGTAAGATTGATTTCATAACGTTGTTCCTTTCAATTTTTTAGTTTTTTAATTAACTGCTAGTAGCTATTTTTCAGTGACTATTTTAAATATATGTAAGCATATCATTTTTTTCTTAAACTTACCCAAATTTCATATTAGAAAGTGCTAGGCTTTATATATAATTATTATAAAAATAAATTCATATAAACTTTACTTTTAATACTAATTATCATATTATGGAATGGATTTTGAGAGGAGTTTTTATTTTGGAGAGGAAAATGGAACTCACCTATGCTAGAGCGATATTTTGTATCGCAATAGTCATCGTCCATTGTTTAACCGGTTTAGTAAACGATTATCACATTTCACAATTTGAAAAATCATTTTATAGTTTTTTACAAGTTATTTTATTATTTGCAACACCTTGCTTTATTATTTTGTCCGAAACATTATTAGGTATGCGATATTCAACTAAAATTCCGCAAAACTTTTTACTTAAGCGTTTGAAATTTATTTTAATTCCTTATGCTATATTTGGTTTATTTATCACTTTTAGACTATTTCTTGGTGATAATTCAGATAAATCATTTTGGGAAATCTTTTTAAATATCGTAGTGGAAGGTAAATTTTTCGGATGGTTTGTACTTGTTATTTTTCAGTTTTATATATTACATCGCTTATTTTATAAATTATTGAGTAAAGCCAATCCTATTTTTGTACTTGTTGTTACCTTTATCATTAGTTTTGGACATTCTTATTTAATGTATTACAGTACTGCTTATCTTGAATTCTGGGATTTTTATCCTTTGTTCAGTAGAACCATTATTTTATATTGGCTATTTTACTTTGTTGTTGGTTTCTACTTCGGTAAATATTATGATACTGTTATTCATTTTTTAAAGCGTCATTTAGTTTGGCTTCTATTGATTTGGCTATTGGCTTTATCCTATATGGCATTTAATTTTTCTTATTTAGACGTACATCTAAATGAGTCTAATCGATTTGATTTAGTCTTATTTTCTGCAATCAGTTTTGTATTTATCGTCTATTTATCTAAATTTTTAACTCGGTTTAATTTAGTATTTGTGTTTTTAATAAGCGAAATATCATTTTTCATATACTTAGCACACCAAATCATTGTAGATTTTATTTCTAGATCGCTAGCATCATTTGTTACATTCCCACCACTATTTTTAATCTTAAGTTCTATTTTCACACTTGGATTTTGTATTGGATTAGCGATAATACTATCTTTTATTCCATATATAAGAATTGTTGTAGGAAGAAATACACTACACCCTATGGTTATCAATAATTATAAACATCATAGTTAAAGTGTAAAAGTTACTATATAAACATGGCATTTCAAATAAACAAGCACAGTATAAATTGAAGGCTTTTAAATATAAAAAGGACGCATCCATTTCATATGGATGCGTCCTTTATTTTGGGCTTGAGCATTATTTCTCATCCCTCAGTTATATGATACTTTAGTCATCTAATAAATGATAAAATTGTTCAATCGCTTCTTTATTATATAATTCTGGATCAAATTTGGCATAAACAGGTGTTTCCTTATTAATAAACTGTTGTATGCTTGTTTGTAATGATTCAGCATCATTAAAACTCAACATTCCATACTTGCCATAATCAAGTACATATTGATTGGCTGGTATATCTGATGCCAGAATATCTATACCAACAGTCAACGCCTCTAATAAGACCATTGATTGCCCTTCGTAATAAGACGGTAAAACAAATAGATCACAATCTCTCATAATATTAAATGGATTTCTTTTTTGTCCCATTAAAAATACATGCTCTGATAAATCTAATGACGTAATTAGTTTATTTAGTTGATTTTTGAGTGGGCCATCACCTAAAATGTATAATTTCGCGTTAGGATTTGCTTCCACCACGCCGCTAAACGCTTGAATCAAATTATCAAATCCTTTTTCAGGAGATAATCTTCCCATTGTCATCACTTTATAATCGGATTTATGGAACGGTACGCTTGTAATTTGCTTATCCTGTTCTCTTACAATGACACGTTCCCCATTTTTCATAAAGATATCATTATCTTCATCCACCAAATTATAAATTCTATCTAAGTTAATAGTATTCATCGATGATTTAAATTTATCTTTTGTTTTTCTATTCGCTATTTTTTTAACATTTTCCTGCTTAGTCACTTCAGACACACTTACGAGCTTATCATAATAAGGATATAAGGACATCACACCTTTTAGATTAGCGTAATGCGGTCTCACACCGTTCACTTTACGCTCCATATCCATTTTCATATCACTGTGCAAGTAGATTAATTTTCTTTTAGCTTTGCTCGCTAACAAGATTTCAGACCAAAACATCGCATAGCCACTGAAATCCATAACGACATCAAACGCTGAGTTACCAAACACTTTTCTAAATTCGCGTTGATACAATGCATCCGGATAAATTTTTTCTTCAATTTTCGATTTGATGCCTCTATTGCGTACCAATAGGTTACGATAGTATTCTGAAGTGTTTGCCAACAATGGTCCTTTTCTTAAAATAACCCTCACATTGTCATTTAAGCTATATAGATTATCTATCACATCTTTATTTCTATTGAATCCAAGATAAACCGTAATATCATATCTATCATAATCAACATTTTCTAATAAATTCAGGATCGATGTTGTTATGCCATTAGGTTTCATACCACCTGGATATATTAAAATACGCTCTTTTCTGTTGTTTTGAACGCCATTTTTGGGTGCATCATGATGAAACACTTGATTGACAACTCTTTCCGTTACTTGTCCATCATCGTAATTCACAAATTTTTGTTTATATTTTTGATAGTTCCCCTTATATTGTGCTAGCATGCGCTGTGACACTTGGACAGTAGCTACCAATGCTTCAATTGAGTGCACACTTGGACCTGGAAGACTATCCACAGGAAGGTAAAATCCTCTGTCTTCTTCATAGGCTTTATAATCGGGTGTATAAAAAATAATAGGTTTATCTGTAACTAAATAATCAAAAAAGATACTTGAGTAATCAGTTACAAGCAAATCAACAATACTGAGTAATTCATTCGTATCAAATGTATCTTCCACTAAGTATTTTTTTAATTTTTTATTACCTACTGCTTTTTTATAAATAAACGGATGCACTTTTAATAACACTTGATAATGTGTTTGTTTATTTAATGACTCAATCAGCGCTTCAATTTCTTCAATATTATCTTCTGGTGTACTGACCGTTTGGCCACGCCATGTCGGTGAAAAGAGTAAAATCGGCGCATCTGTTAATTTAATGCCTTGTTGCTTTAATTTCTGCATAACTTCTTTTGACTGTGCATTTAGCGTTGCATCTATTCTAGGATAACCAATTTCTAAAATTGCTTCATCATTTAAACCGTCTAATTTAAATGCTTTTTTAAAAATATCTGTCGTATGTTGGTTAGGTGAAATAATATAGTCAGAACTTAAAAAGTTACGAATTGTATTTTGTGATTCTAATAAATTATGTTTGATATCTAACCCCATTGCTTTTAAAGGTGTACCATGCCAAGTATTAACATATATTTGATTTGGCTTTTTCGTAAAATACGTTGGAAACGTCGCATTATTGATGAGATATTTACACTTTGTTAAATAATGTAAATAGTCTTCACTTTCTTTAACTATAAATTTTACATTTTTATATTTATTATATTTTTTAGAAAATGCTTTTTGCATTTTTTGAGATGCTACGACCCAAATATGTATATATTTTTGATAATCAGGATGGCTCATTAAATATTTAAATATTGCATAAGGACTATCTGTCATACTTTGTCCATCTCTAACTTGATACAAAATATGCTTGTCATCTACTTCAATCGTTTTATATAGATTTGCATAATGCATAATATTTCTTGTGTATTTACTTCTAAGTTGTAATTTCAATGGTTCCGAAATGAATTTTAATTTTCTTTTTGTCTGATTTAATACAAACTTTTTCGTTTTACCAATCATTCTTCCACCTCTTAGTTTTTCTTATCTGTATTCGAGTAATTAATATATTCAGTTAAACCTGACATAATATCATATTGTGGATTAAATCCTAGCGCTTCCAAACCTTTGATATCAGCACAAGAATGTTTAATATCCCCGCTTCTTGATTCAGCAAACTGATAATTTATAGTTTTATTATAAACCATTTTGAACTTATCGAAAATTTCTAATAATGATATTTGTTTACCAGTAGCTAAGTTGTAAATTTTGCCATTCGTTACTTCATTATCTAACACTATTGAAACTGCTCGCACCAAATCCTTTACATATACAAAATCTCTCGTTTGCTCTCCATCCCCAAAAAATGTGAATGTTTCGTTATTTTTAAATTTATTATCTATAATAGATAATACACCAGAGTATGGTGAATGAGGATCTTGTCTCGGTCCATATATATTAAAGAATCTTAAAGCAGTTGTTGGCAGTTGATATAGTGTATTGTAAATTTTTGTATATTGTTCCCCAGCATATTTTTCCACAGCGTAAGGTGATTCAGGATCAATGAACGTTTCGACTTGTTTTGGTAATCCTTCGGTATTACCATATACGGCTGCTGACGATGCAAAAATAAATTTCTTCAAATTATGATTATATTGACGATTGGCTTCTAAGAGATTTAATGTGCCATTTATATTGACAGACTGAGACTTTATAGGGTCATTTATTGTTTCTACAACACTAACTACGGCTGCTAAATGAATGACGATATCAAATTGTTCTTGCTCCACTAAGGATGTCACAAATGATGTATTAATTACATCATTTTCAATGAAATGCGCATCATCTATAAATTCGACATTCGAACGATGCCCTGTGCTTAAATTGTCTAATATAAACACCTCATTAGCTTTGTTAAAGTGTTCTGCTAAGTGCGAGCCAATAAATCCAGCACCACCTGTAATTAGTAGTTTCATTTTTCATCCTCCTATATACTCAAGTCATAATATACTTATCGTCAATTTTATTAATATAATACGTTGAACACCTGATTTTTATTATAAAAATAAAATAGTATTACAAATAAAATTATAAATTTAGTTAATTTACGTCTTCTATATATTAGTATGAGTTTAACAATTTTGACGAACAAATCAAAAGAAATCGAGGTGAAATTGTAATAATAATTGAATAATGCTACCAAGAACTTTACAAAAAATCTTTTGATCCTTATTTAAATAAAGTTATTTATAATATGTTTTATTTTTGGTCTAAGTATAGTTTGAAAATTTTGATTTTAAAAATCATTATAAAAAGCGTTCCGCCATAAGTATCCTTTAAAGTATAAAATAATACCTACATTATACTATAAAGCAATACAGCGAAACGCTTAATAATTTTACTATAGCCTATCAAAATTTTACTTTATCGACCTTATATATAAATTACTGCACGTCATTATTTTTCTGTGCTTTTTGATAAAAATAGTTAGCCACAATAATATCTACAATGGCTACACCTACAGATTTAAATACGGTAATTTCATCATCACTTTCGCGTCCAGCTAAATGAGAACTGACAATTTCACCTAGTTCGCCATATAAATCTTTTTCTCCAAACAGACCTTCTTTTATTGGGGTAATTAAATCTCCTGTTTCTTCTAATGCCGCTTCCGATGCTTCTACAACTACTTTATCTGCATTGGCTATAGCGTGTGAAGGCAACTCTTGCATATCTGATTTAAAAGAACCTACAGCATTCACATGCACTCCAGCTTCTAATGATTTATTAAAAACAGGTTGCGTGGCGTTGGTTGCAGTGACAATAACATCAGCATTAGCTATAGCATCATCAACATCTTCCATCACTGTCACATCTACGGATTGATATTGCTGTTGAATCGTTTCTGCAAATGTCACTGCTTTACGGTGAGTTCTATTATACAGTTGAATATGTTTGATATCTCTAACAGCTAATACAGCTTCAATTAATCCTTGTGCTTGATCGCCTGTGCCTATGACACATAATGTTTCTGCATTTTGACGAGCAAGGTATTTTGTAGCTACGCCAGAAATTGCGCCTGTACGAATTTTGGTTAAGTAAGAACCTTCTAATACAGCTAATGTTTCACCAGTTTCATAATCTGATAATATGACAGAACCAACAATGGTATTTTTACCTATCTTTGTATTATTAGGGGCCATTGTTACTGTTTTAAGCCCCACAACTTTCAATTCATCAGATAAAGCCGGCATAACTAGATAACGATTGTCTTCATTAAAAGGAAGTACATAACGTAAAGGGGTATCCGTCTTCCCTTCAGAATAGGCCTGTAAAGATTCTGCGACCGCTTCAACGACTTCTTCCATGTTTAATAATTCAGCTTGTTCATGTGCATCAATAAATTTCATAAGCCACCTCTATTCTTTTACATTTTCTGACTCTAAAATGTTGCTCTTCTTTTCAAATTTATTTTCAAATAAGATTATTCCTATAAATCCAACGACAAGTAAAGGAATGATAATCCAAGCCATATGATTATCGACATACACAGACACACAATATATCGCTAATAATAGCGTTATGGCCAACATATTTTTAATAAACAGCAACCAATAATCCGTTTTCACACTAAACCATGTTTGTTGCTGATTATCCTCTATTTTAATATGATATAACGTAAACTTTAAATGTGTAATCAACATATAAATAAATGCTAAAATACCGATTAACAACAAGATTTTATGAAATATGGCGTTAGGAACCACATCTGCAGCCGCTGCAAATATAATAGCGATTACAATACTTTTCAGTTCTGCATTTTTCTTCATATCAAACTCCGAACCTTTGTCATTAATTCAATCTCTATTGTTACAATAACATAATTACTCGGAATTTTAAGTTTGATTAAGAGCTAATCTTTTAAAAATAGATAATAATCTACCTATGAATACATCGTACAATATGTGGAAAACAGCTAATGATTCAAGCAATTTATAAAATAAGCATCTGTATGGGTTTGTACCTGTTCAAGTGTGGCATCTTCTTGAAGTTCAACCAATTTCATAACTTTATCTTCAAATTTAAAAACAGCTAAATCTGTGATTAACGTATTAACAACACCTGCGCCTGTTAAAGGCAACTCACATTTTGATTTTATCTTAGATTCACCGTGTTTATTCATATGGTCCATGATAACGACCACTTTTTGAGCTCCAACCACCAAATCCATCGCACCACCCATACCTTTTACGAGCTTGCCAGGAATCATGTAGTTTGCTAAATCACCTGTTTCCGAAACTTCCATACCACCAAGAATTGCTAAATCAATATGCCCACCGCGTATCATCGCAAATGATTCTGCATTATCGAAATAGGAAGCCCCTTTAGCAGCAGTAACCGTTTCTTTACCTGCATTAATCAAATCTGGATCCACTTCATCTTCAGTAGGATATGGGCCAATACCAAGCAAACCATTTTCAGATTGGAAAAAGACATTTTCCACATGATCATTCATCTCATTTGCTACAAGTGTTGGCATACCAATACCTAAATTTATTACCATATCACTATGAATTTCTTGTGCTGCACGCTGGATAATCTTCTTACGTTGTGTTTGTTTATCCATGTTGTACCTCCTTCACTGTACGTTTTTCTATGCGTTTTTCAAAATGTTTTCCTAGATAGATATAATCCACATATACACCTGACAGATGTACATCATCTGGGTCAATTTCACCTAATTCAACAATTTCTTCTACTTCAACGACAGTAGTCTTGGCGGCCATAGCACATAAAGGATTAAAATTACGCGCTGTTTTTTCAAATACTAAATTACCAAATGTATCCGCCTTTTGAGCCTTCACAATACCAAAATCGCCTGTAATGGCACGTTCCATAATGTACGTTTCACCGTCAAATTCTCGTGATTCTTTACCTTCAGCAATCAAAGTACCCACACCTGTTTTTGTGTAAAATGCTGGAATACCTGCACCGCCTGCACGTAGTTTTTCAGCCAACGTACCTTGAGGTGTTAGTGTTACATCTAACTCACCATTGATCAGTTGTTGCTCAAATATTTTATTTTCACCCACATACGAGCTAACCATTTTATCTATTTGTTTTTTCTCAAGTAAACGGCCCAATCCAAAATCATCTACACCACAGTTATTACTCACTACGGTTAATCCTTTTGTACCTTTTGTACGAATCGCTTCAATGGCATGCTCTGGTATCCCGCATAGCCCAAAACCACCGGCAAGTACTGTCATGCCATTTTCTAAATGCTCAAATGCTGTATGTATGTCTTGAATGACTTTAGACATGTTATAACCTCACTTCTTTTTTAAAATTAATACCTAGTGTTAAAAACAATTATACTTGAAATTTTTTGCGAAGTCTTTTATTTCATGTTGCCGTTTTCATAAATAAATATAAAAAAAGTTGCCATTTTCTTACATGGCAACTTTTAATTATTATGTTTTTTATGCGATTTCTATCTGGAAGCGACGAACGACTGTGCCATCATCTAATGTTGAAGATTCTATTTCTTCCCCACCATTGTGTAAGATGACAGCTGCAGAGGCTTCATTATCTTTTTCACAAGTAATCAGCGCTTCTTGTACGCCAATACGTGATAAGTAGTCTAATGACTTTTTCAAAATTTTATTCCCAAAGCCCTTGCCTCGGTAGCTCTTACGAACACCGTAGCCAACATGGCCGCCAATGATTTTTAATTTTTCATTCAAATGATGGCGAATATTGGCAGCGCCAATAATCTTATCATCATCAATTAAAAACAATGTCGTATTATCTACTGTCTCATCATTAGATTTGTTATCTGCTAATTCATGTACAATTTCTTCAAAATTATTGTATTTGGTAATATTCGTAATCTCAGGCACTACCTTTTCATCGTGATCTATCCATTCTTTCATATAATCACAATATAATGTTTCGTCAGCCATTGTTAACTCTCTAAATTCAACCATGTTGACACTCCTTCCTTTTAGTTGCTATCCCATTGGTTCGTCATGTGTATTGAGATAATACACGTAGTTGTCAGTCCATTGTCCATGTTCGAAAATAAATCCTTTTCGAATACATTCAAATGCAAAGCCTAATTTTTCAATTAACTGAATAGAAGGTTGATTATCCAAATTGATGTGTGCTTCTATTCTATGAAACTTTAAAGTCTCTTTCGTTTGTTTCACAAGTTCTGATAAAGCTTCATAAGCATACCCTTGATGCCAGTATTGATTATGGATAAAATAACCGATTTCTGCCCATTGAAATTGATCGCGGCTTAAATTTTTAATGTTAAGCATACCAAGATGACGTCCCGTTTTATCAAAGATGCCAAATATATACAAATCATCATCTTTAATGGCTTGTTGATGCTTTAAAACCATTGCCGCAAACCATGGTTCCGTAGCATCTGACATGTCGACTTGGCCTTTATCATGCTTGTATTGCGCAGGATAACGATTAACAAATCCTGACAACCATGACTCATAATCATTTTCTTCTAACGGTCTAATGATAAGCCGTTGTGTAGTGAAATGCAACCCTAAATTATTTTTCATTGAAAAACCCCTTAACATAAGGCGTCAGCAACCAAAACTATAACATCATTTGGCATAAAATCAACCTTTTAATTTATTAAAAATATGAACTACTTCTACGGACGTTTTTCACTCGTCATGTAGGTCATTCAAGATCATCGTGAGTATATCATTTTGTGTCATCATTTCAGTAATCAATTTCTCGTTTTTTACATTTAGTGTATCTTTTTCAACAAACCAGCTTGCAAGTTTTTGTGCACTGAAATCCGTATATGTTTTTGAGTGATGTCTTCTCACGGTTTCTGCATAAGGTAAGTCGAAATAATAAATATAGCTTTTAATATGCGTACTTGAAATAATGCTCTGTAACATATTACCATATTTTTCTTTATTGAAAATACCCTCTACAATAACATATTTGCAATGTGTTATGCCAAATAGTGTAATGTATTTTATTAGCTCAATTGATAAATTGCCTGGTCTATCTGAGACGTTTAACATATGGCGTCTTATTTCATCTTGACCCACGCGCATGACACCATTCCCCAACATGCTTTGTAAGTTACGGGCAATAGTCGTTTTGCCACTACCAGAGTTACCTCTTAATAATATTAGTTTTGTCATTGTATCACCCTATCCTCTAAATAAATTGTGATTTATGTATATACTTTCATAATTGTTAAACTTATACCCTATCAAAGTGATTAAAATCAAAAAAGCTAGACAGCCCATGCCCATACAAATAGGACATAAGCAGTCTAGCATTTTGTTGCTTCATTTATTTTTATATTCATTCGTTTTATAAATTGGAGTTAGCGTTAAATTGTACCTAGTTCTTTACCTACTTTTTCATATGCCGCTAATGCTTGATCAAGCATTTCTTTTGTATGTGCAGCTGTAGGCATATTACGAACACGACCTGTACCTTTTGGTACTGTTGGAAAGACGATAGATTTCACATAGATACCTTCATCTTTTAAGCGACTACTAAATGCTTGTGTTTCTTTTTCGTCACCTATGATTACTGGTGTAATTGGTGATTCAGAATTACCAATGTCAAAACCTAATTTTTTCAATCCGTCTTTTAAGTAATTACCATTTTCCCAAAGTTTGTCGTGTAATTCTGTTGATGCCATTAATTTCTTAACAGCTTCAGTGATGGCTTTTGTATCACCAGGCGCTAATGATGTTGAGAATAAGAATGGTCTTGATTGTGCTTTCAACCAATCGATCAATGATTGTGTACCAGCTACATAACCACCGACAACACCAATCGCTTTAGATAATGTACCGATTTGGAAGTCAATTTTATCTTGAAGGCCAAAATGTTTCACTGTACCTGCACCGTTACCCATGACACCAGAGCCATGTGCGTCATCAACATATGTGATTAAACCGAATTCTTCTGCAATTTCTACGATTTCTGGTAATTTAGCAACATCGCCATCCATACTAAATACACCGTCAGTAATATACATTACTTTATTGTATTGTCCAGATTCAACAGCTTCTTTCGCTTTAGCGCGTAAATCGTCCATATCTGAATGGTTGACGCGTATAATTTTCGCTTTAGATAAACGACATCCATCAATAATTGATGCGTGGTTTAATTCATCTGATAGGATAGCATCATTTTTATTCATCACAGCTGAAATGGCTGCCATATTACAATTAAAACCTGATTGGTATGCAATCGCTGCCTCTGTACCTTTAAACTTCGCAAGTGTTTCTTCCAATTCGTCATGAAGGTCTAATGTACCGTTAATAGATCTTACTGCACCTGCACCTACGCCATGAGTGTCTATGGCATCTTTGGCAGCTTGTTTTAAATCTTCATCTGTTGCAAGTCCTAAATAGTTATTTGAAGACAAATTAACATAGTTTTTCCCGTTTATTTTAATCTCTGGTCCATTTGCACCTTCAATTGTATCAATTTCATTATAAAGTCCATTATCTTTTAAATATTGAATATTTTCATCTAAAAAGCCATGTAGTGACTGTACCACTGGAAATCCCCCTTTGAGTTATCTACTATTTAATCCTATCATAACCCATTTTCTTGTATCAGGAAAGTAGAATCACACGATTTATTAAAGCGTTTTCTACAATCTAATTAAAGTCACAATAATTGTCTCTACAGTAAAGTCATTTAAAATGATATAATAGAATAATCATTTTAAGGAAGAAGGGTTGAAGTTGTTTGATTGGTTTCAACTAGCAAGAGAAAAGGAAAACAGAATGATACAAATACGTCGCTATTTGCATCAATATCCTGAATTATCATTTGAGGAGTATCATACACGCGACTACATCCTAAATCAACTCAGCCAACTATCATGCGAGGTGCGGTCGCCCGTTGGAAGAAATGGTATTGTCGCAACATTTAGTGCACAAGGAGACGGTCCAACGATTGCATTACGTGCTGATTTTGATGCTTTACCTATCGATGAACTCACTGAAGTAGATTACAAGTCTAAAAATCCTGGTGCAATGCATGCATGTGGGCACGATGGTCATACTGCAATACTACTAGCCGTTGCTGAAATCATCGACGCACATAAAAGCAAATTAAATGGTGATGTCGTGCTAATTTTCCAATATGGTGAAGAAATTATGCCGGGAGGCTCACAAGAAATGATTGATGATGGCTGCTTACAAAACGTAGATAGAATATATGGAAACCATCTGTGGAGTGGCTATCCTACCGGCACAATTTATTCTCGTCCTGGTGCGATGATGGCCTCTCCAGATGAATTCAACGTAACGATTCATGGTCAAGGTGGACACGGTGCGAAGCCACACGAAACCATCGATCCTGTTGTCATTATGGCTGAATTTATCATTAGTGCGCAAAAAATTGTTTCTAGAACGATTGATCCAGTAAAACAAGCTGTTATTAGCTTCGGTATGGTACAATCTGGTTCGGCAGATAATGTTATTCCAGATACTGCATTTTGTAAAGGAACGGTGCGTACTTTTGATACAGAAGTACAAGCACATGTGATGCACAAGATGGATAAGCTATTGCAAGGGTTGGCTGTTGCGAATGATATTACTTATGATTTTGATTATATTAAAGGTTATTTGCCTGTCCACAATAATCCTAAATGCTTTGACATCGTTAAACAAGCTTCAAATGAGATGAATTTAAGATTTAACGAATCTGAATTAATGATGATTGGCGAGGACTTTTCACATTATCAAAAAGTACGTCCAGGTGCATTCTTTTTAACAGGTTGTGGTAACCCTGAAAAAGATACCACACATCCACACCATAGCCCATATTTCAATCTAGATGAAAAGTCATTAAAATATAGTGCCAGCCAGTTTTTAAAAATATTAGAGTTGGAAAATGTAATTAAGCCCTAGGCCTGAATAGCCTAGGGTCTTTTTATTTCCAAATATCTCACACTTTAAATTTCAACCTTGATCATAATATTATTCAGTTGAAAAATAAATACTACATCAAAAAAAAAGAGCCTCCAACATGGAGACTCTTCAAATCTATATTAAAGATAAGATATCTTATTTGTAGATTTCAGTTACAACGCCTGATCCAACAGTACGTCCACCTTCACGGATAGAGAAACGTGTACCGTCTTCGATAGCGATTGGAGAAATTAGTTCAACTTCCATTTCAACATTGTCGCCAGGCATAACCATTTCAGTACCTTCTGGTAAAGTAACAACGCCTGTTACGTCAGTAGTACGGAAATAGAATTGTGGGCGGTAGTTACTGAAGAATGGAGTATGACGTCCACCTTCATCTTTAGATAAAACGTAAACTTCCGCTTTAAACTTTGTATGTGGTGTAATTGAACCAGGAGCAGCTAAAACTTGACCACGTTGGATGTCTTCACGTGCAACACCACGTAATAACGCACCAATGTTGTCACCAGCTTCAGCATAGTCTAATAATTTACGGAACATTTCTACACCAGTAACAGTTGTTTTGCTTGATTCTTCTTGCATACCGATGATTTCAACTTCTTCACCGACTTTGATTTGACCACGTTCAACACGGCCTGTAGCAACAGTACCACGACCAGTGATTGAGAATACGTCCTCAACTGGCATCATGAATGGTTTGTCAGAATCACGTTCTGGTGTTGGAATGAATTCGTCAACAGCTTGCATTAAGTCTAAGATTTTTTGCTCATAGTCAGCGTCGCCTTCAAGTGCTTTTAATGCTGAACCAGAGATTACAGGTACATCGTCACCTGGGAAGTCATATTCGCTTAATAAGTCACGAACTTCCATTTCTACTAATTCTAATAATTCTTCATCGTCAACCATGTCAACTTTGTTTAAGAATACAACTAATGCTGGAACACCAACGTTACGTGATAAAAGGATGTGTTCACGAGTTTGTGGCATTGGACCATCTGCAGCAGATACTACTAAGATAGCTCCGTCCATTTGTGCAGCACCAGTGATCATGTTTTTAACATAGTCAGCGTGTCCTGGGCAGTCAACGTGAGCATAGTGACGTTTGTCAGTAGTATACTCGATGTGTGCAGTATTAATTGTAATACCACGTTCTTTTTCTTCTGGAGCGTTGTCAATCATGTCGTATGATTGTGCAACAGTGTCACCATTTTTTGCTAAAACAGTTGCGATAGCAGCTGTTAAAGTAGTTTTACCATGGTCAACGTGTCCGATTGTACCAATATTGGCATGTTCTTTTGAGCGATCGAATTTTTCTTTAGCCATTATAAAATCTCTCCTATTCGTTAGAAAAATAATTGTTAAATTTATCTCTCATGACAGTTTCTCACCATCATGAGAAGATGATTAATTTAGTTTAAAAGGACCATACAGTACCTTTATAATGCATTTTCCCTAAAAAATCAATTAATAAAACTGTAAGCCATATAATTATGCTTTACATGTATTGTACAGACTGTCACTGCACAATACAAGTCTAATTATTCAGCTGTTTTATTACCACTGTTTTTCTTAATTATATCTTCAGAAATTGATTTTGGAACTTCTGCATAGTGATCGAAGTACATTGTGTATGTTCCACGACCTTGTGTATTAGAACGTAATGAAGTTGCATAACCGAACATTTCTGAAAGTGGTACAAAGGCATTTACAACTTGTGCATTACCACGAGGTTCCATACCATCAACACGTCCACGACGAGATGTTACATCACCCATGATGTCACCCATGTATTCTTCAGGCATTTCAATTGTAACTTTCATCATTGGTTCTAAGATAACTGGTTCACATTTTTTAGCTGCTTCTTTAAGCGCTAATGATGCAGCGATTTTGAAGGCCATTTCTGATGAATCGACATCATGGTATGAACCATCAAATAATTTTGCTTTAACATCAATTAATGGATAACCAGCTAATACACCATTTTCCATAGCATCTTTAAGTCCTGCTTCAACTGATGGAATGTATTCACGAGGAACTACACCACCAACGATAGCGTTTTCGAATTCGAAACCGCCGCCTGTTTCGTTCGGTTCAAATTCAATTTTAACGTCACCGTATTGTCCACGACCACCAGATTGACGCGCGAATTTACCTTGAACTTGTGCTGATTGCTTAAATGTTTCACGGTATGAAACCATTGGCGCACCAACATTACATTCAACGTTAAATTCTTTTTTCATACGGTCAACTAAGATGTCTAAGTGAAGCTCACCCATACCACCGATGATAACTTGTCCAGTTTCTTCGTCAGTGTGTGCATGGAATGTTGGGTCTTCTTCTTGTAATTTAACTAAAGCTGTAGTCATTTTGTCTTGGTCAGCTTTAGATTTTGGTTCAACTGATAAGTGAATAACAGGTTCTGGGAAGTCCATTGATTCCAAGATAATGTCATTTTTCTCACCACATAAAGTATCACCAGTACCAGTTTCTTTTAGACCTACCGCAGCAGCGATATCTCCTGAGTAAACTGTGTTAAGCTCTTGACGAGAGTTAGCGTGCATTTGTAGTAAACGACCTACACGTTCACGTTTATTCTTCGTAGAGTTTTTAACATAAGAACCAGAAGTTAATGTACCTGAGTACACACGGAAGAATGTTAACTTACCAACATAAGGGTCAGTCATTACTTTGAACGCTAGTGCAGCGAACTCAGCATTGTCATCCGCTTTTGCGATAACTTCTTCTTCTGGATCATCAGCACGGTGACCGATAATTGGTTTAACATCTAATGGTGAAGGTAAATAATCAATTACTGCGTTAAGCATTAATTGAACACCTTTGTTTTTGAAAGCAGTACCAACAAGAACTGGGTAGAATTCAATATTATTAGTTGCTTGACGAATAGCGTCTTTTAATTCAGCTACAGTAATTTCTTCGTCACCAAGATATTTTTCCATTAATTCATCACTTGTTTCAGCTACTGCTTCAATAAGTGTTGCACGAGCTTCTTCAGCTCTTTCTTTTTGATCTTCAGGAATTTCAATTTCTTCAATTTCAGTTCCTAAGTCATTGTTGTATTTGAAACATTTCATTTCAACTAAGTCGATGATTGCTTCAAATTCATCTTCCGCACCAATTGGTAATTGGATTGGTTGTGCATTCGCTTGTAGGCGATCATGAATTGTGCTTACAGCATATTCAAAGTTCGCACCTAGTTTATCCATTTTGTTTACGAATACAATACGAGGAACGCCGTAAGTTGTTGCTTGACGCCAAACTGTTTCAGTTTGAGGTTCAACACCTGATTGCGCATCAAGTACTGTAACCGCACCATCAAGTACACGTAATGAACGTTCAACTTCAACAGTGAAGTCTACGTGTCCAGGTGTATCGATGATGTTTACACGGTGATCATCCCATGAAGCTGTTGTTGCAGCTGATGTGATTGTAATACCACGGTCTTGCTCCTGTTCCATCCAGTCCATTTGTGAAGCTCCTTCATGAGTTTCACCAATTTTATGGATACGTCCAGTATAGTAAAGAATACGTTCAGTCGTAGTTGTTTTACCAGCATCGATGTGAGCCATGATACCGATATTACGAGTTCTTTCTAAACTAAAATCTCTAGCCATGTATTTTTCTCCTTCCAGTATAACTGCGAATAAATACTATAAATATGGCGATGCCCTAAGCATGCACCTAGATAGTAAACTATCAAAGTGGAACATGCTCAGGGAAAAACCTACTATCCTACCAACGATAGTGAGCGAAGGCTTTGTTAGCTTCAGCCATTTTATGAACGTCTTCACGTTTCTTAACTGCACCACCAGTGTTGTTTGCAGCGTCTAAAATTTCGTTAGCTAAACGTTCTTCCATCGTTTTTTCACCACGAAGACGTGAATAGTTAACTAACCAACGAAGGCCTAAAGTAGTACGACGTTCTGGACGAACTTCTACAGGTACTTGATAGTTAGAGCCACCTACACGACGTGCTTTAACTTCTAATACTGGCATAATGTTGTCGATAGCTTCTTCGAAAACTTCGATAGCTTCACGACCACTGCGTTCTTGAACTAATTCAAATGCAGAATAAAGAATTTTTTGAGCTGTTCCACGTTTACCATCTAACATAATTTTGTTAATTAATTTAGTAACTAATTTTGAGTTATGAATTGGATCTGGTAATACGTCTCTTTTTGGTACTGATCCTTTACGAGGCATAATATAAATCCTCCCTTCCTAATTATAATATATTTTCATTCTTTATAACGAAAATTTACGCAATCTTAAACTTATTTTTTAGGTTTTTTAGTTCCGTATAATGAACGACCTTGTCTACGACCGTCAACACCTGAAGTATCAAGTGCACCACGTACGATGTGGTAACGCACACCAGGTAAGTCTTTTACACGTCCACCACGTACAAGTACAACACTGTGTTCTTGTAAGTTGTGTCCGATACCAGGGATATACGCGTTAATTTCGATGTTGTTAGACAAACGCACACGAGCATATTTACGTAACGCAGAGTTAGGTTTTTTAGGTGTCATAGTACCTACACGTGTACAAACACCACGTTTTTGCGGTGAGTTTAAGCTAGTGTACTTTTTCTTTTTACTGTTGTAGTTTCTGTTCAATGCTGGTGAATCATAGTTTTTTGATTTGCTTTGTCTTGGTTTACGTACTAATTGGTTAATAGTTGGCATGAAATATGTCCTCCTCTCTTCTTTTATAATCCCACACATCCAGGTGGTTCATTTTAAAGGTAAATAAAATTTAGTAAGAAAAATCTTACTAATCTCATTTCAATAATGCAACAACAGTCGCATTAACGTTTATACCTACATACTTTCCTAAAGCTTGTTTGCTCTCGAAAAATGAGATAGATATGTTTTTTTGATTGATTTGACTTAACACGCGAGTCATTAGATGAACTTCAACGTCTTCAGCGATAATCAATGATGTCACTTGATCTTTATTCAAAGCTTTTAGCGTCTGTTTAAGACCAATAACATAGTGTTGTTTGTTAAAGCGTGCAACTTTTTCATTAGACATCTAAATATCCTCCAAAGTTCTGCTTGCATCAACCTTAATAATAATAACATCAAAATTACTGCGTAGTCAACTTTAATTAACATTTTTTGCAGAAAATATATAAAAAAAGAAAAGAGCGAAATAAAGATCAAATGTTACCATCTCATCTTTTATTTCGCCCAAAGTAAAATGGTCAGTCACTTAAGACATAGACACGTGTTGCAGTCCTACAACTTCAACACATGTCTATATGTTTATACAAGCTCAAATGAATGCTAAACCATTTCATATTTTAAAAGCAATACTAGATTTCAGTTGGTTGAATCTCTTCAACAACTTCTTCTGGTGTCGCTTTATCATACTGTACATCACTGTAACGTCTCATACCTGTACCAGCTGGGATGAGCTTACCGATAATAACGTTCTCTTTAAGTCCAAGTAAGTTATCACGTTTACCTTTGATAGCAGCATCTGTAAGTACACGTGTTGTTTCTTGGAATGAAGCTGCTGATAAGAAGCTTTCAGTTTCAAGAGAAGCTTTTGTTATACCTAATAATACAGGTTTAGATGTTGCTGGACGTTTACGTTCTTTGAATGCTTCACGGTTCGCATCTGTAAAGTTATGAATATCTACAAGTGCACCTGGAAGTAATTTCGTATCTCCAGCTTCAATGATACGTACTTTACGTAACATTTGTCTTACCATAACTTCAACGTGTTTATCATCAATTTCAACACCTTGCATACGGTAAACTTTTTGAACTTCTTTTAATAAATAACTTTCTGTTGCATTCAAGCCAGATATAGATAAGAAGTTCTTAGGTTCAATTGAACCTTCTGTGAGTGCTTCACCACGTTCAACACTTTGGCCAACTTCAACTTTTAATCTTGAAGTACCTGAAGCTAGGTAAGATTTCGTTTCATTTGCGCCTTTGATGACGATTTCTTGTTGACGATCTTTGGCAACGCTAATGTCATCTACGACACCTTCAATTTCAGTCACGACTGCTTGACCTTTAGGGTTACGCGCCTCGAAAATCTCTTGGATACGAGGAAGACCTTGCGTGATATCACTACCTGCTACACCACCTGTGTGGAATGTACGCATTGTAAGCTGTGTACCTGGTTCACCGATGGATTGGGCAGCAATTGTACCAACTGCTTCACCAACTTCAACTTTTTCACCAGTAGCAAGGTTTTTACCATAACATTTTTCACATACACCATGACGTGTATTACATGTGAATGCTGAACGGATATACATTTCTTCTATACCAGCGTCTGTGATTTTCTTAGCAATTTCTGCTGTTACTAACTCATCTGGACGAACGATGACTTCATCTGTTTCTGGATGGCGAATCGTTTCTTTAGAATAACGACCTTCAATACGTTCGCTGAATGGTTCAATCATTTCAGTACCTTCTTTAATATCAGATACAAGTAAACCACGGTCTGTACCACAGTCTTCTTCACGAACGATAACATCTTGTGCCACATCAACAAGACGACGAGTAAGATAACCAGAGTCCGCTGTTTTAAGTGCTGTATCGGCAAGACCTTTACGTGCACCATGTGTAGAGATAAAGTATTCTAACACTGTTAAACCTTCACGGAATGATGAAGTGATTGGTAATTCAATAATCTTACCGGATGGTGCAGCCATAAGTCCACGCATACCTGCTAACTGTGTAAAGTTAGATGCGTTACCACGGGCACCAGAGTCACTCATCATAAAGATTGGGTTTGTTTTTTCAAGTGATCCCATTAATTCGTTTTGAATTTGGTCTTTGGCATCAGTCCAAATTTCAACAACTGCATTGTAACGTTCAAATTCAGTAATTAAACCACGGTTGAATTGTTTTTGTACTTTTTCAACTAGTTTTTCATGTTCATCTAAAATTTGTTGCTTATCTGGTAAAACCACAATGTCAGATACACCGACAGTGATACCAGCTTTAGAAGAGAATTTGAATCCTAAGTCTTTCATTCTATCTAACATCATAGATGTATCTGTGATGCTGAATCGATTAAAGACTTCTGCAATGATATTTCCTAAGAAATTCTTGTTGAATGGTTCGATGAGTGGTTGTTCATCAAAATATGCTTTTAATCCACCCTCACCTAATTCTGTCGCAGAAACAAAGTATTTGTCTGGCGTACTGTTTTCAAGGTTATATTTTGTTGGTTCGTTAATATATGCAAATGAATCAGGAATGATTTCATTAAAGATTACTTTACCAACAGATGTTGTTAAAATTTTATGATTTTGCGCCTCAGTAAATGTTGGGTTATTAAATGAACTTGCATGCACACCTATACGTGTGTGTAAATGTACATAACCATTCGCATAAGCTTTCAACACTTCGTTTGTATCATTATAAATTGTACCAGTATTTACTGCATCTTTACGTTCTAAAGTAAGGTAATAGTTACCTAATACCATATCTTGTGATGGTGTAACAACAGGTTTACCATCTTTAGGGTTTAAGATGTTTTGTGCTGCAAGCATGAGCATGCGTGCTTCTGCTTGTGCTTCTTTAGATAATGGTACGTGAACAGCCATTTGGTCACCATCAAAGTCAGCGTTATAAGCTGTAGTTGCAAGTGGATGTAGACGAATCGCACGACCTTCTACAAGTGTAGGTTCAAATGCTTGGATACCTAATCTATGCAGCGTTGGTGCACGGTTTAAAAGAACTGGATGTTCTTTAATGACGTCTTCTAGTACATCCCATACTTCATCATCCATACGTTCAATCTTGCTTTTCGCATTTTTAATGTTTGTCGCAATTTCACGTTGAACTAATTCTTTCATGATGAAAGGTTTAAACAACTCTAAAGCCATTTCTTTAGGTAAGCCACATTGATACATCTTCAAGCTTGGTCCAACAGCGATAACGGAACGGCCTGAATAGTCAACACGTTTACCTAATAAGTTTTGACGGAAACGACCTTGTTTACCTTTAAGCATATGTGACAATGATTTTAATGGACGGTTACCTGGTCCAGTTACTGGACGACCACGGCGACCATTATCGATAAGTGCATCAACTGCTTCTTGTAGCATACGTTTTTCGTTTTGTACGATGATGCCAGGAGCACCTAAATCTAATAAACGTTTTAAACGGTTGTTACGGTTGATGACACGGCGATATAAATCATTTAAATCACTTGTTGCAAAACGTCCACCGTCTAATTGAACCATTGGTCTGATTTCTGGTGGAATTATTGGAAGTACATCTAATACCATCCAAGCTGGATTATTACCAGAATGTCTGAATGATTCAACTACTTCTAATCGTTTAATCGCACGTGTAAGTCTTTGTCCTGTTGCAGACTCTAACTCATCGCGCAATTCTTTTAATTCTGTATCCAAATCAATTTCATCTAATAATTCTTTGATACCTTCAGCACCCATTTTAGCTGTAAATTGACCAGGGAATTTATCATAGTACTCTCTGAATTCTGCTTCAGATAGTAACGTCTTTTTCTCTAATCCAGTTGGGCCAGGATTTACAACAACATAAGAAGCAAAATAAATGACTTCTTCTAATGCTCTTGGTGACATATCTAATAATAGTCCCATGCGGCTTGGAATACCTTTGAAGTACCAAATATGTGAAACTGGCGCAGCTAATTCAATGTGTCCCATTCTTTCACGGCGCACTTTAGATTTAGTTACTTCTACTCCACATCTATCACAAACCATACCTTTATAGCGTACACGTTTGTATTTACCACAACTACATTCCCAGTCTTTTGTAGGTCCGAAAATTCTCTCACAGAATAGACCATCTTTTTCTGGTTTTAAAGTACGATAGTTAATTGTTTCTGGCTTTTTAACCTCACCAAAAGACCATGAACGGATTTTTTCAGGTGAAGCAAGTCCTATTTTCATATAATGGAAATTATTTACATCAATCAAGGAGCCTACCTCCTTCAATTTAGATTAGCTGTGCAAATTGATTGATTGCTCTTTATCAATAATAGATAAGGCCATAATGAGGCAAGTACGATGACTTTACCCCAAAATGGTATATCTTTTTATAAACTTAAATGCGATCTGTATTAGTCAGTAATTTCTTTTTGTGATTGTGGCGCTTCTTTTTGTTGAAGGTCCACTTTACGTTCTACTGCATCTTCATCTTCGTTATCTTGCATGTCGATTTCATTGTCATGCTCATCCATAATCTTAACATCTAATCCTAAACTTTGAAGTTCTTTCATCAATACTCTGAATGATTCAGGAACACCAGGTTTAGTAATGTTTTCACCTTTAACAATAGATTCATAAGTTTTTACACGACCTACTGTATCATCAGATTTATAAGTTAAGATTTCTTGAAGTGTGTATGCAGCACCGTAAGCTTCAAGTGCCCATACTTCCATCTCACCGAAACGTTGTCCACCGAATTGTGCTTTACCACCTAATGGTTGTTGCGTAACAAGTGAGTATGGTCCAGTTGAACGTGCGTGTAATTTATCGTCAACCATGTGTGCAAGTTTCAACATATACATAACGCCGACTGAGATTCTGTTATCGAATGGTTCACCCGTACGTCCATCGTATAATACTGTCTTACCGTCACGTGCCATACCAGCTTCTTCAATCGTTGACCATACATCTTCATCACTCGCACCATCAAATACTGGTGAAGCAACATGAATACCTAAGTTTTTAGCAGCCATACCTAAATGTAACTCTAATACTTGTCCGATATTCATACGTGATGGAACACCCAATGGGTTCAACATGATGTCGATTGGTGTACCGTCTGGTAAGTAAGGCATATCTTCTTCAGGAACTAACTTAGAGATAACACCTTTGTTACCGTGACGACCACACATTTTGTCACCAACATGTATTTTACGTTTTTGAACGATATAAACACGTACTAATTGGTTTACACCTGGAGATAATGTGTCATCTCCTTCTTCACGGTTGAAGACTTTAACGTCTAGAACAATACCGCCTGCACCATGAGGTACACGTAATGATGTATCACGTACTTCACGTGCTTTTTCACCGAATATCGCATGTAATAAGCGTTCTTCTGCTGTTAATTCTGTTACACCTTTAGGCGTTACTTTACCTACTAGAATGTCTCCATCATTAACTTCAGCACCTACGTATACAATACCACGGTCATCTAAGTTTTTAAGCGCACTATCTGAAACGTTAGGAATATCACGTGTAATTTCTTCAGGTCCTAGTTTTGTATCACGTGCTTCTGATTCATATTCTTCAATATGGATAGAAGTATATACGTCATCTTTTACTAGGCGTTCGCTCATAATTACAGCATCTTCATAGTTGTAACCGTCCCATGTCATGAATCCGACAACTACGTTTCTACCTAACGCCATTTCACCAAGTTCCATTGAAGGACCATCGGCTAAAATTTCACCTTTCGTTACGACATCACCTGTAGCAACGATTGGTCTTTGGTTATAACAAGTACCTGTGTTTGAGCGTTTGAATTTAGCTAACGGATAGCGATCGATTTCGCCTTCGTATTCTTGTCCATCTTCTTCGATAAGTTGACGTACAAGAATTTCATTAGATTCAACGTGTTCAACACGGCCTTTATGTTTAGCGACAATTGCAGCACCAGAGTCACGAGCTGCTACGTGTTCCATACCAGTACCTACGAAAGGTGATTCTGGATTCATCAATGGTACTGCTTGACGTTGCATGTTTGCACCCATTAATGCACGGTTAGAGTCATCGTTTTCTAAGAATGGAATACATGCTGTTGCTGCAGAAACAACTTGTTTAGGAGATACATCCATGTAATCCATTTTTTCTTTTGCCATAACTGTGTTATTACCACGGAAACGACAAACAACTTCATCGTCTAAGAAACGACCATTTTCATCTAGTTTAGAATTCGCTTGTGCTACTACATAGCTATCTTCTTCATCAGCTGTTAAATAATCGATTTGATCTGTGATACTATTCGTCTCAAGATCTACTTTACGATATGGTGTTTCAATGAAACCAAATTCATTTACACGTGCATAACTTGATAATGAGTTGATCAAACCAATGTTTGGTCCTTCTGGTGTTTCGATTGGACACATACGGCCATAGTGAGAGTAGTGAACGTCACGCACTTCCATTTGAGCACGTTCACGTGTTAAACCACCAGGTCCTAATGCTGATAGACGACGTTTATGTGTCAATTCTGCTAATGGATTGGCTTGGTCCATGAATTGTGACAATTGAGAACTACCAAAGAATTCTTTAATTGACGCAATAACTGGACGGATATTAATTAATTGTTGTGGCGTAATTGAATCTGTGTCTTGAATAGACATTCTTTCACGTACCACACGTTCCATTCTTGATAAACCAATACGGAATTGGTTTTGTAGTAACTCACCTACTGAACGTAGACGACGATTACCTAAATGGTCAATATCATCGGTGAATCCAATACCACTTAATAAATTAAAGAAATATGACATTGATGCGATGATGTCAGCTGGTGTAATACATTTCACTTCTGAATCAGGGAATGCATTACCAATAACTGTTGTTGTGCGGCCTTCTTCATCATTAGGAACATATACTTTAATAGATTGAATTTCTACTGGTTCATCAATCACAGTACCTTCAAGTTCAAAAACTTCACTGTTCGCATTAGATTCTAATACATCCATGATTTCATCTAAATTACGACGATCTAAGACAGTACCTTCTTCAGCTACAATTTCACCTGTTTCAGCATTAACAATTGGTTCTGCTAATTTTTGATTGAATAAACGGTGTTTTAAATGAAGTTTTTTATTCGCTTTATAACGACCCACGCTCGCTAAATCATAACGTTTCGGATCGAAGAAACGTGAGTATAATAAGCTTTTCGCATTTTCTACTGTCGGAGGTTCACCTGGGCGTAAACGCTCATAAATTTCTAATAGTGCTTGATCAGTATTTTCAGTACCATCTTTTTCTAATGTATTACGTAAGTACTCATTGTCTCCTAAAAGATCAATGATTTCTTGATCTGTTGAGAAACCTAAAGCTCTCAATAATACTGTTAGTGGTAATTTTCTTGTTCTATCAATACGTACATAAACTACATCTTTGGCATCAGTTTCATACTCTAACCATGCGCCACGGTTAGGAATAATTGTTGCATCATAGTTTGTGCGACCATTTTTATCTAATTTTTCATTAAAGTAAACGGATGGTGAACGAACTAATTGCGATACGATTACACGCTCAGCACCATTAATCACAAATGTACCTGTATCTGTCATTAATGGGAAATCACCCATAAATACTTCTTGCTCTTTCACTTCGCCTGTTTCTTTAATGATTAGACGTACTTTTACACGTAGAGGTGCAGAATACGTCGTATCACGGTTTTTCGATTCTTCTAAATCATATTTTGATTCTCCAAGTCTGTAATCAACAAACTCTAAAGACAGATTTCCTGTGAAATCTTCAATCGGTGAAATGTCTCTAAACATTTCATATAAACCTTCTTCTAAGAACCACTCGTAAGACTTAGTTTGAATCTCAATTAAATTCGGTAATTCTAATACCTCTGAAATTCTCGCATAGTTTCTACGTTTACGATGTCTTCCATATTGGACAAATTGACCTGCCAAACAGATTCACCCCTCAAAAATTGCGTGTTTACTTTTACTAAATCAGCAAATATAATTAGACAAAAAGAAAACGGTAGCATAACTCATGACACCATTTTCTATTTCACCTTATATACTTTGTTAATTTATACGTAAAAGTACACACTTATTGAACATAATTTTTTACATTCTATTACTATATCAGAACAGTGGTTTTTAATCAACCTTTTACACTTCTTAATATATAATAGCCTTTGTGCTTTTCTAATACTTCTACATTACCAAATGTTTCTTCCATTTTTTTCTTCGCAGATGGCATACCTTGTTTCTTTTGAATCACAACATAAAGGGCACCATTCGCTTTTAATTTATGATGCGCATCAGTTAAGATGCTATGAACTACTTTTTTTCCTGCTCTAATCGGTGGATTCGTTAATATAAAATCAAAAGCATTATCCTCTACTTGCGATAACCCATCACTTTCTTTGACCTCTACATTCTCTAAATGATTTTGCGTTTTATTTTTAATCGATAAGGAAAGTGCGCGTTGATTTACATCAACCATCGTTATTTCATGGTGCGGAGACACTTTTGCAATCATCAAACCAATCGGTCCATAACCACAACCAACATCTATAATTTTTTTAGTAGGACCCGGGGGATTTTCTTTCAAAAAAGTATTGATTAATAAATCTGAACCAAAGTCTATTTTCCCTTTAGAAAATACACCTGAATCAGTAACTAATTTTAAATCATAGTTTTTGTAGGAATACGTAAAAGGAAGTTCAGCGCTTTCTACTTCAGGATTTTCATCATAGTAATGACTCATGACTACACCTCTTTTAATCTAATTCATCTTAGATTAATACTATACCCTCAACAAAACTTTGTAACAACAAACGATTCATTCAGGATAGATCAAATAAGATAAAACCCCGTTATATCGATAACGGGGTTTTCATTTCTCAAAGATTTCAGGATATCCACATTGCATTTAAGATTAGCGTGTCGAAATAGCTAATGTGTTAAACTGCTTGAATAACCTTCAATATATAATTATGAACTGTTAGCCAGCTAGAATTATTTTAATTCTACTGTAGCGCCAACTTCTTCTAATGCTTCTTTAAGTTTTTCAGCTTCTTCAGTTGGTAAAGCTTCTTTGATTACTTTAGGAGCTCCGTCAACTAATTCTTTAGCATCTTTTAATCCTAAGCCAGTAGCTTCTTTAACAGCTTTAACGACTTTGATTTTAGATGATCCAGCTGATGTTAATTCAACATCAAATTCTGTTTTTTCTTCAGCAGCGTCTCCGCCACCTGCTGCACCTGCTGCTGCTACTGGAGCTGCTGCAGTTACACCAAATTCTTCTTCAATTGCTTTTACTAAGTCGTTTAATTCTAAAACTGACATTTCTTTAATTGCTTCAATGATTTGTTCTTGATTAGCCATTTTAATATTCCTCCATTAATTTTATTAGTTTTATGCGCAATTATTCAGCGCTTTCTTCGTTTTGTTCTTTATCTTCTCCAACAGCTTTAACTGCATAAGCGAAATTGCGTACTGGAGCTTGTAATACTGATAAAAGCATAGAAACAAGACCGTCGTGTGATGGTAATGTACCAACTGTGTTAACTTCTTCAGCAGAAATAACACTGCCTTCCATAACACCTACTTTAATTTCTAAAGCTTTATGTTCTTTAGCAAATCCTGCTAATACTTTTGCTGGAGCAACAACATCTTCTGTTGAAGTAGCAACTGCAGTAGGACCTACTAAGTATTCATTTAAATCTTCTAAGCCAACTTGATCAGCAGCACGACGAACCATTGTATTTTTCAATACTTTGAATTCAACGCCAGCTTCACGTAATTGTGAACGTAATTCAGTTACTTCTGAAACAGTTAGACCGCGGTAGTCAACGATTACAGTAGATACTGAATTCTTTAATGATTCAGCAATTACATCAACTTGTTGTTTTTTAGCTTCGATGATAGCAGACATTTAGACACCTCCATAGTTTTTTTATTTGGTGCTTTTAATCTTGATTACAACTGCTAATTACGTCAATTAACAACTTTATCTCAATAAAAAAAGCACTTTCTACCCACGGCAAAAAGTGCTTGAAAGATCTAAAAATCTTCACGTTCAAGTCAATTTTAGCCTCGGTAGGATTATTTTTAAGTTATGACTAACTCCTACTGTCTTAGGTAAAATAATACATTAACCAATATAACTGGTTAAATATAATATGTCAATATATTTTTAAAGATAAGACTGAATATATCCATCCAGTCTTATCATCATTTATATTTAAGATTAAAGTTTGAAGCTAGAAGTATCGACTTTTACGCCAGGACCCATTGTTGTTGTAACAGCAACAGATTTGAAGTAAGTACCTTTAGCTGAAGATGGTTTTGCTTTAGTTAACACATCTTGTAAAGCTTTGAAGTTTTCAACAAGTTTGTCAGTATCAAATGATACTTTACCAATAGAAGCATGTACAATACCAGCTTTTTCAGCACGATATTCTACTTTACCTGCTTTGATTTCTTCAACTGCTTTTGTAACGTCCATTGTTACAGTTCCAGTTTTAGGGTTTGGCATTAAACCTTTAGGTCCTAATACACGACCAAGTTTACCAACTTCACCCATCATATCTGGTGTAGCTACTACTACGTCAAAGTCAAACCAACCTTGTTGGATTTGTTGAACATATTCACCTTCACCAACGAAATCTGCACCTGCTGCTTCTGCTTCAGCTGCTTTGTCTCCTTTTGCGAATACCAATACACGTTGTGATTTACCTGTACCATTTGGAAGTACAACTGCACCACGGATTTGTTGATCATTTTTACGTGTATCAATTCCTAAACGGAATGCTACTTCAACTGATGCGTCAAAGTTAGCGATACTTGTTTCTTTAGCTAATTCAACTGCTTCTTCCACACTATAGTGTTTTTGGCGGTCAATTTTATTAGCTACTTCTTGAAATCTTTTACTTTTCTTAGCCATTTCATGTCCTCCTTTAGTGGTTTTAGCGGAATTTCCTCCCACATTTACTCGCATTTGCAAGTTAAGAGCAGATAACAGAGAGGTTTTAATCATATTTCATCTCAGGAAACACTTCCTAAATAAATGACAATTTCCCTCTTATTACGACAATATTGAACGCTTTGATCCTGTTTGTCATTTCTGTCATCTGCTTCATCGTCAATCTATGTTTTCGTTAATTTTTTAATATTATTGAACTGTGATACCCATACTACGTGCAGTACCTTCGATAATACGCATAGCTGCTTCTTCGTCTGCAGCGTTTAAATCTTGCATTTTTTGGTTTGCAATTTCACGTACTTGATCTTTAGTTACTGTAGCAACTTTGTTTTTGTTAGGTTCACCAGAACCTTTTTCAACGCCAGCTGCTTTTTTAAGTAGTACTGGAGCCGGTGGTGTTTTTGTAATGAATGTAAATGAACGATCTTCATAAACACTGATTTCTACCGGAATAATTAAACCTGCATCTTCTTGTGTACGTGCGTTGAATTCCTTACAGAATCCCATAATGTTCACACCTGCTTGACCTAATGCTGGACCAACTGGTGGTGCTGGGTTTGCTTTACCTGCAGGAATTTGTAATTTAACAACTTTTTCTACTTTTTTAGCCACGATGTGCACCTCCTTGATATCGTGATGTGGTCACAGGACTCAGTTTTGTCCTCCCACTCTTCTACATTTCGTGACGAAATGAACGCTCTATGAGCGCGACCACAGTATTATAACATCTACTCAAATCATAAAGCAAGAGTAAAATGGAACTTTTTTTATAGAACCCCTTATCATTTTAATGATTAGGGGTTCTTAATGCATGAGCCCTAGCTCAGGTATTCCTTACACTGAATCATTTTAATGATTAGGGGTTCTTAATGCATGTAAAGTAATATTTCTTGCTTTAGCAAGTCTAGTATTACTTATATACCTTTATAATTTTTCAATTTGATCGAATTCTACTTCAACAGGTGTTTCTCTACCAAACATGTCTACAAGAACTGTCAATTTAAATTTATCCGCTTCAATTTCTTGAACTTCACCAACTTGATTCGCAAATGGACCTGATTTGATTTGAACTTGCTCACCTAAATCTAATTCAACATCAATTGTTTTTTCTTTCATGCCCATTTGTTTCAAGATGAAACGTGCTTCTTCAGGTAATAATGGATTTGGTTTTGACCCAGCACCTGCTGAACCAACAAATCCTGTAACACCCGGTGTGTTTCTCACAATATACCATGATTCATCAGTCATGATTAATTCGACTAATACATAGCCAGGAAATGTTTTTTTAGTTAACGTTTTAGCTTTACCATCTTTAACTTGTGTTTCTTCTTCTTCAGGTATAACCACTCTGAATATCAATTCAGTCATATTCATAGATTCAACACGTTTTTCTAAATTCTTCTTAACTTTGTTCTCATAACCAGAATAAGTATGCACAGCATACCAACGCTTTGCGCCAACTTCCTCAGACATGTCGTCACTCCTATCTATTTAATTAACTCTATAACTCTACCAATACCTAAATCTAAGACATAGAAGAAGGCTAAGAAAAATACTACCGTTGACACAACAATAATAGTATATTTAAATAATTCTTCTTTCGTTGGCCAACTCGTCTTTTCCATTTCTGACTTTACGCCTTGAAAGAAATTTTCTTTTTTAGTCATTAGCAATACCTCCATATTAATTCGATTTTCTCATTTGCTTATACATACGACAAATTAAGCAAATACAATACTCACAACTAAATTGGAAGGTTATATTTACTCAATTACTAAATCTAATATACCGACATTATTTCGCTTCTTTATGAACTGTATGTGCGTTACATCTTGGACAATACTTCTTCAATGTCAATCTTGATGTAAGGTTACTTTGCTTTGGAACATTATAATTTCTATTTCCACACGTTTCACAGCTTAATGGCACTTTTTTCATTTCACTTCACCTTACTCATTATAATACCAATCTACTATACATAACATCTCTGTCAATTGTCAATCTTCCACTATTGCTTTCTATTAATCCAAAAATCATTTTATACGTATCCATAACTGTTTTTAGTCATGATACTTTTGCTTAAAAACACGCTTTAATTTCAGTTTACATCTATGTATCGAATTGTAAACTATCTTAACATTTAGATTTAAGATATGGGCAACCTCTGATGGTTTATAATCATTTAAAATATATTTTATAATACCTTGTTCTAACTCTGTTAATTTTTCAACACTTTGATGCAACAAAACCAGGGTTTCTCTTCTTAAAATAATGTCATCCGGTTGCCTCACTTGCCTTAACACTTGGACACTGCTTAACATTTCATTTTCTAATAACCTTTGTCGTCTTACATCAGCTAATTTTTTTCGTATATAATCATTTCTAGCATTTTTGATAGTACGATTTACGTAATGTGCTAATGGTATGTCTTTTGAAAAATCAAATTGACTTATCGCTTTGAATAATTTCAAAAGTATTTCTTGTTGTAAATCTTCTTTATCATCAGGATGTATTGTGAAATGATTTAAACATTTCCAAATATGTGGTTGTATTTGATCTAGTAAATCAATTAGGAAATGAATGTCTTGCCGTTTGCTTTTTGAAACTGGTATTGATTCTTGATGTTTTATTCTTTGGTGCATGCTTTTTTATCCTTTCAATCAGAATAAAGTTAGCATACAAAGGACGCTATAAAAAAAGCAAGGGGACAATCTTCTTATTTGTGATTGTTACCCCTTCTAATTTTTTCAAATTCTTCCAAAATTTCATTTGATAGTTCTATACGTGTGCGTGGTTTCTGCTCATTGAACCCTTCGAGCTTTTTTGAAACCGAAACTTCATTTTCTCTCAAGTCTCTCCACATTTCTCTAGAAGAGATACGATAAGCTCCCGCACCAAATATAGCATGTTGTTCACTCATATCACTTGTTACCACTGTGATATGTCTTGTGTGTTTGTCGTATAAATCATAAACATATTTTTCTATAAAACTATCTGCTGTTTCTTTTTCTTTAGTAAAGACAATCTTTACACCGTGATACATATATTCTGATGACATGCCGGATTGTTCATAGGCATCAAACACACATACAACCTCATCTGCTATAACTGCATTATAATTTGCAATCGCGGTTAATAGCTGATCGCGTGCTTCTTCCAAATTTTCTTGGGCTATTTGACTTAAGTCTTGTGATTGGCCAATCATATTATAACCGTCTATAATCAAGAAACGATCCTTCATTATTTTTCTCCAATCTGATTACGTTTACGATAGACTTCGTACATCATTAAGCTTGCCGCAACAGAAGCATTCAAACTATTTACATGCCCTACCATTGGAATGTTTATATAAAAGTCACATTTATCTTTGGTAAGTCTGCTCATGCCTTGTCCTTCACTTCCGATAACAATCGCTAGCGACATACCAGCGTCCATTTCACGATAATCTGTTGAATTTTCGGCTTCTGTACCGACCACCCAGTATCCATGGTCTTTTAATGTTTCAATGGTATTCGCCAAATTTGTAACACGCATGACAGGGACATGTTCAATCGCGCCAGTAGACGCTTTTGCAACAGTCTGCGTAAGTGCAACCGATCGCCTTTTAGGAATAATAATGCCATCTACACCTGAAGCGTCAGCCGTTCTTAAAATCGACCCTAAATTATGAGGATCTTCTAAGCCATCCAAAATTAAAACAGTTGATAGTTTTTCATTGTTCTTTTGCTGTGCTAAAAACGCATCAAAATCTGCATATTCATATGGTGCGATGTATGCAGCGACACCTTGGTGAGGCGCATCAGACAAACCATCTAATTTTGATTTTGGCACTGCTTGTACAATGATTTTATTACTATTTGCCTTTTTTAAAATATCATTAATTTGTCCTTTTTTTACTGTATCTTGAATTAAAACCTTATTAATTGTATGTCCGGAAACAATCGCTTCTTTTACGGCATGACGACCTACTATAACAATCTCTTCCAAAGTCTCACTACCTTTCATCTACATTTTTTACGATGCGTTCAAGCAACGTGGTGAGTCGCTCTTGATTTTTTTCTAGATATAAAAATCCGAGGATTGCTTCTAAACCCGAACTTTTTCGATAAGTTTGAATATCTGTGTTTTTCGCCTTAGTATAACTCTTCGCATTTCTACCACGACGAACAATATCTAATTCTTCCGCTGTAAACCAGTTATTTTTTAATAAGTGCTCAAGCGATTGTGCCTGACTTTTTGCCGATACGTAACGCTTGGCTTCTTGGTGTAGTCGATTGGGCTTAGCTTTTAACTTCAATATAATGTACTCTCTTACGAATTGATCTAATACTGCATCACCCATATAGGCCAAAGTTAATGGATTTAATAACTTATTATCCATGTTAACCACGTTTGAATCTCACACCTTGTGGCGTATCTTCTAAAATAATATTTTGTTCTTTTAACTGGTCACGGATTTCATCTGCACGTGCAAAATCTTTGTTTTGTCGCGCCTGATTTCGTTCTTCAATGAGCGCTTCAACATCTTCATCTAATAATTCATCGTTGTTTGATGCTTTTAAAGGAACGCCTAAGACATCACTGAAGATTTGATACACTTCTTTAAATCGTGCAATCACTTTAGTAGATGTCGTATTTTCTAATACGTATTTATTCGCTAATTTTGATAAATCATACCAAGCTGTAATGGCATTAGCCGTATTAAAATCGTCGTTCATAACCGTTTCAAATTGGTCTAATATTTGATTGATTTCATCAATATAATGATCTTGTGTTTCAATATTAGTTGCAATTGTTTCACGTTCTTCAATGGCTTGATAACTATTGCGAATACGTTCTAACCCACTTTTAGCCGCCCCAACAAGTTCCATATTATAGTTGATTGGACTTCTATAATGTACACTTATCATGAAAAAGCGTAAGACGTCCGGATCAATTTCTTTAATAATGTCATGCACTAAGACAAAATTGCCCAATGACTTACTCATTTTTTCATTATCTATATTAATGAAACCATTGTGCATCCAATAGTTTGCGAATGGGGCATGGTTATGTGCTTCAGATTGTGCAATTTCATTTTCATGATGAGGGAATTGTAAATCTGTACCACCCGCATGAATATCAATTGTTGCACCTAGCTCGTGATAAGCCATCACTGAACACTCAATATGCCAGCCTGGTCTACCTTTCCCAAATGGACTATCCCAACTGATTTCATCCGGTTTTGCTTGTTTCCATAACGTAAAATCTAGAGCGTCTTCTTTTTGTTCCCCTTGTTCAATACGCGCACCTACTTTTAAATCGTTCAGCGATTGATGGCTTAATTTACCATAATCTTCAAACTTACGTGTTCTGAAATAAACGTCGCCACTGCTTTCATATGCATAGCCTTCATCAATAAGTTCTTTTATAAACTTAATAATATCGTCCATATGATTCATGACTCTTGGATTTGAAGTCGCTTTTTTGACATTTAATGCACCCACATCTTCATAAAATGCATCGATATAGCGATTAGCTATTGTATTTACAGGCTCATTTAATTCTTTAGAGCGTTTTATTAATTTATCATCTACGTCCGTAAAGTTTGAAACGTAAATCACTTCATAACCTTGGTACTCAAGATATCTTCTGACAACATCATAGTTAATTGCAGGTCTTGCGTTTCCAATATGAATGTAATTATATACAGTTGGTCCACAAACATACATTTTAACCTTACCTGGTTCTATTGACTTAAACGTTTCTTTTTGACGTGTGAGTGTATTATATAATGTAATCATCTTGAATCTCTCCATTTCTTGTTTTCTCAAGTTGTTTCTCTAATTGTTTTAATTGCTCATAAATTGGATCAGGTAAATTACGATGATCAAATGTTTTGCCAATTCTTCTTCCGTCTTGTTTTACGATATGCCCTGGTATACCAACCACTGTAGAATAGCTAGGTACCGAGTTTAACACTACGGAATTTGCGCCAATATTAACATTTGAATTGATTTTAATATTACCGAGTACTTTTGCTCCTGCTGCAATTAAAACATTGTCTCCAATATCAGGATGACGCTTCCCTTTCTCTTTACCTGTCCCACCTAAAGTAACGCCTTGATAGATTGTGACATTATCACCAATCCTACATGTTTCTCCTATCACTACGCCCATACCATGGTCAATAAATAAACGCTTGCCAATTTGAGCACCTGGATGTATTTCTATTCCAGTAAAAAAACGTGTGATTTGAGAAATCAATCTGGCTAATACATATTTTTTCTTTTTATATAAAGCATGTGCAACTAAGTGACTCCACACTGCATGTACACCAGCATAAGATGTAACTACCTCTAATGTTGTACGTGCTGCTGGGTCTTGCTCAAACACCATATTTACATCATCTTTGATTCTTTTCAAAATTTCAAACAAGGTTGCGACCTCCTTATTAAAAAAGCACCTCCAACATCATACTGTTAGAGGTGCTTTGCACGGTTCCACTCTTTTTTAATAAGCTGATTCCTCAATCACATAGCAATACAACTTATATTGACTCATTTGCATTATTCAATTCATCAAACTAAAGGTGCATTCAACAATTTTTGTGTTGTGCTCACAGCGACCGCACACTCTCTTGACACATACCATTGCATACTAATCCTTTAGCTCATTCACATATTATAATAGTTGGTAACTTGTAATTTTTCAAGTGTTATACATTTAATCTATGTTATTCACTCTACGCATTAAACATATTTTTTTAAGCGTTGTAGCACTTTGTTTTTGCCTAAAACTTCAATTGTATTTGGCAGTTCTGGTCCGTGCATTTGTCCAGTTACAGCTACACGTATCGGCATAAATAATTGCTTACCTTTGATACCTGTTTCTTTTTGAACTTCTTTAATTGTTTTTTTAATTTCGTCAGCTTCAAAAGGTTCTAATGCTTCTAATTTGCCATATAAATGATTCATTAGTTCTGGAACTTGTTCACCATTAATAACTTCTTGCTCATCTTCACCTAGTGTTTGTTCGTCTCGGAAGAAAATTTCAGATAATGGAACAATTTCTCCAGCGTAACTCATTTCTTTCTGATAAAGTGCAATCAGTTTACGCCCCCACGCTTTATCTTCTTCAGAAGGATTTTCAGGCAATAATTCCGCTTTTACTAAATGTGGAAAAGCAAGTTCAAATACTGTTTCAGTATCTTTTTGTTTCATATATTGGTTGTTAATCCAAGCTAATTTTTGTTTATCGAAAAATGCAGGTGATTTAGATAAACGTTTTTCGTCGAAGATTTTGATAAATTCTTCTTTAGAGTAGATTTCATCTTCACCTTCCGGAGACCAACCTAACAACGTAATAAAGTTGAATAAGGCCTCAGGTAAGTAACCCAAGTCTCTATACTGTTCAATAAATTGAAGGATTTGGCCATCACGTTTACTTAATTTTTTACGTTCTTCATTTACAATTAGTGACATATGTGCAAATCTTGGTGGTTCCCAACCAAATGTGTCATAAATCATTAATTGTTTTGGAGTATTTGAAATATGGTCGTCGCCACGTATAACATCTGAAATTTCCATGTAATGATCATCAACAGCTACGGCAAAATTATATGTTGGTACACCGTCTTTTTTAACAATTACCCAATCTCCCATATTGTTTGAATCAAATGAAATTTCGCCTTTAACCATATCATCGAATTTATAAGTTGTATCTTTTGGAACGCGGAAACGAATAGAAGGTTTACGTCCTTCTTCTTCAAATTGTTGACGTTCTTCCTCTGTTAAATGTGCATGTTTACCACCATAACGCGGCATTTCACCACGCGCAATTTGTTGTTCACGTTCCGCTTCTAACTCTTCTTCAGTCATATAACATTTATATGCTTTATCTTCATCTAATAATTGTTGAATAAGCGGGTTGTATATTTCAGCACGTTCTGACTGACGGTAAGGGCCATAACCTTTATCCTTATCTACTGATTCGTCCCAATCAATACCTAGCCATTTTAGATTATCGAACTGTGATGATTCTCCATCCTCTAAATTACGTTTGCTATCTGTATCTTCTATACGTATTACAAAATCACCATCATAATGTTTAGCAAATAAATAGTTAAATAATGCAGTTCTTGCATTACCAATATGCAAATAACCTGTTGGACTTGGCGCATATCTAACTCTTACACGATTACTCATTATGTTCACTCCTGTTTAAAATTAATTTTTTATTTTCAATTTCATTGCTTTCATTTTTACTGTGTCTATCTATTACACACAGTAATATATCAATACGAATCCAATGAAGTTCATATTAAAAAATAATGTTTCAGCATTTAAAGTATATTGCTTATTCGCTTACTTATAATATCATAGCTCATCATTTTTTAAAGCATCACTATATTAAAATCAAACATTTTTTGTTTTTAATTTCACGGCATAATTCTAAATATAGTAATACAATTTCGCTATCTATTGTAGCACTTTAAAGCTGATTATGATATTACCACGCTTAAATTTAATTGTTTATAAATGAATTCTTTTGTCACTTGGTCATTCAGTGTTTTTACGTAAAAAAGGTTTCATGTGAAACTGTAACTGTAGTTGCTACATTTCATATGAAACCTAACTGCTATTTCAATATATTTTTTTAGCAAAAATAATCCGACCCGAAGATGTTTGCAATAAACTGACGACTTCTAAATCAATGTGTTCGCCAATATGTTTTTTAGCATTGTCTACAACTACCATCGTACCATCTTCTAAATAACCCACTGCTTGTCCAGCTTCTTTACCCATCTTAGTTAACAATAAGTTAAGTCGATCACCTTGATGGACTGTTGGCTTAATGGCTTCTGATAAGTCATTAACATTGAGTACTTGAATGCCTTGTATATGACAAACTTTGTTCAGATTAAAATCTGTAGTGATAATTTGAGCTCTATAATGCAGCGCGAGTTTAATTAACATAGCGTCTATATCACTGTGTGATTTTGTAGGTTGAATAATACGTGTAGGGTGCTGTGCATCGTGTAATGCATTAAGCATATCTAAGCCTCTTTGACCTTTTTCTCTCTTCACACTATCATTCGCATCCGCAATAACTTGCAATTCATTAATCACACCTTGTGGAATTAAAATCTCACCATCTACAAAGCCACATTCTAAAACATCTAGAATACGTCCATCTATAATTGCACTCGTATCAATCACCTTTGGCATCGCATTACGTGTATTCATAGCCATAGAACGCGTCATATTTTCTGGCAAAAACAAAAGCATTTCATCACGTTTACGTAAACCAAATTGAAATCCTAAATACCCCAATATGATTGTAACAATGATTGGTACAAAATGATTTAACACGTTGTTGCCAATAATTTGGAAAATAAATGAAATCATTACAGAAATAAGCAAACCTATAATGAGCCCAATTGTGGCAAACAATATTTCTATCGCACTTTGACGCATAATCATTTGTTCTAAATCTTTCATTGCTAAAGTTACTTTCTTAATAAACCAACCAAAGATAGCAAAAAACAGTATAATCCCTAGTAGTCCATTGAAATAATTATTTGTAAGTAGCATGAAATGACTCAATCCAGCATCTGCAATAATCTCTGGAATAAGATACACGCCTAAACTTGCGCCCAATATGATATAGCACAAGATTACAATGAGTCTTATCATGTTCAAATGCTAACGCTCCTTTCGCATGAAAGCTATTATGACTTCATAAGCCATGTAACCATTTAAATAAATGTCGTTGATCAATGTTTTGATAAGGCATATTTTAATGCCTCATGGACATTTGTCACACCAATGACTTTAATGTTGCTCGGGAATTCCCAACCCCCAATATTAGATTCAGGAATAATAATGCGTTTAAAACCTAATTTTTCCGCTTCTTGTACACGTTGTTCAATGCGAGAAACACGTCTCACTTCCCCTGTTAAACCAACTTCGCCGATAAAACAGTCTAAGCCATCTACAGTTAAATCTTTAAAGCTTGAGGCAGTAGCAATAATGATTCCTAAATCAACAGCAGGTTCTGTTAATCTTACGCCACCAGCTACTTTAATATAGGCATCTTGTTGTTGCAGTAAATAATTTTCTTTTTTCTCTAATACAGCCATTAACAAACTTAAACGATTGTGATCTATTCCTGTCGCCATACGTCTAGGATTATTAAATGTTGTGGGTGTCACTAACGCTTGAACCTCAATTAATAATGGTCGCGTACCTTCCATAGTAGACACGATTGTCGAACCTGGAACATTTGTAGACCGTTCTTCTAAAAACATTTCTGAAGGATTTTTAACACCTTTCAATCCACTCTGTTTCATTTCAAAAATACCCATTTCATTTGTAGAGCCAAAGCGATTTTTTACCGCTCTTAAAATCCGATAAGCATGATGCTCATCACCTTCAAAATAAAGCACCGTATCTACCATATGTTCTAGCAAACGAGGTCCCGCAATCTGACCTTCTTTCGTAACGTGACCAACAATAAACGTCGCGATATTTAGTTGTTTAGCTATATTCATCAAGCTCTGTGTACTCTCTCTCACCTGAGATACCGAACCGGGTGCAGAACTGATTTCAGGGTGAAAAATAGTCTGAATAGAATCTACAACAAGCAAATCAGGCTTCAATTGTTTAACTGTTTCATGTATCACTTCTAAATCTGTTTCTGCAAATACATTTAAATGACTTGAATCTTCATCTAATCGATCTGCTCTTAATTTTGTTTGATTTAATGATTCTTCACCAGTTATATATAAAACGTTTTTCTCTTGTGATAACGCTGCACATATTTGAAGCAATAGTGTTGATTTACCGATACCTGGATCTCCACCAATCAACACAAGTGAACCATTAACGATCCCGCCACCAAGCACTCGATTAAACTCTGCTGAATTCGTTTTAACACGTGGTGTTGTCTCATGCTTTATATCATTTAACTTCTGTACTTTGGATGTATTTTCACGACTGCGCACACCATGTTTCGGACTTGTCGATTTCTGTTCTATGATTTCTTCCATTTGGTTCCATCCACCACAGTTAGGACATTTCCCCATCCATTTAGGTGACTGATAACCACATGCCATGCATTCAAAAATCACTTTCTTTTTGGCCAAAACTGCACCTCCATCTTTATTGAACAAATCTATTTTATACCTATGTTTATGTAAAAACAAATTTTATTTACAAATGATTTATTTTGATATTTTATATGCTAAATAAATAGCTTTATATTGTAATATATAAATGAATATATTGCAAAAATCTATTTTTAAAAATAACACTATTATGCCTATAGCACCATCAAAAAGATATACTTTATTGATATCCAAATTAGCCTACAAGGTCATATCATACTTTCACCATACTGTATCGTAGTTTTTGAAATTAAAAAAGCGTTTCTCAAGGTTGAAATAAATACTTGAGAAACGCTTTGGCACTATGACCTATATTGATTTATCTAATTTTATGATTCAGAAGTTTCTTTTTCTTTTTCATCTTCTGTTCTATCTTTAATGTTATATTTATATTCCTTACCGTCATGGTCGATATAAACATTTTTACCTTCAATTTGATTGCCGTCTAAGATTAACTCACTTAAGTTATCTTCAATCGTTTTTTGGATTTCTCGAATAAGTGGTCTCGCACCATATTCTGGATCGTATCCTTCTTCAGCGATGCGTTCTTTAGCTGCATCAGAAACGATAATATCAATATCTTGTTCTGATAAACGATCTGTAAGTTTATTTACCATCATTGTTACAATTTCTTTCAACTCATCTTGAGACAGTTTGTGGAATACAATGATGTCATCTACACGGTTTAAGAATTCTGGACGGAAAGCATTTTTCAATTCTTTCATCATTGTTTTACGGATAGATTCATAGTCTTGACCTTCAGATGCGCCACCAAATCCTGCAAAACGTTGATCTTGCAATTCTTGCGCACCCACGTTAGATGTCATAATTATCACTGTGTTACGGAAGTCTACTTGACGACCTTTAGTATCTGTTAAGTGTCCATCATCTAATACTTGCAACAAGATGTTAAATACATCAGGATGCGCTTTTTCGATTTCATCAAATAATATAACTGAATATGGTTTGCGTCTTACTTTTTCAGTTAATTGACCGCCATCATCATGACCAACATAACCTGGAGGCGCTCCTACTAAACGACTGACAGCATGTTTTTCCATAAACTCACTCATGTCAACACGAATCATTGCGTCATCTTCACCAAACATTGTTTCTGCTAGTGCACGTGCTAATTCTGTCTTACCGACACCTGTAGGTCCTAAGAATATAAAGCTACCTATTGGTCTTTGAGGATCTTTTAATCCTGCTCTTGCACGTCTTACTGCTTTACTGATTGATGTCACTGCTTCTTTTTGACCAATGACACGTTTGTGTAACGTATCTTCCAAGTTAAGCAAGCGATCAGATTCTGTTTCATTAATTTTTGTTAATGGAATGCCAGTCCAACCAGCGATAACTTCACCGATATCCTCTTCAGATAAGGATGTGTTCGCACCGTTTTGGCTATTTTTCCAATTATTGTTTGCTTCTTCGTATTGTTTTTCTAATTTAGTTTGTTTATCACGTAAATTAGCTGCATTTTCAAATTCTTGTGCATGTACAGCTGCATCTTTTTCATTTTTCACTTGCTCAATTTCTTGTTCCAACTCTTTTAAGTTTGGTGGTGTTGTATGACTTTTTAGTCTTACTTTTGAGCTTGCTTCATCAATTAAGTCAATCGCTTTATCTGGTAAGAAACGATCAGAAACATAGCGATGACTTAGTTTTGCTGCTGATTCTAAAGCTTCATCAGAGATGTTGATGCGGTGATGTGCTTCATAACGATCACGTAATCCTTTTAAGATTTCAATCGTATCTTCAACAGTTGGTTCATCTACTTGAACAGGTTGGAAACGACGTTCTAACGCAGCATCTTTTTCAATGTTTTTACGATATTCATCTAGTGTAGTCGCACCGATACATTGTAATTCGCCACGAGCTAACGCTGGTTTTAAGATGTTTGATGCATCAATTGCACCTTCTGCACCACCAGCACCTACTAATGTGTGTAGCTCATCAATGAACAGAATGACATTACCTGCTTGGTGAATTTCTTCCATTACTTTTTTCAAACGTTCTTCAAATTCGCCACGATATTTCGTACCAGCAACGACTGTTCCCATATCTAATGACATCACACGTTTACCTTTAAGTGTTTCAGGAACTTCATTATTAACAATTGCAAGTGCTAAACCTTCAGCAATTGCCGTTTTACCGACACCTGGTTCCCCAATTAATACTGGGTTGTTCTTAGTACGTCTACTCAACACTTCAATGACACGTGTGATTTCTTTATCTCTGCCAATAACAGGATCCAACGTGCCATCATTAGCAATTACTGTTAAGTCACGAGCAAGACTATCTAAAGTTGGTGTATTATTAGATTTGTTTGCCTGCGCATTTTTATTGCTCATTTCAGGGCTTCCTAAAGCTTTCACTACTTGCGCGCGTGCTTTCGTAATGTTTAAGTCTAGATTAGCAAAAACACGTGCAGCTACGCCTTCATTTTCTCTAATTAAACCAAGTAATATATGCTCGGTACCAACGAAATTGTGGTGTAATTTTCTTGCTTCGTCCATTGATAACTCAATAACTTTTTTAGCACGTGGTGTGTAATGTAACGCACCCATTTGTTCTTGACCGTGACCAATTAATTTTTCAACTTCTGTTACTACTTTTTCTTCAGTAATATCAAAGGATTCCAACACTTTTGCTGCAATACCTTCTGGTTCTTTCATTAAACCTAAAAGTAAATGTTCTGTTCCTATATTTGAATGATTTAAGCGAATTGCTTCTTCTTGAGCATGTGCCAATACACGTTGTGCACGTTCTGTCAGTCTACCAAATAACATAGCATGACCTCCTAATTTATATGTTCTCTTAAAATATCTGCTCTTTTTTCGTTAACTGTTCTATCATCTTCATCATCTAATAAGAATGGTGATTGAATAGCAACCATCAACTCATTAAACTTAAAGTCTTTTAAATCAATATAGTCTAAATCTATACCTAATTTCACTTCACTTAATCTAAATGATGCTTCTTCCATAGATATTAGTCTACTATATTTTAAGATACCTAACGAACGATATACTCTATCTAAAGTTTCAATTTTATTATGCTTGCTAAGTCGTTCGCGAATTTGCATCTCTTCGTTAATAATTTGTTGTACTACTTCAGTTAAACTTTCAATAATTTCTTCTTCTGTTTTTCCAAGCGTCAGTTGATTGGAAATTTGATAAATGTGACCGTATACTTGGGAACCTTCGCCATAGATACCTCTTATTGTGAATCCAAAACGATTGATTGTTTGAGCGATTCTATTCATCCGCTTCATAATCGTAAGTCCCGGTAAATGTAACATTACGCTGGCTCTCATACCAGTACCGATATTCGTCGGACATGTTGTTAAATAACCGAGTGTTTCATCAAAACTTACATCTAACTCACTGTCTAATGTGTCATCCAGTGCGGAAGCTTTTTCATATAATGTTTGTAATGATAAATCATTTCCCATGGCTTGAATTCGTATATGATCTTCTTCATTAACCATAATGCTTAAAGATTCATCTTCATTTAAAAGTACTGCAGCAGCAGGTCTTTTTATTAACTCGGGACTGATAAGATGTTTCGCAACAAGTTTATATTTACTCTGCTGGTCCATCGTGTCTAATCTCTGTATAAACATGTTAGGAAGCGCATCTTGAACTTCATTTATCACTCTATTACCATCTTGTTCGGATGCAAACATCAAAGGGTGTACATGATTTTCTAAATTTCTAGCCAAACGCAATCTCGAAGACATTACGATTGGACTTTCTGCTTCGTCTCTCATCCACTCACTAATGTGGGTGCTGATATCATTCTTACTCATCATGTTTCACCTCGCTGTCTTCTTTCAATGCCTTAATTTCATCTCTAACAACTGCAGCCTCTTCAAAATTTTGTTCTTCAATTAACTGATTTAAATAAGTTGTTTTCTCTTCTATTTGTTTTTTCAAAGCTAACTTTCTATGTGAAGAGCGTGGTGTTTTTCCAGTGTGTTCGATTTGACCACCTTGTACACGTCGTACAATATCGACAATGTCATCTTTAAAAGTTGCGTAGCAGTCTGCACAACCAAATTTACCAACATGCGCAATATCTTTTAATGTCATTTGACAAGTAGGACATCTCTTTTCTTCTTTAAATGCAATTTCATCGAAATCAATACCGTGTTTCGCTGCTAAATGTTGTAATATTTGTTTTACTACAAACGCACCTTCAATGTCATCTTGTGACTGCATTTGTTGGTTTTGAGTCCACGGGTTACCGCCTTGTGCGCATGTGGCACAAACCCATTTTTCATGTACACCATCTTGCCCTTTAACTGCTAACTTTACTTCTGCTTCATTTAAATGACAATTTTCGCACAGCACGACCAAACACCTCTCTTAATTTCTTTAATAATAATTTATTACATGTAATATTCGTTTCACTATATTAGCACGTATAATATCTCTTGATAATACATCCATTTTTAAAGTTTCTCTATCGATTACAGCGTAAATCATTTTTGCTTCACGTTCACTGATATATGCTTTATCTAATAAACCATCTATGATGTAATAAGCTTGTTGCTGTGAAATAGATGGTCCGATGAGTTGAAGTAAATGATTAATGTAACCTGTTTCATCTTTGTTTTCAATTTTAGTGATTCGAATATAACCACCGCCACCTCTTTTACTTTCTATTTCATAACCATGTTCATTTGTAAAACGTGTTTTGATCACATAGTTTAGTTGAGAAGGCACACAGTCAAACCGCTGTGCAATATTGGCACGTTGAATTTCAACAACGTCTTCATTGGTGTCTTCAAATAATTTTTTAATGTACTGTTCTATGATGTCGGACATGTTATGCATGATTATCACCTCTTTTGACCTTCTTTGACTATATTATATGACCAACTTTGACCTTTTTCAACCAATATGTTTTAAATTTTTTCAATTTTGGATGTAAGTAAGCGCTTGTTTATTGTATTATAGGAGTTAAGAAAAAATTTAAAGGGATGAATTATTATGCATATTATTATCGGTTTAATTGGTATTGCTGTGTTTCTTGGGTTAGCTTTACTCTTTAGTTCTGACAGAAAAAATATTCGCTGGCAATACATTGGCTTATTACTCATAATACAACTTGTATTTGCTTTTATATTATTAAAAACAAAATTTGGTATTACGGTCATTGGTGGCATTTCAGATGGCTTTAATTACTTATTAGCTAAAGCTGCTGAAGGTGTCAATTTTGTATTTGGTGGATTTGAATTTGTAGATCCTAAAAATCCTCCATTCTTCTTCAATGTATTATTACCAATCGTTTTTATTTCAGCATTAATTGGTATCTTACAATACACAAGAATATTGCCATTCATTATTAACTATTTAGGTTTAGCCATTTCTAAAGTAAATGGGATGGGTCGCTTAGAGTCATATAATGCGGTAGCAGCAGCAATTTTGGGTCAATCAGAGGTTTTCATTTCACTCAAAAAAGAATTAGCACATATCCCTAAACAACGTCTTTATACATTGACTGCTTCCGCGATGTCTACGGTATCGGCTTCTATTATCGGTGCTTATTTTACATTAATCGAGCCTAGATATGTAGTTACTGCAGTAGTACTAAACTTATTTGGCGGGTTTATCATTGCTTCTATTATTAATCCATATAAAGTAGATGTAAAAGAAGATAAATTAATCGTTGAAGAAAGTGAGACGGAAAAACAGTCCTTCTTCGAAATGTTAGGGGAATACATTTTAGATGGGTTTAAAGTTGCTGTAATCGTTGGTGCGATGCTGATTGGTTATATAGCAATTATCGCTTTGTTAAACGGTGTTGTAAGTGCTATTTTCACTGCAGCTTCAGGTGGAAGTATTACATGGGATTTCCAAACTTTAATTGGATTTATATTTGCACCATTAGCATTTTTAATTGGGGTACCATGGGACGATGCTGTTCAAGCTGGTTCTATTATGGCAACAAAATTACTATCTAATGAATTTGTAGCCATGCAAAGCTTAAATGAAGTTAAAAATATCAGTGAACACGCAAAAGGTGTAATCTCTGTCTTTGTTGTATCTTTTGCTAACTTTAGTTCTATTGGTATTATTTCTGGCGCAATCAAATCGCTTAATAATGAAAAAGGTGATATGGTAGCACGTTTTGGTTTAAAACTTTTATTTGGTGCCACACTTGTGTCATTTATTTCTGCAGCAATCGCAGGTTTCTTTATCTAATTAAACTGACAAAAAGCAGGTCAATCCATTTTGGAATTGACCTGCTTTTTTACGTTATATTAAACTTGCTCAATTGTAGCCTTTGCTACAATATGTTCAATGAAATATTGCGTTACGCGATAATCTTCTGTTAACTCTGGATGGAAAGAAACACCTAAATAGCGTCCTTCTTGAACTGCTACTATTTTCTCACCAATCGAGCTCAATATTGTGGCATTCCCATGGACTTGGGATATATGAGGGGCTCTGATAAATACCCCTTCTATATCTTCTGCAATGCCAGTAATATTTAAATGACTTTCAAAACTATCTACTTGTCTGCCAAATGAATTACGTTGGACTGTAATATCTAATTTGTTGAGATATCCTTCTTCACCAACAATATCTTTTGCCATAACTATAAGCCCTGCACAAGTGCCAAACATAGGTAATTCAGATTGTTGTAATGCTTCTTTAAACCCATATAAATTCATTAAACGACGTAACGTTGTCGATTCACCACCAGGTAGTATGAGCCCATCAATTTCCTCTAATTGCTCCACATGTTTTATGGCAATACCTTCGTGTCCACTTAATTCAATATGCTTCAAATGTTCTCTCACAGCACCCTGTAAAGCTAAAACACCTATTTTCATATTACCAACCACGCTCTTGCATACGTTCTTCTAGTGACAAATCATTAATGTCTAAACCTTTCATTGCTGTACCTAACTCTTTAGCTAATCTACCAATTAATTCATAATCTTGGTAATGCGTCGTAGCTTGTACAATTGCTTTTGCAAATTTTTCAGGATCTTCTGATTTAAAAATACCAGAACCAACAAATACACCATCTGCACCTAATTCCATCATCAAAGCAGCGTCTTGAGGTGTTGCTACACCACCAGCTGCAAAGTTCACCACTGGCAATTTACCGTTTTCTTTAATTGATTTTAATACTTCAAAAGGTGCGCCTATGTTTTTAGCTTCCGTCATAATTTCATCATCATTCATAACTGTTATGCGACTCACTTCAGCATTCACTTGTCTAATATGTCTAACAGCTTCAACGATATTACCAGTACCAGGTTCACCTTTCGTACGTAACATTGCCGCTCCTTCACCTATGCGACGCGCTGCTTCACCTAAATTACGACAGCCACAAACAAATGGTACTGTAAAAGTATCTTTACGTAAGTGGTACTCTTCATCAGCTGGTGTTAAGACTTCTGATTCATCAATATAGTCAACACCCATTGCTTCTAGTACACGTGCTTCTGTTATATGACCAATACGACCTTTAGCCATGACAGGTATAGAAACAGCATTCATTACTTCTTCAACAATTTTAGGATTTGCCATTCTAGCAACACCACCAGCTGCTCTAATATCAGAAGGAACACGTTCTAACGCCATTACAGCAACTGCCCCTGCTTCTTCCGCAATCTTCGCTTGTTCAGCATTGACAACGTCCATAATGACGCCGCCTTTTTGCATTTCAGCCATTCCTCTTTTGACTCTTTCTGATCCAGTAAATTTAGACATTTTATTTACCCCTTTACTTAGTTGATTAAATTCATTTTAAAAGATAAACTGGTATTTAAAAAGGTGCACTTTCAAAATAATTTAGGGGGTCAGTTTATTGTCTAAAAATCATCTCTATATTAATTTATATGAAAATTTAAAACAACAAATCATAGAAGGTCAATACAAATCTGAAGATAAGTTTCCGTCTAAACGTGCATTAGGCCAACATTTATCTGTAAGCAATACAACAATTGAACATGCGTATCAGCTCTTATTAGATGAAGGATATATTTACTCCAAACCGCGTTCAGGCTATTTTGTTTCAGATATAGAAACGCTTCCTGTTATCGCAAGAAATATGGACCAATCCCAACATCATAATTACTCAAAAAATAATCATGAAGTGACACAATCAGTCCGTTCACTGGCATTTAATTTATCAGAGATTGATGCAGAATACTTCCCTATGAAACAATTTAGAAAATATGCAAAAGATGCATTTGAAGATGAAGAAATTGATTTACTACAACATGTTAATTCAAAAGGCGAGATTTCATTAAGACAAGAAATTGCACATTACTTATTTAATAGTCGTGGCGTTAACTGTAGACCTGAACAAATTATCATCGGTTCTTCAACAGAACAACTAATAAATCTTTTAACTGACATTTTAAATGACGGTCGTTTTTTAATAGAAAATCCTAGTTATCCACCCATTAAGCAAGTACTAGATAAAAAGCAAATTGCTTATCTTCAAGTACCTGTAAATAGTACAGGAATAGAAATTACGTCCTTTCAGAAATCCAATAATAATATCGCATATGTCACGCCATCACACCAATTCCCCACAGGCTATGTTATGAGTTTAAAAAAAAGAACCCAACTCATCAATTGGGCACAACAAAGTACTGATAGATACATTATTGAAGATGATTATGATTCTGAGTTTCGCTACTTCGGCAAACCAATACCTGCTCTACAAAGTTTAGACACTAAAGATAAAGTCATATATATTAGTACCTTTTCCAAATCATTATTTCCAAGCTGTCGAATTGCATATTTAGTTTTACCAAATAATTTACTTTCAAAATATGACAACTTGGCAAATAAAGAAGGAAACACAGTGCCGGCACATACACAAAAAATGATTTCACTCTTTATGAAATCAGGCAGTTTTGAAAGGCATCTTAATAAAATGAGGAACGTGTATCGCCATAAACTAACAACAATTTTAAATGCATTAACGCCTTATCAATCGCAATTAAAAATAGATGGTGCTTTAGCTGGTATGCATTTTACACTCACTGTCAAAAATCATTTGACTATGGGGCAATGCTTAGAACGTGCAAAGGAAAATGATTTAAATATAATACCATTTAGTAAATATGATAGTGATCAAAACACAGTTAAATTTATTCTAGGTTTCGGTGGTATTCCGATATCCCAACTCAAAGAACATACAGACGCACTAATCAAAACACTGACAGTCTAGTATATATTATTGATAGTTCGACTTTTATATTTCTTATAAATTTATATGTTATTGAAATACTATGACTTATGCATGAGTTTTTGCTCATGCATTCCTCTTTACTATTTCACGCTTTCCTCACTCACTTACCGCTTGTAAGCTCGTTTCGTCTTTCGTTTACTTCGTCAGCTTCAAACGCTTTCTTTTGTCAGTTTGCAGTTCTTCGAACTGGAAGTTAAGCTCCTTTTATGT